>JAFODZ010000055.1 GCA_017380435.1 Oscillospiraceae bacterium
CCCTGTGGTGTAGCGCACAGTCCCATAATTATCTTGCAATGTATAGTATAATACACAAGCATTGTCCAAAACTTTAGGAAAATTCATTTCACATTCTCCTTTGCTGTGCGGCAGGAAGCGATTAACATAGCTCTTAAGGATGTACATTTGGAAGAAAGCGTTTTAAAAGTTTGCTCATTAATATAATGTGTTCTATACAAGAGTTCAAGCCAATAGCCGGTTTCGCTTGCTTCTTTCAAGGCAATTTCAAGTTTGGAAATAAAGTCCTTCTTGCCTTGTGCATATTGTGCTTCGTGAATGTTGGCACCTATGCTTGTTCCACTTCTGCCGATCTGATTGGAGATGATGGATTCTTTGATAGACTTTAAATACTTAACCAACTCAATAATTTCAACGGAAAATTCCATAGAAAGTTCTCTAAGTTTCGATTCAGACATAATGCACACCTCGCTTTTTTATGATTATATCATAAATCACTATGTTTTGCAAATAAGTGATAAGTGATGCAGCTTTGCTGTGATAGGTGATGCGATGCGTTCCACACGCGCTGAAGGCGTGCATCACGGGCGAAGCCTGCATCACGCACGCAGTGCGCATCACGTTCCGAAGGAACGCATCACTCAAAAAAGTCTGATTTGTCTGGTAAACAAATCAGGCTTCTTTGTTGGTGCGGGCAACAGGACTCGATTTGCATTTTCTCCGTTGGAGAAAATTATGGAGTGGTTTCCGTCCAGCCGGAAACCAGCAACACGCCCCCGGCGTGTTGCATTTAGATGGGTTCGAGTCCTGTTTTTCTCTATCAGAAATATAAAAGAGGAAGCCTTCGGCCTCCTCTTTTATATTTGGTGCGGGCAACAGGACTCGAACCTGCACGGTCGCCCATTGGAACCTAAATCCAACGTGTCTGCCAATTCCACCATGCCCGCATATTCAGTTGAAAGTGGAGAGTGGACAGTTGACAGTTATTGTTTTGCGGTTTTTACGATTGCTGTCAACATTTTTTCCAATTCTCTGCAATCACTGTAAATTGACATAAATTCTGTCTCGGACAGGAAGTCCGTTGCCTGGAGTAAGCGTAGCCAGTAGTTTGTTTCTACCGCTTCTTTCAATGCGATGTTCATTTTGGAAATGAAATCTGCCTTACTTTGGGCTTGTTCTGCTTCTGCGATGTTGGCACCAATACTGGTTCCCGAACGCAGTAATTGCTTGGAAAGGACATATTCTTTCTCAGTTGTATTCAGGTGATTACTCAGTTTTACAATCCGAACTGCGAACAAAAAGCTTTTTCTTTCTACCGTCTGTTCCATAACTGTCCACTTTCCACTGTCAACTGTCAACTCTTAAAAACCTTCACCGAGGGGACATCGCCTAAATCCAATGTATCTTCCTATTGCAGTGCATTCATTCTATCACCGGATTGGGAAAATGTCAAACGGTTTTAGGGGTGGCGCAACGCCACCCCTGCTTACTACCAAAAACGAACCGTTTCCTTTTCCATTGTGCTGCGGATTTTCGCCGGTTTTTTGCCGCAAGACAGCAGGAAATCCGCCAGCGGCGCTTCCACCCGCTCCTGCACCAGCCGCCGCAGATTCCGCGCACCGCCCCGGGCCGTACCCGCCGCCCCGATAGATGCCGCCAGCTCCTCCGGCAGCGAAAGCTGGATGCCGTTTTCCCGCAAGCGCCCCTTGAGCATACCCAAATATTTCTCCGTGATCCGCTCCAAATCGGCACTTTCCAGCTTTTTGAAGCACACAACACAGTCCAAACGCCCTAAAAACTCCGGCGCAAACTGCTGCTGCAGCGCATCCATCATTTTGTGAGAGCCGTCCGCCGGCTGGAATCCCAGGCCGTCAGTTTTCAGTTGACCTCCCACATTGGAAGTCATCACCACCACCGCGTTGCGGAAGCTGACCCGCCGGCCGGTAGAGTCGGTGAGCACGCCCTCCTCCATAATTTGCAGCAAAATGCCGCATACATCGGGGTGGGCCTTTTCCAGTTCATCCAGCAGCACCAGGCAATAGGGCCTGCGCCGCACCGCTTCCGTGAGCTTACCGCCCTCCTCGTAGCCGACATAGCCGGGGGGCGCGCCGATGAGCCGGGCAACGGCGTGCTTTTCCATAAATTCCGACATATCCAGCCGGATCATAGCATCCTCTTTGCCGTAAAGCTCCCGGGTCAGTACGCGGCAAAGCTCCGTTTTGCCAACGCCTGTAGGTCCTGTGAGCAAGATCGACGCCACCGGCCGGTTTTCGTCCCGTATCCCGGAAAGACCGGTGCGCACCGCCCGGCACACCTGCTCCACCGCCTGCTCCTGCCCCATGATCTGTCCGCGAACCGTCTGCTCTAAGTGCAGCAGCCGGTGGCGCATATCCTCAGAAAGCCTGCCTGCGGGAATCCCTGTGCGCATGGATACTGCCCAGGCAATATCCGCCCCGGTGACGGTTTTGGCCCGCCGGGAATCTAATGTTTTCGCCGCAATTTTCTGCATTTTGTCCCGAATTTCCGCCGCCCGCTCAAACTGGCTGCTTTTCACCGCATCCGTCAGTTCCTGTTCCAGCAGCAAGCGGGAATTTTGCCGCAGTGCCAGCATCTCCTCCATCCGCAGATGGGACGCCGCCTCATCCAGCAGATCGATAGCCTTATCCGGCAAAAACAGATCCGGCAAGTACCGCACCGACAGCCGCACCGCCTCGCTGAGCGCTTCGTCGGAGATCCGCACCCGGTGATGGCGCTCCAAACCGGGCCGTAGCCCCCGCAGGATCTCCATAACTGCCTGATGCGTCGGCTCTTCCACCCGCACGGGGCGGAAACGCCGCTCCAGCGCCGGATCTTTTTCGATGTATTTTCGGTATTCCTCCAAAGTGGTAGCGCCCAGCATCTGCAGTTCTCCCCGGCCCAAGGTGGGCTTAAAGATGTTGGCAGCATCAATCGCTCCCTCTGCCGCGCCGGCACCCACGATGGTGTGCATTTCATCCACAAAGAGAATCACATCCCCGCAGCGGCGGATCTCTGCCAGCACATCCCGCAGCCGCTCCTCGAATTCCCCGCGGTACTTGGTGCCTGCCACCAAATTTGCCATATTCAAACTGACCAGCCGTTTATTTTTCAGCTGGGGTGGCACATTCCCCGCTGCCATACGCTGCGCCAATCCCTCCGCAATGGCGGTTTTGCCCACACCCGGCTCGCCGATCAGGGCGGGATTGTTCTTATTCTTACGGCACAAGATCCCGATTACCGTGTCGATCTCCTGCTGCCGGCCGATCACCGGATCCATCGTGGCAGCCTTTTGGATCAGATCCTCGCTGAATTGGTCTAACAGTTTCGTTGTAAACGCCTCCTTTTTTGGCCTTTGCGCTGCTGACTGATGCAAAAGCTCCACAACTCTTGAAAACATCCACTCCCGGTCAATCCCCCCCAGGAGCAGCACCTGAGCGGCAAAACAATCCTCCCGGCGCAGCAGGGAAAGGAAAATATGCACCGGCTGAATCTGGCTTTCCCGCTGCGCCATTGCCTCAGCGCCGGAATCCCGCAAAATTTTCTGGGCATTGGGAGAAAATCCCTGGGGCAGCGGTAACTGGGGTGTCCCCACCCCCCGCAGGAGCAGCACGGTTTTCTCCGCAAGCTCCCGGGGCATTCCCGCAAACCGCAGCAATTGCCCGGACATGCCCTCATCGTCGCACAGAGCCAGCAGCAAATGCTCACTGCCTACAAAGCTGTGACCCATGGCTCGGGAGCATCCCGCCGCAGCGGCCAGAACCTGCTGCGATGCAAAACTGTACCGCACAGCCATTTCCCCTCCTTGCGCTATAGCATTTTGTCTGTCGAAAAAGTCTTGCCATGGCACACAAAAAATATACCGCTCTTTTTTTAAAAAAACGATTGCTTTTTGGCAAATTCATGTTAAAATAGATTTGCGCCGGGAAACCGGCTATAATGATACTACTTAATTGGAGGGAAAATCATGGCTTACATCATCACTGACGCTTGCGTTAAGTGCGGCAGCTGCGCTGATAACTGCCCCGTAGAGGCTATCTCTGAGGGCGACGAGAAGTATGTCATCGATGCTGACATCTGTGTCAACTGCGGCACCTGCGTCGATAACTGCCCTGTCGAAGCAATCGAGGAAGGCTGATTCTCCGATCTTGCTATCCGCCTGCGCTCCGGATTCCCGGCGGCGCAGGTTTTTTTCTAATGTGCAAATAAACCGTTGTCATTGCGAGCCGCTTTGCGGCGTGGCAATCTCTTGCAAACAGCCGTGTTGTTGTGTCATTCTGAGCGGAGCGAAGCGAAGTCGAAGAATCTTCGCACCGATTATTGGCGCGCAACCATCGGTTGGCCAGTAGATCCTTCGACGCGCGTTGCTTGCTCAGGATGACACTATATTCGGTAACTCTTCCAAAAGGGCAATATATCATTTCAGGGGGGATCATGGTTGGAAAAACTGCATAACGGATTCACTCTGGAGCTGTGCGAAGGCGCATTCCCTTTAAGTACGGATTCCATCGCCCTGGCAGGCTTTGCCAAGCTTCCCAAAAATGCCAAGGTTTTGGATTTGGGTTCCGGCTGCGGAACATTAGGTCTTTTGCTGTGCGCCCGATTCGGCGACTGCGCCGTCACAGGCATTGAGCTTTCGGAAAATGCCCACGAAGCAGCCTTGGGCAACGCCCGGCAAAACGCCATCGACCATCGTTTAACCAGTATATGCGCAGACTTAAAAACCATCCCAGACTTTTTGACGCCCGGAGCTTTTCAGGTCTGCGTTTCCAATCCTCCCTATTTCACCGGCGGCCCGCAAAGTAAGACCACACCCCTCGCCCGGCACACCGACAGTTGCAGCTTAGCTGACCTGTGCAAAGCCGCCGCCTGGGCGCTGCAATACGGCGGCGATTTCTATGTGGTCCATAAGCCGGAGCAGTTGGGTTCGCTCTGCCACCACGCCGCTGCCAACAAATTAGAACCCAAGCGGCTGCTGCTCCTGCGGCACAAAGAGGGCGGCCCGGTGAGCCTTGTGCTGCTGCAATGCCGCAAGGGTGCAAAACCGGGTATGCTTTGGGAAGAAGCCGCCCTGCACCACCCCGACGGCACCCCCACCGAATACTACAAATCCCTTTATCATCTGTAAGGAGGTCAACCCAATGGCCGGAATGTTATACCTTGTCCCCACCCCCATCGGCAATTTGGGGGATATCTCCATCCGCTGCCGGCAAACTCTGGAAGAGGCCGATTTTATTGCCGCCGAGGATACCCGTGTCACCTTGAAGCTGCTCAACCACTTGGGCATTAAAAAGAGCCTTGTCAGCTACTACGAGCATAACAAGGCTCAAAAGGGCAATCAAATTGTAGAACGGATCTTAGCCGGTGAAACCTGCGCCTTGGTTTCCGATGCAGGCAGCCCTGCCATCTCTGACCCCGGCGAGGACTTAGTCAAGCAATGCGCCGAACAGGGCATCACCGTCTGCGCCATTCCCGGCCCTTGCGCCGTGATCACCGCCCTGAGCATTTCCGGGCAGGCCACCGGCAGATTTTGCTTTGAGGGCTTCCTCTCCACCGCCAAAAAGAGCCGCAAGGAGCATCTGGAAAGCCTAAAAACTGAGAAAAGAACTATGATCTTTTACGAAGCGCCCCATAAGCTGCCCGCCACCTTGGAAAGTATGGCAGAGGCCTTCGGCGGCGACCGCCCCATCAGCCTGTGCCGGGAGCTGACTAAGCTCCACGAGGAAGTGATCCGCACCACCTTAAACGGCGCCATCGAATTGTATCAGCAGCAAGCGCCCAAGGGCGAGTTTGTGCTGGTGGTGGCTGGTGCGCCGGAGCAGGAGGAGGAAACCGCAACCGCCCAGGATGCCAAAAGCCGAGTGGAGGAACTGATGGCGCAAGGCTTGAGCCGGAAAGATGCGGTCAAGCAGACCGCCCAGGAGCTGAACCTGCCCAAAAACGCCGTCTATGACGCCGCTTTGCAGGCTTAATTTTCATAAGAATTTGTAGGGGCAGGCCTCCCGGACTGCCCGAAAATATCATTAATCTTGATATGACCTTCCTTTGTCATTCCGAGCCAGTGCGCACACTGGCGTGGGAATCTCAAAAAATAGGCTCTTACATAAAGATTGCCACGGGCGCAAGCGCCCTCGCAATGACATAGGATTTCGATAATCAATCCATTTGCATATTTTAACATCCCTCGGGCAAAATAGTGCCGGAGGGATGTTTTTATGACCGAAAAGCAGTACGAAAAACTGGTGCAGAATATGTCGCCAAAATCCCCTATCTGGAAAAACTGCCTAAAAGCGTTCCTTATAGGCGGTTTGATCTGTACCTTGGGACAGGCGCTGATCAATTTATATAGCTATTTAGGATTGGAACAGAAGCAAGCCTCCACCGTTGCCTCTATGACCTTGGTAGCGCTTTCCGCCCTGTTCACAGGTCTGAGCCTTTACGATAATTTAGCCAAACACGCCGGTGCAGGCACATTGGTTCCCATCACAGGCTTTGCCAACGCCGTATCCTCCGCCGCCGTGGAATTTAAAACCGAAGGCTTCATCCTCGGCGTCGGCGCAAAGATGTTCACAATCGCCGGCCCGGTGATCGTGTACGGCGTATCTGCATCCGTAGTGTATGGCTTGATTTATTGGATAACGACCTTATTTTAGGCAATCATTTGAAAAAGCAGAAAAATGCTCAAAACCTGCAACTACGGTTGCAGGTTTTTCGTTTTTGCGGTATCATAATCTCATTGGAGGAATGCACTATGAAAAATAGCAAAACCGCGTGGTACTTAGATGACGATGTGTTGTTGGAAGGAACTGTAATAAAGAACAGATTCTATGCGGACAGAAATATTTGTGGGTTTGACATTCAAGAATTTGATGAAGATATGATCGAAAAAGAAATCTTCTTTGATTTGGAAAAAGCTATTTCTGTTTGCGGTGAGGTTCCAATTATCAAAACGAGTCCTAATAGAACACGAAGTAATGGGTCCTAAGTTGACACAAGCAGAAGGCTTCATCCTCGGCGTCGGCGCAAAGATGTTCACAATCGCCGGCCCGGTGATCGTATATGGCGTTTCTGCATCCGTAGTGTATGGCTTGATTTATTGGATAACCACATTGTTTTAACGGGCGACCAAAGGTCGCCCCTACGAACAGATCTACAAATAATACCGTAGGGGCGCACTGCGTGCGCCCGCGAAAAAACCGGACACCATTATAGTGTCCGGTTTAATGCGTATTTCAATGGATTGTTCTCAATATACTGCCAAATCTCATCATAATCCTGTTGGTTGCGAATTCCATGGTCATAAAAGGATTTCTGCCAAATAGGTCTTCCTACTTGCTTCGTAATTGATCCTTTAAATTGCTTAATTGCCCGTGATATCGTAGGGGCGAACTGTGTTCGCCCGTCTTCGTCGGTATCAATGACAAGAATCATATGAATATGATCCGGCATAATGCAATACTTATCAACCCGAACAGCATCATACACAGAATTTAACTTTTTAATTTCGTTATCTACAATAATTCCAATATCCGACAACGGTACATTGGCGGGCGAACACAGTTCGCCCCTACGGTCAGACCAGAAGATTTTCTCCCGGTTTGCGGTGCAGACCGTAATAAAATACGCCCCGGGGGTGGAATAATCGTAATTTTCTATGCGAATCGGTTTTCGATTTGGGAGATCGTTCATTCCACGAAACACCGCCTGTAATATTATTTTATCAAGCCATTGGATTCTAAGTGGTTTACAAGCCTTTGTTTTTCAGATCGCTCACTAACTGCACATAAAATTCTCTGACATCAAAGCCTTTGAAATTCTGTCGGTTCAGGTCGATCATATCGCCATGGGATATTCCCCGTTTTTCCTGGGATCTTAAAAGAATGTAGTTTTCTCCCCATTTGAAGGACTGCTCGCTGACCAGGCCGTCGTTTTTGCTGCTGTAATGCTTAACCAGATGATATGACAGGTTTAACGGGAATTTGCCGCCTGTTGCCTTGGTTAACACCGAGCCAACGCTTTGGCAGTAAATGCCTTGGGGGGTGGGCATTTCGGCGAACATCTGCTGGCAGGAGGCGTTGGTCAGATCCTGGACCGCGGCGAGAAAATCCGGGTTGGAATCACCGAATTTTCTAAGCGCTGCATTGTAGGTATTTGCCACCCTATTCTTGATTTTAGGGGAAAATTGCGTCAATAAGTAATCGGCGAACAAACAGCCTCTATGGGGCGTATTAATGGTTGTAAGGGAGGCCACCTGCTCGCCAACGCCTAAATTGGCAATGGCGTAGCGGCAATCCAGACCGCCCTTGGAATGGGCGATAATATTGACTTTTTCCGCGCCCGTTTCCGATAACACTTCGGCAATTCGTGTTTTGATTTCGGCGGCACTGTCTGCAATGGAGGCCGCAGAGGAATGATTGCCGTAAAATACGGTTGCGCCGTTCATTTCCAGTTCTTGGGGGATTCTTCCCCAGTAGTTAAAATACTGCGTGTCCCGGAAAAAGACACCGTGAACCAAAAGGATGGGATATTTTGTCGAACAAATGCTCTGGTCGAATCTGTTCGCGTTGATTCTCTCTTTCTTGATTTCAAACAGACATTCCCCAGCGGTTGTTTTGATGATGAAAAACAGCGCAATTAAGTTTGCAATGGGGATCATACCGCAAATGATTCCCACCACTCGGATCTTAATGCCCAACTGTTGCGAGGTCAAATATACGCAAATAATGCCGTTCCAGAATATGATGAAATTCACACAATAACACAATACCATGCTCCAAATCAGCGTCATATAGTTATCCGGCAATGTGTTTATGGCGAGGAAAATATGAAAAGCAACAGATGCGATTACCGATATGTAAAAGGACACCAACAAAACTGTCCCGTGGAAACAGATTTTAAGCCGCTTATTGCGGGTTTTTAGGAACAAACAGCTGGTGAACAAGTTGATTAACAGAAAAATCGGCACCAAAAAGGCTAGGCATTGCGGCGCTCGCTGGATCAAAACATAACTGTTGGACAGAAAACCGACCAAGACGGAATACAGCACGAATACAAAAATCATCATAGTTTTTCATCACCTCGATGTTTCTATTATAACACAACACAATCCCTTTGTAAATTCCCGTATTTCGACCCCATTCGTTCTTCATGGACCCTTTTCGAATCTTTTTTGCCGTTATGTGACTTTATCACAGAAAAATGTTTGCCAATGGGTCATACTATAAATACAAAGAACAAGGAGGTGCGCGATATGCGTTTAAAAGATAAAGTAGCTGTTATCACCGGCGGCAGCCGGGGCATCGGTTATGCAACCGTAGAAAGATTTTTACAAGAGGGGGCAAAGGTCATCCTTACGGCCAGCTCTCCGGCAACCGCGGAAAAAGCGGTGGCCAAACTGAAGGAAGCATATCCCCATGCAACTGTGGCTGGGATCAGTCCCAACCTTACCAGTCTGGAATCTGTCCGGGAAGCCTTCCGGGAGGTGGTATCCCAGTATGGGCGCATAGATATTTTGGTGAACAATGCCGGTATGTCGGAAAGCACGCCTTTACTCAGTTACACCGAAGAAACCTTCGATAAGGTTATGGACCTGAATGTGAAAGGCGTTTTCAATGCCACCCGGGCAGCCGCGGAATATATGGCAGAGCAGGGCAGCGGTGTGATCCTCAACACCTCGTCTATGGTCAGCATATCCGGCCAGCCCAGTGGCTTTGCTTACCCCGCATCCAAATTTGCCGTGAACGGTATGACCGTATCTTTGGCAAGAGAGTTGGGTCCCAAGGGTATTCGGGTCAATGCAGTAGCCCCCGGAATTACCGAAACGGATATGATGAAGGCCGTTCCCAAAGAGGTGATCGAGCCGATGATCCAGCGGATCCCGCTGCGCCGCATCGGAAAGCCAGAGGATATCGCCAATGCCTTCGTATTTCTATCCTCCGAGGAAGCCTCCTACATCACCGGCGTTGTGCTCAGCGTAGATGGTATGGCCAGAAGCTAAAAAACTGGGGTTATCGCGAGATAACCCCAGTTTATTATAGTGCTTCCAGCTTTTCTTCGTTTAGAATTTCCACCGTTCCCCGGGAAAGGGCGATCAGACCGTCGCTTTGGAAGTAGCGAAGCATCCGCGTGACCACCTCCCGGTGGGTACCCAAATGATTTGCAATCACCTCATGGGTGATTTTCAGCTTGTTTGTGCCTTCAATGGCGCATTCCTCCAACAGAAAAGCC
The DNA here is from genome assembly GCA_017380435.1 of Oscillospiraceae bacterium. Lineage (GTDB taxonomy): Bacteria > Bacillota > Clostridia > Oscillospirales > Oscillospiraceae > Faecousia. The sequence goes on from JAFODZ010000055.1 coordinate 10,222, forward strand.
GCCACCCGCTTATCCATACTTTTCCACATGATCTGCTCCATCAGCCACATCACATCGGAAAAATGGGTGGCCATCAGTTCGTTGGTGTAATTCGCCACCGGGGCAGATTCCTCCATTATTTTTTTATAGACCCCGGGCGGGATGATCCAAAGCTCCGTATCCTTTTCCGCTTCGATCATAATCTCAAACTGGATCGAGCGGATGATGCAGGAGGCCGACAGCACGCAAAGATCCATATCAAACATCCGGTAAATGGTGATTTCCCGACCTTCTTCAGAAAGAATGTAAGACCGCAGCTGACCGGTTTTTACCACCAAAAGGCCGGTGCATTCCAAATTGCCGTTGTGAACCATGGTGCCTTTTGTGACTTTTCGTGTGAGCAATGTACCGTTAATCAGCTCTTGCTGCGCAGCCGTCAGCTGATTCCAAACGGGAAAACAACTTTGAAAATCCATAGCGCCATCCTCCTTCCAAAATCAAGTATAGCGATATTTGGATGCGCTGTCAATTCTGTGATTTTATCACAGAAAGAATCTTTTTTTTGGGTTATACTAAGCACAGATAAAGACAGAAAGGAAGAGATTTTATGAGTGCTATCCATTTATCCAATGAAGAATTTCAAAAATTACTCCAGGAGAAAAAACCTGTTTTAGTGGATTATTGGGCACCCTGGTGCGGCTACTGCCGCCGGATCGCCCCGGCCTACGACAGGATCGCCCAGGAATACAGCCAGCGTCTTTTGGTGGCAAAGGTGAATATCGACGAAGAACCCCAGCTTGCCCACGCCGAGCAAATCGAAGTGATTCCCACGCTGATCCTGTATAAAGACGGAAAGGCTGCCGACTTCCTGGTCGCCCCGGAATCCCAGGCTGCCATTGCCCAATTCATCGAGAAAAATCTTTAAAACAGGGAGGAAGCCCCATGTCCCATCCAGTTTATGATATGGTCATCCTCGGCGGCGGACCGGGGGGATATACGGCAGCGCTGTATGCCGCCCGCGCCGGGATGCGCGTAGTGCTGATTGAGAAACTTTCCGCCGGCGGTCAAATGGCATTGACGGAGCAGATCGATAATTATCCCGGCTTCCCCGAAGGGATCGACGGATATGTGCTATCGGAGAATATGCAAAAACAGGCCGAGCGCTTTGGCGCAGAAACTGCCTACGCCCAGGTGCTTCGCGTTGACCTGCAGGCAGAGCCGAAGGTCATCGAAACCACCGACGGTATCTTCTACGGCAAAACTGTGGCAGTTGCCACCGGTGCAGGTCCCAAGGAGCTGGAATTGCCCTCGGAAAAGGCCTTGGTCAACCGGGGCGTCGCCTACTGCGCAGCCTGCGACGGTATGTTTTACCGGGGGAAGACGGTAGTCGTGGTAGGCGGTGGAAACTCCGCCGCAGCCGATGCGCTGCTTTTGAGCCGCATCGCCGAGAAGGTCATTTTGGTACACCGCCGGGATACCCTCCGGGCAACAAAGGTCTATCACCAGATGCTGCAAAAGGTGCAGAATGTGGAATTTCGCTGGAACAGCAAAGTAACGGAGCTGTTGCATCAGCAAAAGCTTACGGGTGTCCGGCTGACCGATGTTCTGACCGGCGAAGAATCCCAGCTGGATTGTGACGGTCTGTTTGTCAGCATCGGAAGAAAGCCTGCGACGGAGCTGTTTTCCGGCCAGCTGGATTTGGACAACGGCGGCTATGTGATCGCCGGAGAGGATACGCAGACGAACATCCCCGGCGTGTATGCCGTTGGCGATGTGCGGAGTAAGCCCATTCGCCAAATCGTAACTGCTGTAGCCGACGGCGCCATGGCCGCCCATATGGCAGAAGCCTTCTTATCCAATTGACAAAAAACGCGACAATCTCGCAAAGGAGATTTTATCACGCACAAAAAGGCTTGACCCGACGGTCAAGCCTTTTTGAGGGTTTTATCAAAATTGTGGATCCAATCTGCTTTGAGCAGATAGATAAGAAAGATGATGCTGCTCAGCGTCCAAGTGATGGGGTACGCCCAGGAAACTGTGGTCAGCTCGTTGACAAATTTAAGGGCGATTGTGATGTAGCTTACCCGGAAAACGCACCAGCAGGCCAGCATGATAAACATCGGCACGGTTGTCTTGCCCGCACCCCGCAGCACACCGGCTACACAATGGGAAAAGGCCAGCAGGAAGTAGAACCGGCAAATGGTGCGCATATGCTCCGTTCCGAAATTGATTGCCTCTGCCGTTTCGCTGAATGCGCCGATGAGCTTAGGCGCAAAAATATAGCAAAATACGCTGATTACCAAGGCCATTGTGCAACTGCATAGGATGCCGAAGGTCACGCCTTTTTTTACCCGGCGGTGCTGTCCCGCACCCAGATTCTGTCCCACGAAGGTGGATAGCGCCTGGGCAAAACAGGTGACCGGCAGGAACGCAAAGCCCTCCAGCTTGGAATAGGAGCCACAGCCAGCCATAGCCGCCTTGCCGAAGCTGTTGATATTGGTCTGCACCACCACATTGGCAAAGGCGATGACGCTGTTTTGCACACCGGAGGGCAGGCCGTAACGAATGATCTTTCCCAAACTTCCCTTATGAAAACGGATCTTACGGAAACGAACCCGGTAGGGGGCATCCACGCGCAGCAGGTGCAAAAAGCACAAAAGCGCGCTGATTCCCTGGGACGCGGTGGTAGCCACCGCCGCAGACCACACGCCAAAGTCAAGTATGGCCACAAGCAGCATATCCAGACCGATGTTGACAAAGGTGGAGAAAATCAGATAGTAAAGGGGGTGCTTGCTGTCGCCTACCGCGTGCAAAATACCCACAAAAATATTGAACATAACCGTAAATATTCCGCCCAGGAAGAAATAGCGGAAATATTCGATGGACTGGGGAAGAACCTCCTTGGGGGTTCCCATCCAGCGCAGGATCGTGGGGGTCAGCGCCACGCCGAAAACGGTCAGCAGTGCGCCGGTGACAAGACCGAAGGCAATGGCGGTATGGATAGTTTTGCTCATTTCCTCGTAGTCTTCTGCGCCGTATGCCCGGGCAATCACCACACCGGCGCCCATAGCCAGGCCGTTAAAAAAGCTGATCATCATAAAGATCAGACTGCCGGAGGAGCTAACCGCCGCCAGGGCGTCATCGTTTATGTAATTGCCTACGCACCAGGCGTCAAAGGCGTTATAGAGCTGCTGAAAAATATTGCCCAGAAATACCGGCAGGGCAAACAGCACCATCGCCTTCCAAATAGAGCCTTCCGTTAAGGAATGGCGTTTTGAAACCAAAATATGCTCCTCCTTTCGCACAGATTGTGCTATTATACCACACTGTCGTTTTGTTGTAAATATTTTTTCCAAGTCTGCGGGCGGCTAATAGCCGCCCCTACGGATTCTATCGATAATACTTGTAGTACTTTGTAGCAGATTAAAGTTCACCTTGTCATTCCGAGCCAGTGATCACACTGGCGTGGGAATCTCAAAGTACAGCTTTTTATATGAGATTGCCACGCCGCTTTCAGCGGCTCGCAATGACATATAGTTTTAGATGTTGCAAGGTAGTAGGGGCGGATATCATCCGCCCGCAAAAAAGCACCGTTGTCACGGTGCCTCTTTTGCTTTGTAGGGACCGGCGTCCCGACGGTCCTGTCCTCATTATTCGAAATAGAACAGCTCTTCGAATTTTTTATCCAATGCGATGCAGATAACCAGCGCCAGCTTGGCGGTTGGGCTGAACTGCCCCGTTTCGATGGAGCTGATGGTATTGCGGGATACGCCCACCATTTCTGCCAATTGGCTTTGAGAAAGGCCGGCATCCGTCCGTGCTTCCTTCACACGGTTCAATAAAATCAATTCTTCCCGCATATTTACTTACCCTATAAACAGAAAAACAAATAACAGCGTTACAAAAATACTGGTTAGTACGGCGCCAACCAAGTAACTCTTCTTTTTTAAGCAGATACCTTCGACCCATAACTGGGAAGCAGTCATTGTGCCGTAGATAATCCAACAGGTATCACCAATCACATCAGTATGCAAAAACAGAGAATCCAAAAGGTTCATAAGCATACAGACCGCAGCACCAATCGCCAAAGAAATCTTTGCAGATTCATTTTCCGCCGCACGCTTTACTTCATCCACGCCCTTGTTTTCTTCCCGGGCTTTTCTCAAAATTTCATCTTTATTCATAATGTCAACCCCTTGCCAAGTTTTCTTTGCAAGGTCAGTATAGCATTGCCAAGTAAACTTGTCAAGCACTTTTTGCAAAGTTTTCTTGGCAAATTTTTATAACAAAAAAAGGGAGCGGAAAATCCGCTCCCAAATTTTTTAAGTACTTACAGGTATGCCTTTACAGCATCGCTGGCCAGATTGACATCGTCAGACACGGTGACGGTGATATTCATATTGTTGACCTTTGCAAACTCTGCGCACCACAGGATAAACTCCTCACCGGCAGCACGGTCGTTGCCGATGGTCTTGTACAGATTGTCGATGTACACATTGGTAATGTCAAAATTACCGGCGTGCAGACCGCTGAGGAAACCCTTGAGCATATCGGGGGTAGAAATGCAATACTCCTGGGAATCCACCAAACGAACACGGTAGTTAATATCGTAAGTCAGCTTCTTGCCGTACTCGATGCATACCACATCGCCACTGGCGCTGGCAACAGCCTCATGGATAGAATCAATCAGCTTCTTGGTCTTACCGGAGCCTTTCAGGCCCATAATTACATGAATCATCGGAAAATTCCTCCTTTGCTTAGCAGTTATGATTAACTGTAACTACATTTTATCAGTTATCAAAGGATTTTGCAACAGCAAATTTATCAGTTTGCAAATTTTTTAGTTTTCGTAACCGGGTTTGCCCAGCAGCTTGAACATATTGCGCTTGTAAAACTCCACGCCGGGCTGGTTAAAGGGGTTCACGCCCAGCATATAAGCGGAAACGCCGCAGGCCAGTTCGAAGAAGTAGAACATCTCGCCCAGTTTCTGGTTGTTCAGCTCGCCCATATCCATAGTGATAACGGGAACATCGCCATCCACGTGAGCAGCCAGCGTACCCAGGAATGCCTGCTCATCGACGAAGTCCAGAGTCTTGCCCTCCAGATAGTTCAGGCCGTCCAGGTTCTTGTAGTCGCTGCCGATGGTCAGCTTGCACTCGGGAGCGTCAAAGCGAACCATAGTCTCGAAAATGTTGCGCTCGCCCTGCTGGATCATCTGACCCAGGGAGTGCAGATCAGCGGTAAATTCAGCGGAAACAGGGAAGATGCCCTTGCCGTCCTTGCCCTCGGACTCGCCGTAGAGCTGCTGCCACCAGCCGCCCATCATCTTGAAGCCAGGCTCGAAGGATTCCAGGATCTCGATGGCTCTGCCGTTGCGGTACAGCAGATTCCGGGTTGCGGCGTACAGCCACACGGGGTTCTCAAAGGAGCGGACATCGTAAATTTTCTTAGCTTCTGCAGCACCGGCCATAACTTCCATGGGGTCAATGCCGGCCACAGCCATAGGCAGCAGGCCAACAGCAGTCAGCACACTGTAACGGCCGCCCACATTGGGGGGAATCACGAAGGTTTCCCAGCCTTCTTCGGTAGCCATCTGACGCAGAGCGCCCTTGCAGGGATCGGTGATGGCGTAGGTGCGGGCCTTGGCGCCCTCGGTGCCGTATTTACGCTCCAGCATCCAGCGCAGAGCCCGGGTTGCGATAGCAGGCTCAGTAGTCGTGCCGGACTTGGAGATGATGGCGATGGAGAAATCTTTGCCTTCCAGCAGCCGCTGCAGTTCATTCCATGCGCGGGTAGAAAGGCTGTTGCCGGCATAGTAGATCTGGGGGTTGCCCTTGCCCTTGCCGATATTGTGGTTGCAGCCCTGCATCAGTTCGATAGCGGCGCGGGGGCCCAGATAGCTGCCGCCGATACCGATGACGACAAAAACATCGGAAGTCTCGCGGATACGCTTAGCTGCAGCGCGGATGCGGCAGATTTCTTCGGTTTCTTCGGTGACAGGCAGATCCAGCCAGCCTAAAAAGTCATTGCCTTCGCCGGTACCCTCAGTCAGAGTCATATGGGCATCAAAAACCTCTTTTTCCGTTGCCAGAAGATCGGGCAAAGACAGCCGACCCCATACATTTGATATATCAACCTTGATCATAAAGTGCGTTTCATCCTTTCCTTTTTGGCGATTATCCACTATATGTTACCGCAAAATCACCATAAACGCAAGAGTAAAACTTAAACTTTCCGTCAAAATCGAAAAATTTGGAAAATGCTATGGAAAATGCCGGCAAAATCAAGTATAATAAGTGAAACATATACTATGGAGGAATCTGTTTATGACATACGGCTTCGGCGTGGACCTTGGCGGTACCACCGTCAAGATCGCATATTTCCAAAACGACGGTACTCTGCTTGACAAATGGGAGATTCCCACCCGCACAGAAAACAACGGCAGTTTGATCCTGCCGGATATCGCAAAATCTGTTACCGAGTATATCGCGCAGCATAATATTGACCGCAAAGACCTGCTGGGTATCGGCATCGGTGTTCCCGGCCCGGTGAGCCAGGAGGGTGTCGTAAACCGCTGCATCAATTTAGGCTGGGGTGTTTTCAACATCAGCCAGCAATTGCAGGAGCTGACCGGTCTTCCGGTCAAAGCCGGCAACGATGCTTCTGTAGCCGCCCTGGGTGAATGCTGGATGGGCGGCGGCAAGGGATGCCAGAATATGGTATTTTCCACCCTGGGCACCGGCGTCGGCGGCGGCATTGTCGTGGGCGGTCAGCTTGTTCACGGTGCTTTCGGTGCCGGCGGCGAAATCGGCCATATGGTGCTCAACCGGGAAGAAGAGGAAGCCTGCAACTGCGGCAAAAAGGGCTGCGTGGAGCAGTACTGCTCCGCCACCGGTGTTGTCCGGCTGGCAAAGCGCTATCTGGCGCTGACGGATGCCCCCTCCGTTCTGCGGGAAAAAGAATCTTTCTCCTGCAAGGATGTGTTTGATGCCGGTGCTGCCGGTGACGGCGCTGCTCTGGCAATTCTGGACCAGGTCTATCGCTGCCTGGGCGAATTTTTGGCAAATGTGGCCTGCGTCGTAAACCCCGAAGCCATCGTGCTGGGCGGCGGCGTGAGCAAGGCTGGCGAGCCTCTGCTGGAAGGCACCAAGAAGTATTTTAATGAATATGTGTTCCACGCCTGCCGCAATGTGCGCTTTGCGCTTGCCCAACTGGGCAATGATGCCGGTGCCTACGGCGCGTTCCGTCTTTTGCTGATTTAATGGGATTTTACTTGACAAAATCTCCAAAAAACAGTACTCTCTACCTTGTGAGCTTTAACGCCGAATTATATATCTAAGGAGTTTGCAAATTATGCGTCAAAGTGGTATTTTAATGCACATTACCTCCCTGCCCGGCCCCCACGGTGTTGGCACCATGGGTAAACCGGCCAAGGACTTTATTGATTTTCTGAAGGCTTCCGGCCAGAGTCTGTGGCAGATTCTTCCCCTTTCGCCCACAGGTTACGGCGATTCTCCTTATCAGTCCTGCTCCGCCTATGCGGGCAACCATTATTTGATTGATTTGGAGCTGTTGGTGGAAGAAGGTCTTCTGACCCGGGAAGAAGTAGATTCCGTTACTTGGTGCCGCAGTGAAAACCGAGTGGATTTCGGTCTTTTATATGAAAACCGTCTGAATGTCCTCAGAAAAGCCTACTCCCGTTTTTGGGATTGGGATGCTCTGGCTGATTTCTGCCGCAAAAACAGCGACTGGCTGCCGGACTTCACCCTGTTTATGGCGCTCAAAGACGAAGCCGGCGGACTTCCCTGGTACGAATGGCCCGAGGATCTGAAAACCCGCAACAGCGACAGCCTTTGGGCCTGCCGCAACCGCCTGGAAGACAACATTCGCTTCTTCAGCTTTGTGCAATTCATCTTTGATCGGCAATGGACCGCGCTGCATCAGTACGCCCGGGACAATGGCATCCGCATCATCGGTGATGTGCCCATTTATGTTCCTCTGGATTCTGCTGATGTTTGGAGCAACCCCGAGCTGTTCCAGCTGGAGGAGGATCTGAAACCCTCCGCCGTTGCCGGTGTTCCCCCGGATGCATTCACCGCAGACGGTCAGTTGTGGGGCAACCCCCTGTACCGCTGGGACATCCATAAGAAAGACGGCTTTGGCTGGTGGGTGCGCCGTTTGGCTGCTGCCGGTCAGCGCTATGATATCATCCGTCTGGACCATTTCCGTGCTTTCGAAGCATACTGGTCTGTGCCCTTCGGCGACGAAACTGCCCGGGGCGGTCATTGGGTCATCGGCCCCGGTATGGATTTTGTCAATGCAGTTAAGGCTAACCTCCCTGAGCTTCCTCTGATTGCAGAGGATCTGGGTTTCCTGACCCAGGAAGTTCTGGATTTGCGGGATAACGCCGGCTGGCCGGGTATGAAGGTTCTGGAGTTTGCTTTTGACAGCCGGGAACCCTCGGAATACCTGCCCCACACCTATCCCCAAAACAGCGTATGCTATACCGGCACTCACGACAATATGACCATGCGGCAATGGTTTGAAACCGCTGCGCCCGATGCTGTAGCTTATGCCGCAGAGTATATGCATTTGGATGCTGAAGAAGGCTATGTATGGGGTACGATCCGTACCGCTATGGCCAGCGTTTCCGACCTTTGCATCGTGCAGCTGCAGGATTATCTGAACCTGGGCAGCGAGGCCCGAATGAACTTCCCCGGCACCCTCACCGGTGACAACTGGACCTGGCGTATGCAGTCCGGCGCACTGTATGATGGCCTGGCGGAAAAAATCAATAAATTGACCTGCCTGTACGGCAGAACCACAATCGTTTAAGAAACGGAGAAACAAAAATTATGAAATATGATTGCCCGAGTATTCTGAAGTGGACAGAAGCCCAGCTCAAATACACCTACGATGTATCTTTGCAGGAAGCCTCCGCCCAGGAGCTTCACGAGGCTCTGAGCCAGGCCGTTATGATGGCCATCAGCGACAACTGGAACCACAGCAAGCACTCCCGGATGCACAGCCGCAAGGCATACTACATCTCTGCCGAGTACCTCATTGGCCGTTTGGTCTATTCCAACCTGTTCAATATGGGTATTTTGGATGAGATGAAGCAGCTGTTTGCTGAGCGGGGCGTGGATCTGGCTATTTTGGAAGATATCGAAGACGCCGCTTTGGGTAACGGTGGTCTGGGCCGTTTGGCTGCCTGCTTCCTGGATTCCGCTGCCAGCACCGATATCCCCCTGTCCGGCTACGGCCTTCGCTACCGTTTTGGTCTGTTCAAGCAGAAGTTTGACGACCAGGGTTCTCAGGTAGAAGGCGCAGACGACTGGGCAAAGTACGGTGACCCCTGGTCCTACCGCCGGTATAACCATACCGTTAAGGTCACTTTCCCCGATCACACTGTTCTGGCCGTTCCCTACGATGTGCCTGTCATCGGCTACGGCACACAGAATGTGGGAACCCTGCGTCTGTGGCAGTGCGAGGCAGAAGAGGAACTGGATTTCTCCGCCTTTAACGATCAGGACTACCTGCGCGCTCTGACTCAGAAAAACAAGGCCGAGGATATCACCCGTGTCCTGTACCCCAATGACTCCACATGGGAAGGCAAGCGCCTGCGTATCAAGCAGCAGTATGTGCTTTGCTCCGCCTCCCTGCAGGATATGCTCCGCCGCTACAAGGCTGCCCACGGCAACGACCTGAGCAACTTTGCCAGCTTCTATGCTGTTCAGCTGAACGATACCCACCCGGCTATGTCCATTCCCGAACTGATCCGTCTTCTGATGGCAGAGGGTATGAACTTCGACCAAGCCTTCTCCATCGCTCAGCAGACCTTCTCCTACACCAACCACACCGTTATGGGCGAGGCTCTGGAAAAATGGGATCTGGAGCTGCTGCGCAGCGTTGTTCCCGAGATTGTGGAGATCATCCTGCGTATTGATGCTAAGCTCAAGAGCGAGCATCCCAATCTGTTCATCGTGCGGGACAATACCGCCCATATGGCAAACCTGTCTGTGTATGTTGGCACTTATGTCAATGGCGTGGCAGAAATCCACTCCGAGATTTTGAAGGACGATGTGTTCCGTGACTGGTATCAGATCTTCCCGGAGCGTTTCCAGAATAAGACCAACGGTGTTACCCCCCGTCGCTGGATGGGCCTGTGCAACCCCGAGCTGACCCAGATGATCAAGTACCGCATTGGCGGCGACTTCCTGGGCGACCTGGACCGCATTGCCAAGCTCAAGCCTATGATCGACAATGATATGGTGCAGCAGTTCAACGCCATCAAGCATCAGAAGAAGGAGCAGCTCTGCCAGGTCCTGCTGAAGCAAGAGGGCATCCGTCTGAATCCCGACTTCATCTTTGATGTGCAGATCAAGCGTCTTCACGAGTATAAGCGCCAGCTGCTCAATGCCATTTCCATTATGGACATCTACTTCCGGTTGAAGAACGGCGAACTGCCCGACTTCCAGCCCACCGTATATCTGTTTGGTGCTAAGTCTGCCCCCGGTTATGCCCGGGCAAAGGCCATCATCCGCTATATCAACCGGATCGCCTTCCTCATCAACAACGATCCCGATGTGGCTGATAAGCTGAAGGTCGTCTTCGTGCAGAACTACAACTGCTCCTACGCCGAGCATATCATCCCCGCCGCTGACATCTCCGAGCAGATCTCTCCTGCCGGCACAGAGGCCTCCGGTACCGGCAATATGAAGCTGATGCTCAACGGTGCGGTTACTCTGGGTACTCTGGACGGCGCAAATGTGGAGATCGTCAAGGAAGCCGGCTTGGAAAACAACTATATCTTCGGCGCAACCGTTCCCGAGATCAATGCCTGCCGGGATGTTTACAATCCCCGTGGCATTTACGAGTCCGACCATCATCTGCGCCGTGCCGTGGATACCCTGGTCGATGGCACTGTTCCCACTGACGATGCTCAGAGAGAACTGTTCCACGCTCTGTTGGACGGCACCCACTGGCATCGCGCTGACCACTACTTCCTGATGCTGGACTATCATTCCTATCTGGAAACCAAGCTCCGTGCAAACCGGGATTACGCCAACCGCCTGGAGTTCGGCAGAAAGTGCCTGATGAATGTAGCCAGCGGCGCCAAGTTCTCCTCCGACCGTACCATTCGTCAGTACGCCGAGGAAATCTGGCATATCGAACCCACAAAGTATTAATTTCAATAGTAAAACCGGCCTTGTGAATCCACAAGGCCGGTTTTTTCTATACAAAAAGGGAGGGGCAATGACCCCTCCCTAAAATCAGCTGTTGATAAAATCGTACAAAGCCTGAATATTCTTTGTAAAGTTCACCCGGTACATTTCCCGTCCATCTACATAGATCATGCCGTAGTAGGACTTTCCGCTTTCATTTTCCACCGGCAGCATCCGCTGGGTCACTTCATTCTTCAGCATTGGGATCGCCCGGGTCAGATAGACCAGGATCTCACTGTTCGTCAGATTGGTGTTGACCATAGGCAGGATCTGATCTGCCAGCGCCAGCATGGTGGTAAGATCCATCTTTCTGGCCTTTTTCAGCAGTTCATTGATCACCTTGCGCTGACGGCTGGTACGCACAAAGTCGTTATCCAGCATACGGATTCGGCTATACATCAAAGCCTGCTTTCCGTTCAGCAAGGTTTTTCCCGCAGGTGCATACACGCCTGCCAGACCCATATAATTTGCCTCTGCTTCGGTCAGTTCAATCTCTACGCCATCGAGCAGATTTACAACATTTTCAAACGCCGCAAAATCAATCACCACATATTTATCGATCTGAATCCGGAAATTCAGTTCGATGGTATCCACCAGCAGGTTAGGGCCGCCCCAAGAATAGGCTGCATTGAGCATGCCCCAAACATCGCCGTCGGAACGGGGAATGCATACATACATTGCCCGCATCAAAGAGGTCATATGTATTTTGCCCGTGTTGTGGTTCATGGACACGATGATCATGGTGTCGGACCGACCGTTTTCCAGCTTATCTCGGCGGTCAGCGCCGATGAGCAAGATATTATCCACACCCTCAAGCTGGGTATATTCCAGTTTCTGCGCTTCTTCAAACTCTTCCCGAACCGCGTCGATCTCGCTTTGAGGCGCGGTTTGGCCCACAGTTTCGCCTCCGTAGATATCCTCTATCGACAGATCCATATCGCCGGTTATCTCCGAATGGTCCAGCCGGTCATTGAGGTACTTGTTGCCGCCAATGAGCAAACCTCCCACCACAAGTACCGGAACCAAAATCAGAACCAGCAGGCAAATCAGAACAACTTTCAACCCTGTGCGTTTCTTCTTCATAATCAAACTCCCCTTAATACTCCCGGAATACTGCTTTTACCACACCAATCAGCTCTGCTTCAGAGCCGTCGATGGGTTCAAAGGCGTCGTTTTCCGGCATTAGCCAAATCTGTCCATTTTCCCGGTGCAGGCGTTTGACCGTAGCTTCATCCCCGATCCGGGCAACCACGATCTGTCCCTCATCCGCAGTCTGCTGGGGACGAACTACGACCTTATCGCCATCCAGAATGCCGGCGCCCATCATACTCTCACCCCGAACCCGCAGGGCAAAGCAATCAGGATCTCCGTCCCATACCATCTGCCCCTCCTGGTTTTCCACCGCCAGAATGGGAAGTCCGGCCGTCACCACGCCTACCACAGGAATGCATCCGTTGCGCTGGGTGGCAACCACCGTTCTTTTGCGTCCCTTTTCTCCCGGGGATTGCAGCAGGCCTTTTTCCTGCAATTGTTGCAGTTGGTAGCTTACCGATGCCGTAGAGCGAAGTCCTACCGCCGCGCCGATCTCCCGCACGGAGGGAGGAAAGCCATTTTCCTGGGTGAACCGCTGCACAAATTCTACAATTTTATCCGCTTTATCGCTGGTGCGGGGCATAATCATCCCTCCTGTGTATTCTCTCATAATAATAGTAGCACAAATGACCGAAAAAAGAAAGGGGATTTTCACTTTTTTATTCCGCCAACATAGTATGGAAGGAAAAAGGAGGATGCTTATGGAAAAATGGAATCCAGAAAATGTAGAAAAAATATGGCAGCGGGTACAAGGCGCCCATACTCCGCCCTCTGCGCCGCCAGACCTGTGCGGATGTATTGACCGGGAGATGCACGCAGCTGCCATCTACAATTATTTGGCAAGAAAAACAGCGGGAAAAGCCGGGGAGCAGTTGCGTTCATTTGCCCGCCAGTCCCAATCTCACGCCGCTGCCATCAAGGGCATCTGTGCCCTCACCGGGCAAAACTGCCCGCCGACAAGGCCCGTGCCAACGCAATCTGCGCCCATCCATATCTTGCTGCGCCGATGCTACGGTTTGGCAGCGCAGGCTCTGGCGGAGTACGAGGCTATGACTGCCCGGGCGGACATAGGCAGTATATTCCACCGGCTTGCCCGGGATGAACAGGCGCAAATGGTTTTCCTTTTGCAGCTTTTAGGCACAACAAAGTAGGGGCGAACTGTGTTCGCCCGCGGGCGGATAATATCCGCCCCTACGATTTTATCAAGGTAAACTATCATTTTATGCAGGCAAAAGGGTATCCCGGCTGTTCAACCGGGATACCCTTTTTTACTTATTTTGCAAGCTTTCTCTGGAAGATTTTCACGATCTCCACAATCGGAATGACCAAGATGGCCAGACCCATAGCAATGGCATATTCATCCCAGCCGATGGTGGTAAAGCCAAAGGCATTTGCCAGGAAGGGAATTTCCAAAATCGCTGTAGTCAGCACCAGAGAACCCAGCATTGCTGCCCACAGGATCTTATTCTGCTTTCTGAGGGTAAAGACGGACTTTCTCTGAGAACGCAGATTGAAGGAGTGGAAAATCTCACACATAGACATGGTAAGGAACGCCATGGTCATACCGTGACCGGATTCACCGGCAGCGCGCAGTGTAGCAAAGAAGCCTTCGCCAAACTCCATATAGCTGCCAATGAGATATGCGATCACAGTCAGCGCCGTTACCAAAATGCCCTGGTAGGCAATGTCCGCGAACAGGCCGCCGGCAAAAATGCCTTCCTTGGAATCTCTGGGAGGACGCTGCATAGTATCCGGCTCTGCCTCTTCCATACCCAGCGCCAGCGCCGGGAAGCAGTCCGTAACCAGGTTGATAAACAGCAGATGGACAGGATTGAGCAGCTTGAATCCCATCAGCGATGCCCCGAATACGCCCAAAACCTCGCTCATATTGGATGCCAGCAGGAACTGGATAGCCTTGCGGATGTTGTCATAGATCCGGCGGCCCTCATCCACAGCGGAAACGATGGTGGCAAAGTTATCGTCAGCCAGAACCATATCCGCCACATTCTTGGTAACATCCGTACCGGTGATGCCCATACCCACGCCGATATCGGCGGACTTAATGGAGGGTGCGTCATTCACGCCGTCGCCGGTCATGGCGCAGATGCAGTCGTTCGCCTTCCAGGCGTTGACGATACGCACCTTATGCTCCGGCTGAACACGGGCATATACGCCGTAGTTTTTCACAAATTCGCAGATCTCATCATCGGAGATGCTGTCCAGCTCTGCACCGGTAATGGCCTGGGAGGCATCGGTGATGATGCCCAGTTCCTTGGCGATGGCAACGGCGGTATCCTTATGGTCGCCAGTGATCATCACCGCACGAATGCCGGCAGAGCGGCACTTTTCAATGGCAGCCTTGACCTCGGGACGCACCGGGTCGATCATACCGGTCAGACCCAGGAACACCAGATCCTTTTCCAGATACTCCGGCGTGTTATCAGCAGGCTTCTCGTTCCAATCCCGCTTAGCGGCTGCCAGCACACGCAAAGCTCTGTCAGCCATAGACTTGTTGACAGCCATGATCTCGGCCCGTTTTTCCTCGGTCATAGGCTTGGCCTGCCCGTCTTCCCAGTAGTAGGCGCATTTTGCCAGCACCACATCCGGGCCGCCCTTGGTATATTGCACGAAGCTGCCACCCAAATCGTGGATGGTGGACATCATCTTCCGGCCGGAGTCGAAAGGCGCTTCATCCACACGGGGCGTTGCCTTTTCCAATTCAGCCTTGTGCAGGCCAACGCTGTAGGCAAAGTTTACCAGCGCACATTCCGTAGGCTCACCCTGGGCCTGGTTTTCTTCATTCAGCGCCGCATCGGAGCAAAGGGCCATAGCGGTTGCCACCAAATTGGTGTCGCCCATATGATCTACAACGGTCATCTTATTTTGGGTCAGCGTGCCGGTCTTGTCGGAGCAGATGACCTGGGTGCAGCCCAGAGTTTCCACAGCGGTCAAACGGCGAATCACTGCATTGCGCTGGCTCATCTTGGTCACACCGATGGACAGCACCACCGTAACCACTGTAGCCAGACCCTCAGGAATGGCTGCAACTGCCAGAGAAACAGCAGTCATAAAGGTATCCAAAATCACTTTCAGCGTATGCCCCTCAACCGCCAGTTCTGCCCGGGCCATAAACAGATTGAAAGCAAAGATAAAAATGCAAATGCCCAAAACCACCTTAGACAGCAGCTTGCCCAGCTCATCCAGCTTCCGCTGCAGGGGCGTCTGTTCTTCGGCGGTAGCCGCCAGCGCACCGGCGATCTTACCCATTTCCGTGTCCATACCGGTGGCAGTGATCACTGCCTTGCCACGGCCATAGACCACGGTGGAACCCATATAGCACATATTTTTCCGGTCGCCCAGGGGAACATCTTCCTGTCCGCCCAGGCCCAGAACCTCCAGCGCCTTGTTGACCGGCACGCTTTCACCGGTCAGGGCGGCTTCTTCGATCTTCAAAGAGGCATTTTCGATGATACGGCCATCGGCAGGCACGGAATCACCGGCTTCCAGCAATACGACATCGCCGGGGACCAGCTCGTCGGAATGCAGAACCACCAGTTTGCCGTCACGCAGCACCTTACAGGTGGCGGCAGTCATGGTTTGCAGCGCCTCGATGGCAGCTTCTGCCTTACTTTCCTGGAAAACGCCCAAAACAGCATTGAGCAGCACAACCGTCAAAATAATGATGACCTCTGCCCACTCACTCTCTCCCGATACCACACCGGTCAGGGCGCTGACTGCCGCGGCGATCAGCAAAATAATCAGCATGGGATCTTTGAGCTGGGCAAAAAACCGCTGGATCAAAGAAGGCTTCTTGCCCTCCTTGAGCTTGTTGGGGCCATATTTCTCCAAGCGCTCCTTTGCCTGCTGGGAAGACAGACCCTCAGCACCTGCACCAAGCGCCGACAGTACTTCCTCAACGGACTGGGTGTAGAATTTTTTCATCTATGACACTCCTAATATAAATTTAGTGTATCTTTTATTATACAGAATAGTTTTCGAAAATAAAATACTTTTTATTAACTTTTATAAAAAATTACATTTTATAAAATTGTTTCGTTATCCTCTTCCTTTTTGGGAAGAATCCTGTATAATAAAGAAAAAACACGCAGGGAGGATACCTTTATGGATAAACTCATTTTAGCTAACGCAGATACAGCCGCTTTGAACAGCGGTTTTGCCGCTGCCTTTGGCTGTGCGCCCACCCGCTATTTCTCCGCCCCCGGCAGAACCGAGATCGGCGGTAACCACACCGATCACCAGCGGGGCAGAGTGCTGGCCGGCGCTGTAAACTTAGATACTTTGGCAGCAGTCCGTCCCAACGGCACTTCTGTGATCCGGATTCTTTCCCAGGGTTATCCTCTGTGCGAAGTGGACATAACCGACTTGACTCCCAAAGCCGAGGAAATCAACACCACAATGGCGCTGATCCGGGGCGTTGCCGCCCGGTTTGCCCAGCTTGGCTGCAAGGTAGAAGGCTTTGACGCTTATGTAACATCTACCGTTCTGCCCGGCAGCGGTCTTTCCTCCTCTGCCGCCTATGAGGTGCTTATCGGCACTATCATTAACCATATGTTCTTTGACGGCAAAGTCAGCCAGCCGGAGATCGCTATGATCGGCCAGTACGCAGAAAATGTCTTTTTCGGCAAGCCTTGCGGTCTGATGGATCAAATGGCTTCTGCTGTGGGCAGTATGGTCACCATTGACTTCTTCGACAAAGAAAACCCCATCATCGAGAAGGTAGATTTTGATTTTGCCGCCTGCGGTCACGCCCTGTGCATCATCGACTCCCGGGCCAGCCACGCCGATCTGACCGACGAATATGCCGCCATCACCATCGAGCTGAAAAATATTTGCAGCTATTTCGGTAAGGATGTGCTGACCCAGATCGCGGAAGCTGACTTTGTGGCTGCAATCCCTGCGCTGCGGGAAAAATTCGGCGACCGTGCTGTGCTCAGAGCCTACCATTTCTATAAAGAAAACGCCCGTGTTCCCAAGCAGGTAGCAGCACTGAAAAGCGGCGATTTTGATACCTTCCTCCGTCTTGTAAAAGAAAGCGGCTATTCCTCTTATATGTACCTGCAAAATGTCATCCCCGCAGGCTACCGGGAGCATCAGGATGTGGCGTTAAGTCTTTCTTTGTGCGAAATGTACTTAGCAGGCCGGGGTGCTTACCGCGTCCACGGCGGCGGCTTTGCCGGAACGGTGCAGGCTTTTGTGCCGGTAGATATTTTGGAGGACTTCCGCAAGGGCATTGATGCTGTCCTGGGCGAGGGTGCTTGCCATGTTCTGTCCATCCGTCCCCACGGCGGCGTAGAAGCATTTGCCTAAGCAAATGCGCAATGCAAAATGCATAAAGAGGTGCAAAAATGAAAATCGAAACATACATTGAATCCTTGCTTTGCTATGCTATGAACAAGGGGCTGGCATTGCCGGAGGATCATGCCGTTGTACTGAATAAAATCCTGGAAGTTCTGAAAATCGACAGCTACGAACCCAGTGAAGAACCGGCCATTGAAAATTTGGAAGAGATTCTTGCCGGCATTTTGGATTACGCCGTTCAAAACGGTCTTTGCCAGGACGACATCACCTCCCGGGATCTGTTTGACACCAAAATTATGGGAATCCTGACCCCTATGCCCCGGGAAGTTATCGCCATATTCCGGGAACTGTACAAGCAGGATCCGGTGCAAGCCACCGACTGGTACTACCGTTTCAGCTGCGACACTGACTACATCCGCCGCTACCGCATTGAAAAAGATATGCGCTGGAAATACCAAAGTCCCTATGGACTGATGGATATTACGATCAATCTTTCCAAGCCGGAGAAAGACCCCAAGGCCATCGCCGCAGCCAAGCTTGCCCCCCAGGCCGGCTACCCCAAATGCCAGCTCTGCCCGGAAAACGAAGGCTATGCAGGTCGGATCAACCACCCAGCCCGGCAAAACCACCGGATCATTCCCATTCGTGTTGCCGGTGAAGATTGGTGCCTGCAGTATTCCCCCTATGTTTATTACAACGAGCATTGCATTGTCTTCAACAAGCAGCACATTCCCATGAAGATCGACCGTTCTGCCTTCGCCAAGCTGCTGAGCTTTGTGGCAGAATTCCCCCATTATTTCATCGGCTCCAACGCCGATCTGCCCATCGTTGGCGGCAGCATCCTCAGCCACGAGCATTTCCAGGGCGGCCACTATACCTTCGCTATGGAAACTGCCCCCGTGGAGCAGGAGATCTCTTTCCCCGGCTTTGAGGATGTGCAGGCCGGTATTGTCGCCTGGCCTATGAGTGTCATTCGTCTGACCGCCGCCGAGCCTGACCGTTTGGTTGATCTGGCGGATAAGATTCTCAACGCCTGGCGGGGTTACAGCGACGAAAGCGCTGAAATTCTGGCATTCTCCGGCAGTGAGCCCCACAACACCATCACTCCCATTGCCCGTCGCAGAGGGGAACTTTTCGAGCTGGACCTGGTGCTGCGGAACAACCGCACCACAGAAGAACACCCTCTGGGTCTGTTCCACCCCCACGCCGACAAGCACCATATCAAAAAAGAAAACATCGGCCTGATTGAAGTGATGGGTCTGGCAGTACTGCCCAGCCGTCTGAAGAAGGAGCTTTCCGATTTGGCAGCCGCCATTTTGGCAGGGAAAGACCTCTGTGCTGATCCGGTCCTGTCCAAACACGCCGATTGGGTAGCCGACATTCAGACCCGGACCATTTTTACTCCGGAAAACGCTCTGGATGTACTGATGAAGGAGACCGGTCGCGTATTCTCCGCCGTTTTGGAGGATGCCGGCGTCTATAAATGCACCCCCGAGGGCAGGAAAGCCTTCCTGCGGTTTGTGGAATCTGTATAACAAAAGGAGGTACCTCACCGGGTACCTCCTTTTATTGCATAAATGATTGTTTACCTTATTACGATGCGCCTCCGGCGCATAGCTTCCCCCGGGGGGAAGCTGTCACCGCTTTGCGGTGACTGATGAGGAATGCGGGCGGAACGCTACCGATTTACACCAAGAAACAGACTTTTTCCTATC
>JAFODZ010000056.1 GCA_017380435.1 Oscillospiraceae bacterium
AAGGTTAGGAAAAAGTCTGTTTCTTGGTGTAAATCGGTAGCGTTCCGCCCGCATTCCTCATCAGTCACCGCAAAGCGGTGACAGCTTCCCCCCGGGGGAAGCTATGCGCCGGAGGCGCATCGTAATAAGGTAAACAATCATATATCTTTAAAAATATTTTTTTAGGTGGTTGCCAAGGGGGAAATGGTGATGTATAATTAAACTGTAAAAATATGGGCAATGCCCAAATATTTGGAGGAATGTAATCATGTTCAATGCAATGATTGAGACCCTGAAGGCTAACCCCCGGAAGATCGTCTTCACCGAAGGCCACGATGCCCGGATTCTGGAAGCTACTGCCCGTTTGGTTGAGGGCGGTTTCCTGACCCCCATCCTCATCGGCAATGTGGACGAAGTCAAGGCCAATGCCGCAAAGGGTGGCTTCAATATTGAGGGCGTTGAGATCCTCGACCCCGCTACATACGCCGATATGGACGCCATGGTTGAAAAAATGGTAGAGCTGCGCAAGGGCAAGATGTCCGCTGAGGACTGCCGTGCTGCCCTCTCCAAGGGTAACTACTTCGGCACTATGCTGGTGAAGATGGGCTATGCCGACTCCCTGCTGGGCGGCGCTACCTACTCCACCGCCGATACCGTCCGTCCCGCTCTGCAGATCGTCAAGACCAAGAAGGGCGCTAACCTGGTATCTTCCTGCTTCATTATGGTTCGTGGCGACGAGAAGATCGCCATGGGCGACTGCGCTATCAATCTGAGCTACGAAGACAGCGTTGACAAAGAAGGCAATGTGACCGTTTCCGCTGCCCGGAAGCTGGCCGAGGTTGCCATCGAAACCGCCAAGACTGCCAAGGTCTTCGGCATTGATCCCAAGGTTGCAATGCTCAGCTTCTCCACCAACGGCTCCGGCAAGGGCGGCACTGTGAAGCTCAGCCACGATGCCACCGCTGTTGCCAAGGAAATGGATCCCGAGCTGGCTATCGACGGCGAGATGCAGTTCGACGCTGCCGTGGCTCCCGAGGTCGGTCAGCTGAAGTTCCCCGGCTCCCCTGTTGCCGGCTACGCCAACACCTTCATCTTCCCCTGCATTGAAGCTGGCAACATCGGCTACAAGATCGCTCAGCGTCTGGGCGGCTACGAAGCCTATGGCCCCATTCTGCAGGGTCTGGCTGCTCCCATCAATGACCTGTCCCGCGGCTGCAATGCCGATGAGGTCTATAAGATGGCCATCATCACCGCTGCTCTGGTGTAAGGCACAATTACATACAAAATGGGCGGGTTGCATCGGCAACCCGCCCATTGAGCATGTCAAAGAACCATCCCCTGTCATTCCGAGGCCCTTTAGGGCCGTGGGAATCTCATAGTAAAATGTTACGATTTTGCCGAAAGCTATAATTAATCTGAACATTGAACTGCGAGATTGCCACACCAGTGTGCACACTGGTTCGCAATGACACGGTTTTTGATTATTCTGCGAAATCCGCCTCTTCTGCGGTGATGGGATCTTCGGCAGCAGGTTCTGCCTTTTCCGGGGTGATGAAGGCCATCAGTTCCTCGCCGGTGATACTCTCTTTTTCCAGCAGGTACAAAGAGATCTCATCCAGCAGCGCCCGATTGTCCACCAGAAGCTGCTTGGTGCGCTCGTACTCCCGAATCAGAATTGCCTGCACCTCTTTATCCACCTGCGCAGCGGTTTCCTGGGAGCAGTCCAGATAGGACTGACCCTCCAAATACCGGTTCTGCACCGTGGCCGGGGCCATCAGTCCCAAGGTATCGGACATACCGTACAGGCTGACCATATTCCGTGCCAGAGCGGTCGCCCGCTGGATATCATTGGCAGCGCCGGTGGTCTGCACATTAAATACAACCTGCTCCGCTGCTCTGCCGCCCACCAGGGTACGCAGCTCTACCAACAATTCCTCAGCGGTATGAAGATATTTTTCTTCCTCGGGCATATACATTGTATATCCCAGCGCACCGTCCGTATGGGGTACGATGGTGATCTTGCTCACCGGCTGGGAGTGCTTTTCCAAGGCTGACACCAGAGCGTGGCCTACCTCGTGATAAGCCACAAGCCGTTTTTCCGTATCGGTCAGAACGGTGTTTTTCTTTTCTGTGCCTGCGATAACCGTTTCAAAGGATTCCAAAAGGTCCTCCTGGGTCACCAATTTGCGGCCATTGCGCACCGCCCGCAGGGCGGCTTCATTGACCAGGTTGGCAAGGTCTGCACCCACCGCACCGGCGGTGGCCTGGGCGATCCGCCGCAGATCCACATCCTCAGCCAGCTTGATTTTCCGGGTATGCACCTTCAAGGTGTCCAGTCTGCCTTGCAAATTGGGGCGATCTACAACCACACGGCGGTCAAAACGGCCCGCCCGCAGCAGCGCTTTATCCAAAATCTCGGGACGGTTGGTTGCCGCCAGGATCACCACGCCCTTAGAAGAATCAAAGCCGTCAAGCTCACCCAAAAGCTGGTTTAAGGTCTGATCGTTGGCATTGTAGCGGGCATCCCGGGTGTGGCCCACAGCGTCGATCTCATCGATGAAAATAATGCACGGAGCCACCTTGGCTGCCTGCTGGAACAGGCTGCGGACACGGCTG
The DNA here is from genome assembly GCA_017380435.1 of Oscillospiraceae bacterium. Taxonomy (GTDB): domain Bacteria; phylum Bacillota; class Clostridia; order Oscillospirales; family Oscillospiraceae; genus Faecousia. Next base: position 2,596 of record JAFODZ010000056.1, read on the forward strand.
GCGCCCACACCCACAAACATCTCTTCAAAATCCGAGCCGGAAATAGAGAAAAACGGAACATTTGCCTCGCCTGCCACGGCTTTTGCCAGCAGCGTCTTACCTGTACCGGGAGAGCCAACCAGCAGCACGCCCTTGGGCAGCTTTGCGCCGATATCGGCATATTTTCCGGGGTTATGGAGGAAGTCAATGATCTCCTGCAGCGATTCCTTCGCCTCGTCCTGACCTGCCACATCCCGGAATGTCACACCGGTCTGCTTTTCCATATAAACCTTGGCCCGGTTGCCGCCCATTCCGCCCATCATGGCTTCGCCATCCATCCGCTTGGACAAGAACCGCATTCCGAATACAATCAGCAAAAATGTGCCGCCGTACATCAAAATCAGATAGAGGGTAGAATTATCCTTGGCAATTTTGTCATTTACCTTGACGCCCATCTCCTCCAGCTCATTGGCCAGGCCCAAAGTGTCGCCAAAGGGAAGGCCGGTGAAGAAACCCTTCTGCTCACCGCCGGGTTTTGCGGCCTCTTCCTTCGTTTGATAGAATATCTGGTTGCCCCGGAACTCTACCTCTGCCAGCTCGCCGGCCTTCATGGCCACGCGGAAGTCGGAATAGGTAACTTCCTCATACTGAATGTTGGAAATATATTGGTAGATCAGATAAATGCCCAGCACCAGCACCAGACTGGCAATGAGTGCAACGCCGATATTACCGGGTTTTTTGCCTTTATTCTCCGGATTTTTACCGGGTTCATTTTTCTTATCGTCCAAAGCAATCCCCTCCTTATTTTGGAAAATTCATAAATTTGTTCTTTACTATATCACATTTTTCCGCCGACTGCAATGTAGCATACGGATTTTGGCCGTAAATTTTCTGTTAAATATTGCCCTGTGCAAAAAAAATCTTGTAGAATACAGGTTTTATTGTTATAATAAAGGACAAACAACACAGGAGTGTGCGGATATGAAAGAAAATTTTCGGCGGGATGACCGCCGCCCGGAACGGGAAGAAAATGAAAATCAATTGGAAGGACGCAACGCTTTAACGGAAGCTCTGCGCAGCGGCAGAACCATCGACAAGGTTTTTATCGCCGCCGGCGAGACTGACCGGGGATTGCAGCATCTGGCTGCCCAGGCAAAAGAGGCCGGCGCAGTGGTCGTTCCTGTTGACCGCCGCAAGCTGAATGCTATGAGCACCACCGGTGCGCACCAAGGTGTCATCGCCCTGGCTGCTGCCCGGGAATATGCCACCATCGATGATATTCTGGCCTATGCCGCCCAGCAGGGCGAAGCACCGCTGATCGTGATCTGCGATGAGCTTTCCGACCCCCACAATTTAGGTGCCATCATCCGCAGCGCAGAATGCGCCGGCGCCCACGGCGTAATCATTCCCAAGCGCCGCAGTGTCGGTCTGACTGCCACCGTTGCCAAGACCTCTGCCGGCGCACTGGAATATATGAAGGTCGCCAAAGTCTCCAACTTGGTAAGCGCTATGGAGGATCTGAAACAAAAAGGCGTCTGGATCTTCGGAACAGCCGCCGAAGGCTCTGTGCCTATGTACAAAGCGGATCTGACCGGCCCTACCGCCATCGTCATCGGCTCAGAAGGTGACGGTATGAGCCGGTTGGTGCAAAAGACCTGCGATATGACTGTCCATATTCCGATGAAGGGCCGCATTACATCCCTTAACGCCTCTGCCAGCGCATCTATTTTGCTTTATGAAGCGGTACGGCAGCGGCAAAGCTGAGGAGGTATCCTATGGATCACGAACAAGAACTGGAAGCTACCCCCGAACTGGAAACCACCCAGGATGACAGTTTCGATTTAGAATCCATCATTGCCGAATTCCGGGATACCCCGGATGCGGCAGAAGAACCGGCATCTGAAGCGCCTGCTGCAGAACAAGCGCAGCCGGAGCCTGTGAGCCAGCAGACCATTCGTATGGATCTTTCCCAGCTGCCCACAGGAAGCTATTCCCAGGCCGAGCCGTTGGAAGAACCGGAGCCTGCACAAGCAGAAGAAGCGCCGAAAGACGATCCCGACAAAACCACCCAATGGGAGCCGGAATATGAGCAGGCTATGGGAGATTTTGCCCCCGCTGCGCCCATTCCCTTCCACCCGAAAAACCGGCTGAAAGAACTGAAAAAGAAGCTGGTTGCCGGGCCGGAGCATCGCTACTACAAGCTGATGGAAACCGGCACAGGTAAGCTGCAGGCGGCAATGTTTACCTCCATGGTCATTATGCTGCTATGCGCAGGTTCTACGGTTTTATACCATTTCGGACTGGTGCAGCCGGAGCGGATGAAGCTGATGATCTTCGGCCAGCTTTTGGCTATGTTCCTCAGTGCGCTGGTAGGCAGCGGGCAGCTGGTGGAAGGTCTGGCAGACCTATTCCGGGGCCGTTTCTCTCTGAACACGCTGCTGATTTTCTCCTTTGTTCTATGCACCGCTGACGGTGTTTTATGCTTGAAGGATCTGCGGGTCCCCTGCTGCGCTGCCTTTACCTTGCAGATCGTGCTTTCTCTGTTTGACGCTCTGCACACCCGTCGGGTGGAGATCAGCCAAATGGATATTCTCCGCAAAGCCACCAACCTCACTGCGGTGCGCCCCGCCACAGAACCTTTGGAAGGCAAGCAATGCCTGGTGCGGGACGATGGCGAGGTGGAGGACTTTATGGATGTTTACGCCAAGCGCTCCGTGCCGGAGAAGATCCGCTCCTGGTACGCCGTTGCAGCTTTGGCTGCCGCCCTTGGCGTTGGCATTACCGCCGGTGTGCTTCACGGCGTTCCCACAGGCTTGCAGGTGGCTGCCGTTACCCTTCTTGCCGCGCTGCCCGCCAGCTTCTTTGTCTGCCTGTCCCGGCCTGCGGATATCCTGCAGAAGCGGCTGCACAAGCTGAACACCGTCATCTGCGGCTGGCAAGGCACAGCTGCGGTGAAGGGCAGCCAGATCTTCCCCGTCAGCCACGAGGATCTCTTCCCCGCCGGTACGGTGAAAATGAACGGCGTGAAATTTTTCGGCAACCGGGATCCCGACGAAGTGGTGGCCTATGGCGCTGCCTTGATCCTTGCCGATACCAACGGTCTTGCACCCCTGTTTGAGCAGGTGCTGGACAGCCGCAACTGCCTGCATCTTTCGGCGCAAAATCTGGAATATTATGACGGCGGCGTCACCGGCGAAGTCCGGGGCGAGGCCGTTATGGTGGGAAGCCTTTCCTTCCTGCAGGAGATGGGTGTGGAGATTCCCGAGGGTATGCGAGTTCCCCAGGCTGTGTGCGTTGCCGTTGACGGCGCTCTGAGCGGACTGTTTGCCATCAGCTATGAAAAAAATCGGATGGCGCAAAACGGTTTGCACGCACTGTGCTACTACCGCAATGTCAAGCCGGTCATCTGTGACGGTGACTTCTTGATGAATCCCGAATTCATCAGCACAAAATTTTCTGTCAAGGCCAAGCGCCTTACCTTTGCTGACCGGCAGCTGCGTCTGGAACTATCCGATCGCAAACCCAACCGGGAAGTGCCTGCTGCGGTGATCTCCACCCAGCCGGATATGGCCGGCCTTGCCTTCGGCATCTCCGGCGCAAAGGCTTTGCGCAGTGCCAGTTTCCTGGGCCTATGGGTTCATATAGCAGGCGGCATCATCGGCATTGCCTTGATGCTGGCGCTGACGCTGATGGGCGCTACCGACCTGCTCACACCGCTGAATGTGATCTTATATCAGCTGGTTTGGAGCATCCCCGGCATTCTGCTCACAGAATGGACCCGGCTGCTGTAAGGAATAACACAAAGGGAGTGTTGCATCAATCTTGCAACACTCCCTTTATTTTTTACACGCAGCGGCAGGCCGGTAGATCCTTCGATTCGCTTTGCTCACGCAGGATGACACACTGGCTTGTAGGGACCGGCGTCCTCGACGGTCTTTTCCCTACATACGTCAAAAATCAGAGATTTTTGCCACCTTCTCCCCGGGAAAAGGTATTAGCGGGCGACGAAACGTCGCCCCTACGGATTCTACCGATAGATCAGCGCATTTTGTGACACGGTTATTTACACATTCAGAAGTTGTTTTTCCGGGTCTTGCTCCAAAGGAGGCATTTGGGTAGATTCGCCGATACATTCCTCGTAGGACACGCCTTCGATCTGGGCAACACGGCGAAGCAGATCCTCAAATTGCAGGTCCTCGTCATCCTCCTCTACAACCTCCACAGGCGCAGGCTCGGGGGATTCCTCCGGGACATCCGTCACTTCTTCCGCCGCAGGCGCAGCCGGGATGGGTTCTTCCGGTTCTTCCGCAACGGGATCGGCAGCCGGTTCTTCGGCCGTCGGTTCCTCATTTCTACTGTATATGGGAATGGATATTACGATCTCATCCACTCCATCCGGTATAGGAACTGCCTCCTCCGGCTCTATGCCGTCGAACGATTCGTCCTCTTCATCGTCTTCATCGTCCAGCGTCAGCAGTCTTTCTGCTGCGGCGATCTTCAGCGACCGGCGAATGGCAATGATCAGCAGCACGATGGCTGCAATCAGCAGCAGACCGGCAACGCTCAGCGACACGATCATCCAGGTCATAGGTTCGTCGGAGATATTGGGCAGCGGGATGCGGTTGAACAGCATTTGCCTGGGTTCCGGCGGCACATCCATCCGGCATATCTCGCATTTTCCTGTTTCCATATCCCAGGCGTGGCCGGCTGTTTCCGAAACAGCGCCGCAGGCGCACACGCCCCGGTGGGTGCGGTCGTCGGTGGTATAGGTATAAACATGCTTATGGATCAGCTTGGGGGTGATCTCAAAGCTGCACTGGGTACAAAGCTGTGGGGTTTGCTCTGTGGCAGGATCGCCGGGCTGGTGGGGCTGCACCTCATTTGGCTGACCGCAGATCTGGCATTCCAGCCAGTGGCCTGTCATTTCACCGGTAAGCTCCTGGGCGTAGATATGCTGAGCCTGCCGGGTCAGCTGGCACACATCGCAGGTATCGTCGCATTCGGCAGTAAACTGATGTTCCTCCTGACCCCGGATCTGGCTGCAAAATACGCACTGCTGCCAATGGATCTGCTCGTCCTGCTGCCACACAGTCCGGAACATATGGCTGGTATTGGGCTGCTGGGAACAGACCTTACATTTTGAACCGCAGCCGTTATCCTGGTTATGCCGTTCCACGGATATTCTGCCGCCGCACTCGGTACATTCCTTCCAGTGGGACAAGGCATCCGATTTCCAGCCGGACAAGGTGTGCTTGCGTTCTATGTTGCGATCACAGCTTTCGCATTTGATCATATGGGTGTCCTTATTCACAAACAGACACTCTGTATATTCGTGGCGGTCGGTTGCGGGGATCTCTACCTCCCGGGTGGCATTACAGGTGGCGCAGGTTTGGGTCTTTTTACCCGGATCGCTACAGGTCGCTTCCTTGATGATCTGATCGCCGCCCCAGCTGTGTTTTGCTTTGTTGACCTTGCTGCACAGGGTACAGGTCTGGCGGTGGTAGGTGCCGTCCAGCTTGCTCCAGGTGCCGTAGCTGTGGGTGCAGGCCGCCTGCTTGCAATCGATGCAGGAAGTTAACGAAACAGAATTGCCGGTGTAGGTTTTATAACCGCAGAGAGTACATTTTTTGTACTCGTTATGGGGGTGGGCAGAATCGTTGCCGGTTTCGTAATTATGCTTGCAGCTGGTGCTGCCGCCCGTATCGTTTTGATAATTGGGGGATGCAAACTTATAGTTGCTGTTATACAGGTCAAACTCCCGGATCATAACCCGGGGTTGGGTATCGCTGTTGAGCCAGGTGTTGCCTTCAACACTGACGAAGGTTTTTTCCTTAACCTCCAGAACAATGCCCGTATGGGCGCTGCCCCGGAAATAGATGTCGCCCGGTCTTGGCATACGCTGGGAGGCAGGATACGCCGTCCAGCCAAAGGAAGCCGCATTGGCCCAACCCTGTTTTTTGATAATGCTGGTAGGGATACCTGCCTGGTTTGCGCACCAGCAGATAAATACCGCGCACCAATCCACCGTGGGGTGACCGTACCACTCGCCGTACTTGGTCACGCCGTTTACCTCGCGGTAGCCAACCTGCGTCAGCGCCACGCCCAGAAGATCCTGGCGCTGATTGCCGGTATTGACATATGTATTTTCATAGGCCGCCTGCACCTCTACTGCATTCTCCGCAAAATACAGCGGCAGCATCAAAAGCACAAGCAGAACACAGAGTATTCTCTTAAAAAATGACTTCATTCCAGTCCCTCCGGAAAATGACCACATTCGTTCATTTTATATACTACTACCGGCGCAGACAAAAATCAAGTCTTTCCGACAATTTTTGTAATTATTTGTAACTTTTTATACAAATGATTGTTTACCTTATGATCTATCGTATAAAATCGTAGGGGCGTTCTTTGAACGCCCGCGGGCGAACACAGTTCGCCCCTACGGGTAATTTGTAAGGTAAATTCTTATTTAGCAGTCTTTGCAAGATTTGGGTTTACTTTTTGCGTCAAAGATGGTATAATTGCAAAAACTATCAAGAAAGCTGAGGTGAGCCTATGGGCAAGCTGGTCGCACATATGAGGGACACTATCCGTAAGGCTGACCTGGTCCTTCTTTTTCTTTGCCTCGTGGCCACTTCCTTTGGCTGCGTGATCATTTCCAGCGCCATTCACGATAACCCCCTGCGTTATGTTGTGGTGCAGGCCGGTGCGGCAATGATCGGCGTTTTCCTGTTTTTTATCGTTTCCTCCATCGATTCGGATTTTATTTCCGAGCATCGGGGTGTGCTGATCGCCTTTAACTGCTTTATGCTGCTGCTGATTATCCCCTTTGGTACGGACAACGGCACCGGCAATAAGAGCTGGCTGGATTTTCCCTTCCTGCCTGTGCAGATTCAGCCTGCGGAAATTTGCAAAATCGCATTTGTTCTGGTATTGGCATCGGTGATGGCATCCCATCAAAATCGCCCCTCTTCCCCCCGCTCTGTGCTGCATTTGGCGTTTCATTTGCTGCTGATTGTGGGACTGAACATGGTGGTTTCCCGGGATTTGGGCGTTTCCCTGATCTTCGTTTTTATTTTTCTGGGTATGGCCTTTTCCGGCGGCGTCAGTATGATCTGGTTTGCCGCAGGCGCAGGCTTTGTTACCGTAGCCGCTCCCATTTTATGGAATTTCCTGGCAGACTACCAAAAAAACCGTATCCGCATTATTTGGGACGAAACCATCGACCCTATGGGCATCAACGAGCGTTACCACACCCGGCTGAGCTTTCAATCTCTCACCGGCGGCGGTATGACCGGTCAAGGTCTTTTCCAGGGCACCCGAACCCAAACTCCCGGCGCTCTGTACGCCCAGCACACCGACTACATTTTCTCCGCCATTGGCGAAGAATTGGGCTATGTGGGCTGCATCGTCACGGTTCTGCTGATCGTGGCTATCATCGCCCGGTGCATCTGGGTGGGAACTCGAAGCAACGACTATCTGCGCCGGATGATCTGCTTTGGCGTGGCCTCGGCGCTGATTTTCCAGGTGAGTATCAATGTGGGTATGTGCATCGGTGTTGTGCCGGTTATCGGTTTGACGCTGCCCTTTATCAGCTACGGCGGCTCTTCTTTGGTTTCGCTGTATGCCATGGTGGGCCTGGTCTCCGGCGTATTTGCCAACCCCTCCCCGGGCAGTCATTCCCGCTATATCAAACCGCCTATGTAAAAAAGTCCTGTGAATTTTTTCACAGGACTTTCCTTTTTATTTCGCACCTTGTTTGTCCAGCACATCCAGCACTTCCTGCCCCCGGGCGGTGAGGGCAATGCTGCCGTGGATGGGGCAATCTGCATAGGCAGACATATCCGCGCCCCGCAGGGGCATATCAAAATCAATGGAAATAAGGCCTTTTTTCTCCAGGCAAATGAGGATCAACCCATACTGCTGCTGTGTTTGTTTTTCATCTTCCCGATAGATCGGGGTATTGTCCCCGGCTGTCCGCGCCACCGGCAGATACGCATTTTCCGCCAGGTCATTCAGAAAATCCAATTCCGGCTGGCTGAGCACCAGTTCCCCGGCGCAGCCGCCGCAATGCTCACAGTTTCCGCTGCAATTTCCACCGCAATTTCCCATAATTCCCTCCCTGGTTCCCAATGTGTCATTCCATGTTTTTCTTTATTATAATACCCCATTGTAGGCAATGCAAGTCTATTTTCTCCGCCGGTGCATACACTCAACCAAGGAGTGTGATGCGCAATGAAAGCAGATATCAAAAAACTGTTAATTGCCCTTGCCATCCCGGTGGCTGTGGGCGGACTTTCCTGGCTTCTCAGCGGCGGAATGGGCGACTACCGGGCGCTGAATCAGCCGCCCCTTTCCCCTCCGGGTTGGGTGTTTCCCATTGTTTGGACGATCCTATATCTGCTGATGGGGTACAGCTCCTACCGAATTCATACCGCCGGGAAGCCGCCTGCCCTGACCCAGCGGGCGCTCAAGCTCTACGGCGCGCAACTGGCACTGAACTTCCTGTGGTCCATTGTGTTTTTCGGTTTTGAATGGTATCTGGCAGCATTTTTTGTTTTGGTTGCCCTATGGGTCCTTATTCTGCTGACCATCCGAGCCTTTTCCACCATCGACGAAACCGCAGGTGATCTGCTCATTCCCTATTTACTCTGGGTCACATTTGCGGGATATTTGAATTTCGGAGTATATTTTTTAAATTAACACTATGCAAACCGTATGAAATGGATTATAATATATCTATCCTAATTTTACAAAAGGAGCGAGAAAACTATGAGCAACAAATACGCAGGTACCCAGACCGAGAAAAATCTGATGGCCGCTTTTTCCGGCGAGTCCGAAGCCCGCAACAAATACACTTATTTTGCATCCAAGGCAAAAAAAGAAGGTTACGAGCAGATCGCTGCTTTGTTCCTCAAAACCGCTGACAACGAAAAAGAACACGCCAAGCTGTGGTTCAAGGAATTAAACGGCATCGGCGACACCGCTGAAAATTTGGGCGCTGCCGCTGCCGGCGAGAACTACGAATGGACGGATATGTACGCCGGCTTTGCCAAGACTGCCGAGGAGGAAGGCTTCCCCGAGCTGGCTGCCAAGTTCCGCCTGGTGGCTGAAATTGAAAAGCACCATGAGGAGCGTTACCGCGCACTGCTGAAGAATGTGGAAACTGCTGAAGTTTTTGCCAAGAGCGAGGTCAAGGTTTGGGAGTGCCGCAACTGCGGTCACCTGGTAGTTGGCACCAACGCCCCCGACCTGTGCCCCACCTGCGCCCATCCGCAGAGCTACTTTGAAGTCCACGCAGAAAATTATTAAAATAATTTTAATGCAAAATGCATAATGCAAAATGAAACAAACCCCGGCCTTGTTTTTTACAAGGTCGGGGTTTTGTATTATGGGATTCGCACAGGTGATTACCGTTTCTGAGAAAACTACCGAACCGGGTGTCATTCCGAGGGGCGTCAGCCCCGTGGGAATCTCTTGGTGTACACCCTTTTGTTTTTGATAGCGTACAATAGAATGAAATGCTGCTATGAGATTGCCACGCCGCTTTCAGCGGCTCGCAATGACATATTGGGAAAATTGTCAATTAACCCAGCTTTGCACCGGCGGGGATATTGTCGCTGATCATAATAAGGTTCAGCTTTTCTTCGCCCTTTTCGGTGTGGACTGCGCTCAGCAGCATACCGCAGGACTCTCTGCCCATCATCTTCCGGGGAGGCAGATTGGTGATGGCCACCAAAGTCTTGCCGATCAGCTCCTCCGGCTTATAGAACTTGGCAATGCCGGAGAGGATCTGCCGGTCTGTGCCGGTGCCGTCATCCAGGGTGAATTGCAACAGCTTGTCGCTCTTTTTCACCGGCTGGCAGTCCTTGACCTTCACGGCCCGGAAATCAGATTTGCAGAAGGTATCAAAATCCACAGTCTCCTCAGCATAGGGTTCGATCTCCAGAGCAGGCAGCTTTTCTTTTGCCTTGGCTTCATTGATGGCGTTGATTTCTTCCATCTTCTTCACCGGGTCAAGACGGGCAAAGAGGATCTCGCCTGCGCCCACCTTGCCGCCTGCAGGCAGCGCACCGAAGGCGTTCAAGCTCTCCAAACCGCCGTTTTCTGCGCCGATCTGGGAGAGGATCTTGGCGGAAGTATCCGGCAGGAAAGGCTCAATAGCAATAGCCGCAAAGCGGATGCTCTCCAGCAGGTTATACAGAACCGTACCCAGCCGGGCCTTGTTGGCCTCGTCCTTAGCCAGCGCCCAGGGAGCAGTTTCGTCAATATACTTGTTGGCACGGCGCAGCAGCACGAAGATCTCGTCGATGGCATCTGCCACCTTCAGCTCGTTCATCTTGGCTTCCACCTTGCCGGGCATTGCCAGCGCCACAGCCTTCAGCTCTTCATCCAGGGCATCGGCTGCATTGGGCTGCATAATTTCGCCGCCGAAATACTTGTTGTCCATTGCCACGGTGCGGTTGACCAGGTTGCCCAGGATGTTGGCAAGCTCGGAGTTGATCCGCTCGATCATCAGCTCGTAGGTCATAATGCCGTCAGCGGCGAAGGGAATCTCGTGCAGCACAAAATAGCGCACCGCATCCACGCCGAACAGGTCAACCAAATCGTCAGCATAGATCACATTGCCCAGGCTCTTAGACATCTTATCGCCCTTGACCAGCAGCCAGGGATGACCGAAGACCTGCTTAGGCAGCGGCTCGCCCATGCTCATGAGGAAAATAGGCCAGTAGATGGTGTGGAAACGGACAATGTCCTTGCCGATCAGATGCAGGTCAGCGGGCCAGAATTTCTTGTACTGCTCAGAGTGGTTGCCGTCGGGATCGTAGCCGCAGAAGGTGATATAGTTGCTCAGCGCATCCAGCCAAACATAGGTTACATGGCCGGGGTCAAACTCCACCGGGATGCCCCAGGTGAAGCTGGTGCGGCTGACACACAGATCCTGCAGGCCGGGCTTTAAGAAGTTGTTGATCATCTCGTTTTTCCGGCTCTCCGGCTGGATAAATTCGGGGTGATCCTGGATGTGCTGCATCAGCTGGTCAGCATACTTGCTCATACGGAAGAAATAAGCCTCTTCCTGGGCATCGGTGCAATCTCTGCCGCAATCCGGGCATTTGCCCTCCACCAACTGGCTTTCCGTCCAGAAGGATTCGCAGGGGGTGCAGTACTTACCCTCATAAGTACCTTTGTAAATATCGCCCTTTTCGTACATCCGGCGGAAGATCTTCTGCACCTTGGACTTATGCTCCGGGTCGGTGGTGCGGACAAAGCGGTCGTAGGTGGTGTTCATCAGGTCCCAGATGCCCTTGATCTGGTTGCTGACGTTATCTACATACTCCTGGGGGGAGATGCCGGCCGCTTCGGCCTTTTGCTGGATCTTCTGACCATGCTCGTCAGTGCCGGTCTGGAAATACACATCGTAGCCGGCATTGCGCTTATACCGGGCAATGGCATCGGCCAGCACGATCTCATAAGTGTTGCCGATGTGGGGTTTTGCGGAAGTATAGGCGATTGCCGTTGTGATGTAATAGGGTTTTTTCTGTGTCATAATATATCTCCTTTTCAAAGGCTTTTTACAAAATAAAATCGCCCCCGGGATGACCCAAGGGCGATAAAAATACCGCGGTACCACCTTGATTTGCGGCTGTTTGCCGCCTCATTACGCGCGTTCACGGGCGCACCCGGGAATGCCTACCTATCGACATTCCGGCTCCCAGGCCATGTTCCGCTGATCTCCTGCGTGCCCCCTCACACCTACCGGGGCTCTCTGACCGATTCTTTCAGCGTACTCTCCTGTTCACTGCCTTTTTCAATTACTGCGATTATAGCCCGAAACAAGGCTTTTTGTCAATAACAATTATTTTTATAAAGGATTGTTTATAGAATCAACTACCTTATAAGATCGTAGGGGCGTTCTTTGAACGCCCGCGGGCGAACACAGTTCGCCCCTACGGGTAATTCGTAAGGTAAATTCCAATTTAGTTTTTCTTTCTGGTCAGAAGGAGGGCAACGGCGATGGCGGAGATACCGCCGGCTAATTTACCGGCGATCATAGCCGGCAGCAGTTCCGGAGCAAATCCGGCAGTAAACCCCAAATGGTCGCCGAATACAAAAGCCGCCGACACCGCAAAGGCAATGTTCACTACCTTGCCCCGTTTGTCCATATCCTTGGTCATCCCGAAGGTGGCGATGGAATTGGCCAAAGTGGCAACCAAACCGGCTGCCGCTGTTTCGTTGACACCCAAAAGCTTTCCAAAGGCCATCAGCGGTTTTTTCAGCAGTTTGGTGATCACAAACACCAAGGGGAATGCTCCCGCCAGCACGATGGCAATTGTCCCGGCTGTCAAAAAGCCTTCCTCAATGGGTGCCATTCCGGGAATGAGTGTGAAGCCGGTGAGTTCCTCCACCAGCGCAGCCGTCAGACCTACCGTTATCAACCCGATGATGCCTTTTCCAAACCAACTGAAGGCTTTGATCATAAATTTTTCCGCTTTCCACAGTCCAAGAGCAATCACCGCCCCAATCAGAACAATGGGAATGAGGTTGCGCAGCACCATCATCACCGGGTAGCCTGCCACCAGACCGCCCACCAGCACGCCTACGGGGATGGTAACGATGCCCGCCAAAATACCCTTGGCAAGAAAGGGAGTGTCCTCGGGGGCTAAGATGCCCAGAGCCACGGGAATGGTAAAGACAATGGTTGCGCCCAGCATAGAGCCTAAGATCACACCGCCTAAACCGGCTGCCTGGGGATTTTCCGTCATAGCCTGTGCCAAAGAACCGCCGCCCATATCACAGGCCAAGATCGTTCCGGCAAACATCGCCGGGTCTGCCCCTAAGAAGCCGTATATCGGCCCAGCCACCGGCATCAACAGGTTTGCCAGCACCGGGGCAAGGCTGATGATGCCCACCATCGCCAAAGCCAGCGAACCCATTGACAGGATGCCCTCTTCAAATTTTTCGCCCAGTCCAAAACGGTTGCCAAAGATTCTGTCCAAAGCGCCCAATACCGCAAAAACCGCCATAACGGCTATGAGAATTTCATGGACAGACATTTACTTTTCCCCCTGATCCAGGATGGCTACAACGGCTGCGTCCACCGGTGCCTCCATACAGAATCGGGTGGCGGCTGTGCCGGTGACCAGCAGAACCTGGTCGCCTCTGCCTGCTCCCACCTGGTCTGCCGCCACGATCTGCCCTTCCGGGGTCTGCACCACCAAAAAGGTCTGCCCCATCAGGCTCGGGGCTTTCCGGCTGGACCACACCACGCCGGTTACTGTTCCGATTTTCAACTTGATCCCTCCAGTATTTCCCGCGCCAGCGGGGTCATAACCGCCCCCGGGCCGGGTATTTGGCCGCTTTGCTTCATCCGTCTTGCCTCTTCGGCGGTGATGAGCCGTTTCTGACCGCCGTCGGTGAACACCACGCCCCAGCTTTTCAGCTGCCGTCTGGCCGATGCCAGGGACGCAGCCAATGCCCGGTTTTTCGGCGTTTCCGGCAATCCCGGAGTATATAGCACCACCGGTTTGCCCTCTGCCAAAGCCTGCAATGTCACCGGCTCACAAAAGCACAACAGTTGGCTCAAGGTCAAGCTGCCGATAACCACGCCCTCATAGTCCGGCGCAGCCACATAGGAAAAACCCAGATCCCTGTCCGGCGGCCTGCCTACCAAGTATGCCCGCATCATAGAATGATCCTCCCCAGATCTCCGGGTTTCCATCCGCAGGCATTGGCCTCGTCATAATCTAAGTGGACAAAGGTGTCAAATTCGTCGCTGACCCGCACCGCCACATCCTCAAAAAGTACAGGCCGACCTGTGAAGGTCTGCAATTTTACCGTCTGCTTATCCTGCACCCCAAACAGCGCCGCCTTTTCCGGCGTGATATGGATATGGCGCTGTGCGGCGATCACACCCTGGGTCAGCTTCACCTGCCCCATAGGGCCAATGAGGGTAGCGCCGGGACTTCCCGCCACATCTCCCGACAGCCGCACCGGCGGCGCAATTCCCAAGGTCTTTCCGTCCGTCAGCGAAATCTCCACCTGGGCCTGCTTCCGCTCCGGGCCAAGGACTGCCACATTCTGAAATTCCCCTTTCGGTCCTTTCAGCGTCAGCCGTTCATTTGCCAAATACTGTCCCGGCTGGGACAAGGGTCGTTTGGCTGTCAGACAATGGCCAAAGAGGACCTGGCTTTGAGCCTGGGTCAGATGAATGTGCCGACCCGATGCTTCCATTTCCACAAAAATACGGTCCAATACCGCATCAATCAGTCTTTGCACTTCCATCCCAGTCCTCCTTTCTTTGTAAATGATTGTTTACCTTATTACGATGCGCCTCCGGCGCATAGCTTCCCCCGGGGGGAAGCTGTCACCGCTTTGCGGTGACTGATGAGGAATGCGGGCGGAACGCTACCGATTTACACCAAGAAACAGACTTTTTCCTATC
>JAFODZ010000057.1 GCA_017380435.1 Oscillospiraceae bacterium
AGCGCTGATCGCACTGATGTTTGGTTCCGGTCTGTTGGGCGGCATCACCGCATTCTTTACCGGTGTAGTGAATCTGTTTGACTATTTCTCCTGGGGCATGGTTTGGGGTCTGATCACCAATCTGTTCCAGAATGGTGCAAATTTGATTTCCATTATCGGTATGCTTCTGTTGGTCCCGATGGCTTTCTACATCCCCAAGGATGAGAAGGTCGAAGAAACTGCCGAAGAAGTTGTGGCAGAAGCTGAGCCTGTTGTCGAGCAGGTAGAGGAAGTTCCCACTGCAGAATAATTTTTTAATATAAAACACGGGCATCTCAAAAATGAGATGCCCGTGTTTTGTTATAAATGATTGTTTATAGCATCAACTATCGTATAAGATCGTAGGGGCGTTCTTTGAACGCCCGCGGGCGAACACAGTTCGCCCCTACGGGTAATTTGTAAGGTAAATTCCAATTTAAATGAAGAAGCAGCAGCGGCCGCGGCAGCAAATAAACTGCAGCAAATAGCACAGGCACATGGAAAAACAGTGATTGGAGCGCATAGAAAAGCCTTTGTAGTTTCCTGCTTGCCGGCGATATGCGGTGCCACCGTTTTCAATGATATTCAGCGTGTTTAAATATTCCGGGTTTCCGGGATCCATAGAAACTGCACGACGAATATGCTCCAACGCAGTTACCTGGTTGCCCAGACCGTTGTTGGCCAAGGCAGAAAGATAGTACCACCGGGCACCGCGTTCGGAAACGCCGGCAAGCACATTGAGAGCTTCCCGGTACCGGCGGAAGTAAATGTATTGCTCAGCAGCTTTTTCGTAGTCTGTGCCGGTCTGCTGACGACCGGTGTAGCCGCTATAGCCACCGTAGTTAGGCTGAGATTTTTCCGGATTTTTGATTTGATCGTAGGCGTCGTTGATTTGCTGCATCTTTTTCGCAGCCACCGGGTCACCGGGGTTGCGGTCAGGATGGTATTGCTTGGCAAGACGGCGATATGCTTTTTTGATCTCCTCGTCGGAGGCTTGGGGACTTACCCCTAAGACCTTGTAAGGATCATCCATTGTCAGTCCTCTTTTCTCGCCGCTTCCGGCTGTATGTCAACCAAATGCCGCTATAGAGTATATTGTCTAAAATTCCCTTATCCCGGATCAGCGGAAAGCGCTGGTAATAATCGGTGCAGCGGCCCATTTCCAAAACCAGGTATTCCTCCCATTTTGCCCAGTTTTCGCCGGTTTGCATGGCAAGGAAGGGATTGTAATTTTTCTTTTTTTCGTCGTTGTGATAGTCGATAGCTGCGTCGGCCAGGTAGATAAACCGTCCCAGAGCCATTCCCATTTCCCGCAATGTAGGCTCCCAGCGATCCTGTTGATAAACGAACAATTCTGCCATCAACGCGCCAAAACAGGCAGCCACAGTATCGGGATTGGTGCAGCCTTCTTTTTCTAAAGCGGTGAGCTGCTGCAGCTGTTGGGCGATGACATTGCATTGCCGCGGGTAGCAGGCTGTGATACGGGGCATATGAGGCTCGAAAATATTAATTGCCATTTTTGCGGAAGCCTTGCCCTCGTCGTTGCAGTCGTCCACGGCTTTGTAGTAGCACAGAGCTACATTCATATCCGCGCAGTAAGCGATAATGGGATCATCCACCCAAGGCCGCGGGCGCAGAGGATGTAGGCCGCAAGCCGGTTTTCCCGTGGTTTCCTCCGGCTCGTACAGGCTCAGCAGCAGAAGCGCCAAAAAAGCCATATCGTAGCTTAACCCAAACCGGGAAAGGGAGCTGCTTTGCAGCCGAATGCGGCGGCAAATGCCGCAATAGACTTGATTATAGCGAGCAAGTTCCGTTTTTGAGAGCTCTTTGATATTTGCACTGACAAATCCAAACATGATGCGGCCCTCCCCCGGATTCCATTATAATCCAGTATGATTAACAAATGGTTAATTTTATAAAAATATTACATATTTTTCTTCATAATCGCCCGATTCAGCACGCCGCCATAGAAAAGAATGCTGATACACAGGTACAGCCACAACATTCCCAACGCCACAGAATACAGCGAATCGTAAATGCCGGCAACTTCGGAAAAGTGGGTAACATACAGGGAATAGACCTTAGAGAATGTCAGCCAGCCGACCACAGTCAGTCCCGCACCGGGCAGAGCGTGGATGAAACGCACCTTTTCATTGGGCAGGAATTTGTACATCATGGTAAACAGCGTAAATTGCAGTAAGATCAGCCAGATAAAACGGAAATTTAAAATGCCGTCCAGCACCTCAATGATGTGCAGCCAGCGGGAGAAGAAGCTAAGAAGCTGATCGCTGTAAACATTTAAAATCAGCGTCAGCACCAAAATTGCCAGAAAGGCAAACATATAAAAAACACTGACAGTCCGGGTGTAGAGATATCCCCGGCTTTCTTTGACGCCGTAGATGGCGTTGAGTCCCAGCATCAGGCAATGAACGCCCCGGCTGGCAGACCACAGTGCACCGACTATGGAGATAGACAGAACCATGCCGGAGGAGTTTTGATAAACTCTCTGCACAACTGCGGTAATCAGGGGGAACAGGGCCTCCGGGACAAAAGTCTCCATAAGATTCAGCAGGCCGCTGATTTCCAGACCGGTGTATCGCAGCATAGCCAGCAGCACGACCAGGGTGGGAAACAGCGAAATGATAATAAAGTAGCTGGCATGGGCGGCATACATCTCCACCCGAAAAGCGGCGGCCCATTTGATCGTGTGGTATATTTTTCCGATTAGTCCGCCTTTTGGTATTTCTTTCACAGTTTCCTCTCCTTTCTGCTTGGTTATGGATATAGCTATCGAAAAATGTGTCATCCTGAGCGCAGTGAAACGAAACCAAAGGTTGATGCTTGGATTCGCTAACGCTCACTCAGAATGACACGAAATTTCTTTAATAGCGATTTTTTATATGCTTATTCTGCGGAGATCAGGTAGTAATATACCGGCTGTCCGCCGCAAAGCAAATTGATATCCGCATCGGGGCAGATTTCACAGAAGATATCCTGGGCGATCTGCGCCTGGTCTTCCTGAATGTCTGCACCGTAATAAATGGTGATATAGCTGCGGTCGTCGTCCCGAACCCTTTCGGCCAAAGCCTTCAAAAGTACGGTGATATCCTGGTCGGTGCCAAATAGAGCGCTGCCGTAAATGGCCAGATAGTCACCCTCGTGGATATCATAGCCGTCGAAGTCAGAATTGCGGGCGGCGTAGGTGATCTGCATCGTATCCACAGTGCTCAAAGCCTCGGTCATAGCCTCCACATTTTCTTCCTCAGTGCCGTCGGGGTTGAAGCTGAGCATAGCCGTAACGCCCTGGGGAACGGTTTTGCTGGAGATCACTACAACATGCTTGGGGGTCAGTGCATCCACCTGCTGAGCGGCCATGATGATATTTTTGTTGTTGGGCAGGACAAAGACGGTTTCCGCGGGGACTTTGTTCACAGCTTCCAGAATGTCCTGGGTGCTGGGGTTCATGGTCTGCCCGCCGGAGATAATTCCGTCAACGCCCAGATCCTTGAATACAGCAGCGAGGCCATCGCCGGCGCAAACGGATACAACGCCAAAGGGTTTCTCCGGCTCAGCGATTTTCGGCTGGGTGTCCTGCTCACTCATAACCTTGTCAGAGTGCTGCAGGCGCATATTTTCAATCTTAACGGTAACAAAAGAACCGTAGCTGATGGCTTCGTGCAGGGCAGTACCGGGATCGTTGGTGTGGACATGGACCTTAATGATCTCCTCGTCATCTACCAGAACCAGGCTGTCACCCAGCTCACTCAGGAAGGCACGCAATGCTTCGGGATCTTTGTTGTTCTCACGGGAGATGATAAATTCGGTGCAGTAGGTGAAAGTGATATCCTCGGTGTCGAAGGAGGAGAAATCAGCCTGGTCGTTGACCGGGACATCGGCGGCACCTTCGGGCACAACAATTTCCTGACCCTGCAGCGCAGACATCATAGCTTCCAGCACCAACAGCCAGCCTTTACCACCGGCATCCACAACGCCGGCTTTTTTCAGAACCGGGTTCTGATTGACGGTGTTGGCCAGGGCAACCTTGGCTTCTTCAATGGCTGCGGCATGCACAGCTTCAAAGCTTTTGTTCCGCTTGGAAGTGCGGACGGCCTTGGCAGCAGCAAGACGGGCAACGGTCAAAATGGTGCCTTCGGCGGGTTTCATAACTGCCTTATAGGCAGCATCCACGCCCTCCTGCAATGCAGCGGCCCACAAAGCGCCGTCACATTCTTTTTTGCCCTTCAGCTTCCGGGAGATACCCCGCAGCAACAGCGACAGGATTACGCCGGAGTTACCTCTTGCACCCCGCAGCATAGCGGAAGCGGCAGCAGAAGATGCCTGCTCCAGGCTGGGAGACTCCAACTTCCGCAGGTCAGCGGAAGCGGCATTGATGGTCATAGACATATTGGTGCCGGTATCACCGTCGGGAACCGGGAAAACATTCAGTTCGTTCAGCTTCTGCTTGTTGATCTCAATAGATGCAGCAGCGCTGATCATCAGTCGGCTAAAATCTAAGCCGTTAATTGTATTTTTCAATGAATTTTCCTCCAGCTTTTACTCGGCACTTGCGGAGTCGATGTAAATATTCACATCCCGAATGGCAGTTCCGGTGGTTTTGGTCACCACATAGCGCACTTCAGAAATAATGGCGTTGCCCACAGCAGTCAGATTGACGCCAAGCTCAACAATGATGTGCAGGTTAATGGTGATGGAATCGTCGTCGTGGAAATCTACATGCACGCCTTTGCGGGCAGATTCTTTGCGGAGCAGGTGATATACACCATCCTTCATGGAACGGGCGGCCATACCCTTGACGCCGAAGCAGTTCATAGCGGCATTGCCGGCGATATCAGTATAGACATTGCTGCCAACTACAACAGCGCCGTTTTCGGTTTCATGAGAGATCATAATATTTCCTCCTTGAATGTCAGCATTAAACGAGGCTCTGCTCCCAGCATTCGGGAGCATCCAGACCCATCATAGATACAACGGTAGGTGCCACATTGGCAAGACCGTATTCACCGTCGCGGATGGTCCAGGTCTTTTGGGTATCGTAGATGATAAAGGGAACGGGGTTCAGAGAGTGGGCGGTACGCACAGCGGTCTTGCCCTTCTTGGTTTCGGTCATCTGGTCGGCGTTGCCGTGGTCAGCGGTGATGAGAACCCGGTAGCCGTACTGGTCAGCTGCCTCTATAATTTTACCCAGACCGGCATCCACACATTCCATAGCATATACAACAGCATCCATAGCGCCGGTGTGACCCACCATATCGCCGTTGGGATAGTTGCAGCGCAGGAAGTCGTACTTGCCGGAGGCCATAGCAGCAACCAGCTTTTCGGTGATCTCTTTGCTCTTCATAGCCGGTGCCTGCTCGAAGGGGATCACATCGGAGGGGATCTCCTCGTAATCCTCCAGCTCTTCGCAGACCTTACCGGAACG
This sequence comes from Oscillospiraceae bacterium, assembly GCA_017380435.1. GTDB lineage: Bacteria > Bacillota > Clostridia > Oscillospirales > Oscillospiraceae > Faecousia. The sequence goes on from JAFODZ010000057.1 coordinate 5,459, forward strand.
GTTGCCGTTCCAGAAGTAGGTCACATGGCCATATTTCTGGGTTTCAGAAACGGCATATTCCCGGATGCCGGCTTTGCACAGCACCTCGGTGAGGGTGTTGGTGATCACCGGGGGCAGAACCAGGTAGTTTTCGGGGATATTCAGGTCGCCGTCGTACTGGAGCATACCGGCAAATTTTACGCCGGTGTAGTCACCACGGTCAAATTTATCAAAATCCTTGCGGTCAAAGGCAAGGCTGATTTCCTGAGCGCGGTCACCACGGAAGTTGAAGAGGATCACACTGTCGCCGTTTGCGATCTTTGCCACAGGTTCGCCATTTCTTGCCACAACAAAGGCAGGCAGATCCTGGTCGATGCAGCCGGTCTCGGCGCGATAGGTCTCAATGGCTTCCTTGGCAGAAGCAAACATTCTGCCCTGGCCCTGCACATGGGTGCGCCAGCCTTTTTCTACCATGCCCCAGTTAGCTTCGTAACGGTCCATGGTTACCTGCATACGGCCACCGCCGGAGGCAATGGCGTAATCGCAGCCGTCGGTGCTGAGTTCGGAAAGGACATTCTCCAACTGCTCCACATATTCCAGAGCGGAGGTGGCGGGGACATCACGGCCATCGAGGAGAATGTGGCAGTAAGCCTTCTGAACGCCCTCGGCTCTTGCCCGCTTCAACAGGGCAATCAGATGAGAAATGTTAGAATGAACATTGCCGTCGGAAAGCAGGCCAATGAAATGCATAGCCTTTCCGGCTTTGGCATTGGCAACCAGATCCAGCCAGGTGGCGGAGGCAAACAGGCTGCCGGTTTCGATGGATTCGCCCACCAGCTTGGCGCCTTGGGAATAGACCTGGCCGCAGCCGAGGGCGTTGTGGCCGACCTCGGAGTTGCCCATATCTTCATCAGAGGGCAGGCCAACGGCAGTACCGTGAGCTTTCAGATAAGTGTGGGGGCATTCTTTCAAAAGACGGTCCAGATTGGGGGTGTTAGCCTGTGCAACAGCATCGCCGCTGCCGCCGTCACCTTTGCCAACGCCGTCCATAATGACAAGTACAATCGGTTTTTCCATAAAAAACCCTCCAGATTCTATGTTTGTAAAATGCGCATGCTTATAGACCATACTATTTTACATCATTTGCGTCAAATTTACAACTGTTTTTTAAAATTACAGGAAAGCTATTTGTTTTTTTGTTATGAATTCGAATTTACCTTAGTAATTATTGGTAGGGGCGAACTGCGTTCGCCCGCGGGCGTTCAGAGAACGCCCCTACGATCTTATACGATAGTTGATGATATAAACAATCATTTGCTGCTGATTAAAAAGGAAAGAGAGCATCTCAATGGGAGATGCTCTCTTTCGGTTTTATCTTAATTTTCTTGGTTGCGGCGCTTCATCAGTTCCCGCATACGGATTGCGTGATCCAATTGACGCTTGCGGATACGCAGACTCTTGGGGGTACACTCCAAAAGCTCGTCGTCTGCCAAAAATTCCAGGCATTGCTCCAGGGAGAATACCTTGGGCGTAGTCAGCCGCAGGGCTTCGTCAGAGCCGGAAGCACGCATATTGGTAAGCTGTTTCTTTTTGCAAACATTGACGGTCATATCCTCGTTGCGGCTGCAAATGCCGACCACCATACCGGCATACACCGGCGTACCGGCACCGATAAACAGGCTGCCCCGCTCCTGGGCGTTGAACAGACCGTAAGAACAGGCTTCGCCGGTTTCAAAGGCAATCAGAGAGCCGGTGAGCCGCCGCTCAATCTGACCTTTCACCGGTGCGTAGCTGTCCAGAACGGAGGACATAATGCCCTCGCCCCGGGTGTCGGTCAAAAATTCATTGCGGTAACCGAACAGACCACGGGAAGGAACCAAAAATTCCAGGCGGTAGCGGCTGCCCATAGGTGTCATAGACAGCAAGTCTGCCTTCCGGCGGCCCATTTTCTCAATCACAGAGCCCATACAGTCCTCCGGCACATCGGCGACCATCCGTTCGATGGGTTCGCACAGCTTGCCGTCAATCTCCTTGGTCAGCACCCGGGGGGTGGATACGGAAAATTCAAAGCCTTCCCGGCGCATAGTTTCCATCAGAATGGACAGGTGCATCTCGCCGCGGCCTGCCACATTGAAGGCATCCGTTCCCTGCTCAGTCACATGGAGGGATACATCCTTCAAAAGCTCCTTTTCCAGCCGGTCACGGAGATTCCGGGAGGTGACAAACTTGCCCTCACGGCCGGCAAAAGGAGAATCGTTGACCGCGAAGGTCATTTCAATCGTGGGATCGGAGATTTTTACAAAGGGCAGAGGTTCAACAGCATCGGGGGCGCACAGAGTACGACCGATGGTAATGTCTGCCATGCCGGACAGCGCCACAATCTCGCCGGCGGAAGCTTCCTGGATGGGGGTTTTACCCAGACCGTCGTAGGCGTACAGGGCAACCACTTTGCCCTTTTGCTTCAGCTCGCTATCGTGGTAATCGCAGATCATCACTTCCTGACCCACCTTGATGGTGCCGCGCTCTACCCGGCCAACAGCGATCCGGCCTACATACTCGTTGTAGTCGATGCTGGAAACCAGCAGCTGCAGGGGTGCGGAAGCATCGCCTTCGGGGGCGGGAATATAATTGACGATGGTTTCAAACAGCGGCTTCAAATCGGTGCCTACCTCGTCAGGGCCGTAGGCAGCAGTGCCTTGTCGGCCGGAGCAGAAAACTGTGGGGGAATTAAATTGCTCGTCGGTGGCATTCAAATCCAGCAAAAGTTCCAAAACCTCGTCCATAACCTCGTGAATACGGGCGTCGGGCTTATCGATTTTATTGACGGCAACGATAACTTTATGGCCCAGCTCCAAGGCCTTTTGCAGCACAAACCGGGTCTGAGGCATAGGACCTTCTGCGGCATCCACCAGCAGAATAACGCCGTTGACCATTTTCAGAATACGCTCCACCTCACCGCCAAAATCGGCGTGGCCAGGGGTATCTACAATGTTGATCTTATAATCACCGTAGGTGACGGAGGTGTTTTTGGCCAGGATCGTAATGCCCCGCTCCCGTTCCAGGTCGCCGGAGTCCATAACCCGGTCAACGGTAGCCTGGTTTTCCCGGTAAATGCCGCCCTGCTTCAGCATCTCGTCAACCAGAGTGGTCTTGCCGTGGTCAACGTGGGCGATAATGGCAATATTGCGAATTTTCTCTTGTGCTGCCATGAAGATATTTTCCTTCTTTCTTGTATTACATTCCAACAGGGGATTTTAACACAAATATGCATCAAATGCAATAATTTTTATTACAGATAATGGCTCATTGCCAGCATCAAACAAAAGCCTGCCAGCAATGCATAGGTAGCGCCTCGTTCTTCGCCGTGGGCGTGGGTTTCGGGGATCATCTCGTCGCTGATGACATAGAGCATCGTGCCGCCGGCAAAGGCCAGGGCGAAGGGTAAGATCGCGCCGGAAATACTAACGGCGAAAAATCCCAGCAGCGTGCCCAAAACTTCCACAATACCGGTCATCAGCGCAATGACAAATGTTCTGCCCGGTTTGATACCCGCAGCCAGCATAGGCCCGATGATGACCATACCCTCGGGGATGTTCTGCAGGGCAATACCGGCAGCAATGATCAGCGCTTCGTCGTTGTTGCCTGTGCCGAAGCCAACGCCCGCGGCGATGCCTTCGGGTAGATTATGGATGGCGATGGCCATAACAAACAGCAGCACCTTATTCAGCTTTTGGGTTTCAGAAGGATGGGCTTCTTGATCTGCGCCGGAGAGCCGATGCAAATGGGGGACGATTTTATCCAGAACATTCAAGCATAGCGCTCCGCAAAAAATGCCCAAAACTGCCATCGGCAGTGCCCAAGGGCCTTCCCCATATTCCAGCGACGGTACGATTAATCCCAGCACTGCGGCGCATAACATCACGCCGGCGGCAAAGGACAGCACCAAATCGCTGAATTTGTGGGAAATATTTTTGAAGAAAAAGCCTAAAATCGCGCCAATGACGGTAGCGCCGCCCACACCCAGGGCAGTTAAAAGTACAATTTCCATAAAAACAACTCCTTTCTACTATTATAGCACAAAGGATGCCCGTTGTCACCAAATATAATAAATCCCGCCCGGATATCTATCCGGGCGGGGGTGAAAGCAGTTATTTAAGAATATGTTTTATTGCTTTTTGGACTTTCTGATTTTGCGGCGGACGAGCTTGATAATCACAACGATCACGATTGCAGGAACAGCCAGCAGGATCGCGACCAAGACAAAGTAGGGACTTCCGACAATCAGGAAGACGAACAGCTCTTCAAAGAAGTTGCCAACGCCCTTCAAGCTCTTGACAAAGCCTTCGCTGATCCGCTGCCAAACGGTCTCCGGCTCTTCCACGGGGGTATATTCGGTCACTTCGTCAATATACAGATCTACAGTAGCGTAATTGACCTGGTTATCCATAACCCGCAAAGCGGAGGTGACCTGTTCCAGCTCAGTGCGCACATCGGTCAGCCGGCTTTCCACGGTCAGCAGGTCATCCATGGTTTCTGCTTTTGCCAGCAGCTCCAGAAGACGGGTTTCCTCCGTTTTCAGAGCATTCATGCGGCTTTCGATGGATACATAGTTGAGCGTTACATCGTCCACGGTTTTGTTGGAAGAAACCACATTGGAAACTTCCCCCATATGATCCACAAACTGGGTCAGATTTTCTGCGGGGATCCGGATGGTCAGTTCTGCTCTGCGGTAGCGGCTGCCGCTGTAGGCGCTGCCGTTACGGATGTTGGAGGCCTCAATATAGCCGTTCAGCTCCTGCACGCGGTTGTCAATATGACCCAGCACGATGTCCAGGTTCTCTGTTTCCACGGACATATTGACTTTTTGAATCAGCTTGCGGTCTGCGGGCAGGGAGGGTTCTTCCTTGGATGCGCTGTTGTCGGTCAGCGAGCCGGTTTCTTCTTTTAGATTAAGGTTGGCAGAAGAATCAGCAAAGTAATCGTACTCACCACCCATAGCGCTTTCCGGGGCGTAGCCGTTGGATACCATAGAATCGCTGGCAGCAGCGCCGCAGCCGACCAGGCTCAATACCAGCACCAGGCACATCATGATTGCTAAAATTTGCTTTTTCATAAAAATCCTCCTTTTAGTTGATCTTGATTTGATTACGGGAGAGAACTCCCTGGATTGCATGAAGTTGTTCCTGCGTCAAACGGGCCTGACCTTCGTCGCATCGGGCATAGCCCTCGCCAAAATGCAGGCCATAGCATTTGGATTTGATCTCAAACTCACATTTGGGCAAGCACCGACACACCCGACAGGGGTGATAGTCCAGCTTTTTCAGAATGTCCCAAATGATCTTGGCATCCTCACGGGGGATAGAATAATCCTTGCCCTGGACGTGAATTACGGCACTTTTTGAGCCGGAAGACGCAGTTTTAAGCGATGATCCGTACACCATTTCCTGGTCTGATTCGGATGCCGGGAAGTTCGTGCCGTCCATAACGGCAGATTCTGCCGAATCTGCGGAGGAGGCGGGCATCATCGCCGGAAGAACCGTCACCGAAAAAACGCCTACGCACAGCACCAGCGGCACACAGCAGGCAATGATGCTTCTTCGGATAGCCTTGCGTTTTTTAATTCTGGCATTGCCACGGCGGAAAACCTCCGCCTTTGCCTGTTCCAAATCTCTCATAGCAGTTGTTCACCGTCCTCTCCCAAAATGCTTCGAAGCTCCTTTTTTGCCCGGTAGAGCAAGTTGTCCACCTGCTTGCGGTTCTTTTTCAGCACCGCGGCGGCATCGTTGTAGGAAAGCTCCTCAAAATAGATCAGATACACCGCTTCTGCCATATCCCGGGGCAACCGGGCGATGGCGTTATGGACGGCCCGTTTGCGCTGATCGGCAAGAATCTTTTCTTCCAAAACAGCAGAATCTTCCAGAATATCCGCATCGGAAAGCTCTGTAAATCGGATGATCTTGCGGCGTTTTATGTAGTCCAGGGCACGGCTTCTGCCAATCATAAATACATAGGTTTTTAAACTAACCCGAAAGTTATATCGCTTAGGGTGGACGATCAGATCGGAGAGCGTATCAATAGCCAAATCCTCGGCGGCGTGGATATCCTGCACATAGCCGTTGATGAAAAATACCAGGCAGTGAAACAGCTCTTTCATAATTTCATCAAAGGCGCTTTCCTCACCGTCCAGAAAACGGCGGTAATGCATGGCGCTGTTATCCATATGATTTCCTCCTTTTGGAAATCTTTTCATCTATTATACGACTGAGCCGGGGAAATTCCTTTTTTAAAATAAGAAATTGCGAAAATTACTGCAAAAATTCCCAAAATGGGGAAGATGGAAGTTGCTAACATACCGGCCTTCATACCGATCTGCTCCGGATTACCGCTGGCAATAGCAAAGTTACTTGCGGCCACGGCGTCGGTAACAGCGCCCAAAAGCTGGGGAGAAAGGGATGCGCCCAAATCACCGCCTGCTGCCATCAGCGCAAAAGCGGCGACACCGGCGTTGGGAATGTTTTCTTCCATTAATATGAGTGTACCGGGCCAAAGCATGGAGGTAAAAAGTCCGGTGAGGATGCAGGCGATAAATGCCGGCGCGGTATGCCTGGATAGGCCTGCTACCAAATAGCAAGCAGCAGCACCAATCATACCAATGAGCAGAACTCTGCCGATATTTTTGCCGAATCGGGCATAGCCAATACGCATAATGCCCAGCAGTACCGCAAAGCCTGCCACGCCCAGAATGTCACCGATTTCTTTGGAAATTCCCAGGGAAGTTTCCATAAAGCCGGAGAGCCAGTTGCTCATAGTGTTTTCCGCGCAGCTACCCAGAAAAATACAGGCTAAACAGAGCAGCAACCCTGTGGTGCGTTGCTTGCTCTTGCTGACAGAAGCGGTATTCTCACTGCCGGAAAAATCGGGCATAGGCGAGATCATAAAAAGAACGGCGGGGATCAGCGGCAGAGCAGCCAAAATCAGAACCAGGTACATCCAATTTTCTGTACCGAAGATTTTTAAAAATACAGAGCTGATCGAAACCATTGCCAGCACGCCGAAAGCGTACAGGGAATGGAGCGTACTCATATCCCGTTGGGGGTTTTTAGAGGGAATGGCCGCAATGGAGGGACTTAACAGAACCTCGGAAAAACCGGCTGACACAGAGAAAATCACCGTGCCGACGATCAGACCCCAATAGGCCTTATCCGGGAAAATCCAGGGAATCAGCGCATAAAGCACCATACCGAAACAGGTCAGAATGGGCATGATCTTCACAATTTTCGATATAGGAAAATACCGGGAAAATGCGGAAAAAATCAAATCAATACCAAGCTGGGTGAGAAAATTTGCCACAACCAAGGTGCCGAGCAATGTGAAGCTGATTCCGTAGGCTTCGTGGAAGGTCACGTAAAGCAGCGGAGGCACGCAAAAAATGGAGGACATGGTAAAATAAGCCGCATAGCAGGCAAATTTTGTTCGTTTAAAATTCTGTTTCACCACTATACTCCTTGGGCTTTTTCCAGCCGCTCCCGTTCTGCTTGGGAAAGGCGCAGATAGTTGGGCTGCAGGCTTTGGGCATCGCATGGCTCGCCATTTTGCAGCATTTTTTCTGCTACGGCAGCCACACCGGCGGCTCGCTGATGCAGCCGATGCTCCGGGGGCAAAATCAAAGCAGGCAGGGTACTGTGCAATGTTTGATAGGTCAGATTGCTGCCGTCACCGACCAAATAAAGAGGGCCGGATATTTCGGCAAGCTCCTTTTCAAGATCAGCCAGGGAAATAGCTCTGTCCGGGGTGAGCCGGCTCAATTTTCCGTTTTCTGCACGGAAAATGGCATTATAAACTTGACTGCGGCGGGCATCCATAGTGCAGACAACCGTGCCTTCATAAATACCTAAATTTTCTGCCATAGCTTCCAGGGTGGAAACACCGCAGCAGGGTAGCTCCAACCCCCAGGCAAAGCCTTTTGCGGCGGCTACGCCAATGCGCACGCCGGTAAAGCTGCCCGGGCCGGCGGCAACTGCCACTGCCTGCACATCCTGGGGGGTGAGGCCGCAGCTTTTTATCATAGTTTCTGCCATGGACAGCAGGGTCTGGCTGTGGGTCAGACCGGTATTCTGATAGCTTTCCGCCAACAATTTTCCCGATTGCCAAAGGGCGACAGAACCGGCCTTCGCCGAGGTTTCAAAGGCTAAAATCAACAAGGCTTTCCCCTCCTGTAATAGTAATGGTGCGGCTGCACTCGCCGGTTTTGCGAATGGATACCAAAATGGGATCTTCCAGAGCCTCCGCTACATTTTCACTCCATTCCACGGCGCAAACACCGCCCCGCTCCAGGTAGTCCTCCCAGCCAATGTCGAAAAGATCGTCAGCACAGGTCAGCCGGTACATATCAAAGTGAAACAGCGGCATTTTGCCGGAGAGATATTCGTTGACGATGGTGTAAGTGGGACTGGTGACAGGCTCAGTGCAACCCAGGCCCTTGGCAAGACCCCGGGTGAAGGCGGTTTTCCCAGCGCCCAAATCGCCCTCAAAGGCGATAACCGCACCGGCAGTGAGATTTTGAGCAAGAATTTGCCCTACCCGTTCGGTTTCTTCCGGCGAATTTGATTCAAATATCATAATATTTCCTCCTAAGGACCTGCGAAACACGCTGGTCGCAGGGGCATTCTGCAAACGCCCGCGGGCGAACACAGTTCGCCCCTACTATCCTTGGTTCTTTAATTTTTCAGCCTGGTCGGCGGTGGCAAGGGCATCGATGATCTCATCGATGGCGCCGTTCATAACGGCATCTATTTTATATAAGGTAAGGCCAATGCGATGATCGGTGACACGGCCCTGGGGAAAATTGTAGGTGCGGATCCGCTCGTTGCGCATACCGGTTCCCACCTGACTGCGGCGCATACCGGTTACCTGAGCATCCAGCTTTTCCTGCTCAATCTCGTAGAGTTTGGAGGCCAGCATCCGCATACATTTTTCCCGGTTTTGCAGTTGGCTGCGCTCTTCCTGGCAGGCAACCACAATACCGGAGGGTTTGTGGATCAGCCGCACAGCAGAGCTTGTCTTGTTGACATGCTGACCGCCTGCACCACTGGCACGGTAAACCTGCATTTCAATATCTGCCGGGTTGATCTGCACATCCACCTCTTCCATCTCCGGCAAAACCGCAACAGTGGCGGTGGAGGTGTGAACACGACCGCCGGACTCCGTTTCCGGCACACGCTGCACCCGGTGAACACCGGATTCATATTTCAGCCGGGAGTACGCCCCCCGTCCGTTGATAATAAAGTCTGCTTCCTTAACGCCGCCAAGCTCCGTTTCGTTGTAGTTCATCAGCTCAATGTTCCAACCCTTTTGGGCGGCGTACATAGAGTACATCCGAAACAGACTGTGGGCGAAAAGTGCGCTTTCCTCACCGCCAACACCGCCCCGGATCTCCACAATGACGCTCTTGTCATCGTTGGGATCTTTGGGAAGAAGCAGAATTTGCAGCTCCTTAAAAAGCCGTTCTTTTTCCGCTTTGGCGTCGGTATAGGTCTGCTGACAAAGCTCCTTCATCTCCGGGTCGCTCATCAGCTCCTGGGCATCTTCCATATCCTGTACTGCCCGGTTGTAGGCGTGATAGGCTTCCACAATCGGCTCTAAATCATTTCGCTCCCGCAAAATAGCGGTAGCTTTTTTGGGATCGTTGTAAAAATCCGGCTGCTCTGACCGGGCGCAAAGTTCTTCAAAGCGGTTGGCAACCGCCTGTAATTTATTCAGCATACTTTCTCCTTAAAAGAATAATAAAGAGTACCAGGTGACAATGTTTGTGCCATAGATAAATTCCAGACCGTTTTCTTCCAGGGTTGGGATGATGTTGATGCCGTGGCTCTCCACACAGGGGTGCATCTTACCCGGCATCCTGCAGGGCAGACCGTCCAGATAGGCGCATCGCTCACAAACAGCGCAGGCCTCTGTGGACAAAATGTAGGGTTTGACACCCTGCTCCCGGAATAAGTCCCGCACCTGGTTGGTCAGCTTTTCGTGGTCAAACCGGGTGTCCAGGGATTCTTGAATGTTGGCAGAATCGGATACTTCCACGATGGTGCCGATTACCAGGCAGTTTTCGTAGCTCAGACATTTTTCCTTGCACTCTGCCACCTCGCCCACCGCCGGAGGACAGGCCCAGGTTCTGCCGTACATAGGGCATTCGGTCTGGCAAATATAGCGGATGCGGTCGGAAAATTCAATGCTTTTCGGGTCGGTATAAAAATAAGTGTAAAGAGGAAGCTGGGAAAGTTGCGCTTCCAATACAGCTTTATCGATCATGATAATTCCTCCAAGATACGGCGGCAGCCGATTTGAATGTCATCCCAGGTCTGACCAAAATCCCCGGAGTACCAGGGGTCAGCCACATCGTAGGGCAGGAAAGGCAAAAATTTGTCAAACTCCGGGAACATCCGTGCAAGAGAACGGGCGTTGCGGCCGTCCATATAGTAAATGCGGTCAAATTTTTGCAGATCGGCGGCGGTGATCTGGCGGGCGCGGTGGGATGCGCCGAGAATGCCGTGGCGGGTCAGCTCCCGCTGGGCGGGGGGATAGATGGGATTGCCGATCTCTTCCCGGCTGGAGGCGGCGGAATCAATGTAAAATTCCTCACTGCGACCTGCTTTTTGCACCATATCTTTCATCACAAATTCTGCCATAGGACTTCTGCAAATATTGCCCCAGCAGACAAACAGTATTTTTGTCATAGAAAATCCTCGCTTTCTTGATGGCATTATACTACACATAAACGGAGATTTCAACTCGTGGGGGCGGCAGTGATTTACTTTTTCAAATCCATATGCTATGATTTAAAAAAGGCGGTGATGGGATGTCGAAGGCGTATATATTCGAGTTTTCGGGAACGAAGGAAGATTTTTTGAACAGTTTGAATCGATTCAGCCATAATACTTCCTATTCCGGGGATACATTTTATTATTTCGACGATTACATCGTAAAGCTGGTTGGTGACGAAATACACTTTGGCGTAGCAAGAGGCGGGCATTCCGGCGGTTATTGGTTTATTCCAACGATCACCGACTTGGGTGACAGGCTGGAGTTTCGCGGAGAAATTCAATACATCGGGCCGAATCATAACAGTAGCACATTCCAGAAAACAATCGATGGAATAGGTGAATTTGTACTATTTGTCTTTCTGCTGCCAATCTTCCTGGTTATTAAGATTTATACGCTTATGGAACGGTTAGTCAGAAAAATATGCAACCGCCCGAAGCCGAAAGAAAAGACCAACGAAGAGAAACTGTATGAATTGATGGAAAATTATCTTGGCTGTATTGAGAAATAAAGACGGGGAGACCTTGAGGAGATATCTAAAAAGAAGGAGGAGGCAAGATGCGGTATTTTAAGTATAAAAACACAAATCAGAACATAAATAATGCACTTAAAGAGCAATATAAAACGCTCACAGAAGATGAAAAGCGCATATTCCGCAAAGAAAAACGATGGAGAAAATTCAGCACCATTGTCTCCTGCACTATTTATATTTCGTGTATAGTGGTTGGAATCCTTCTGCTGATATTAATTCCGCAGCCCAGCGCGTGGAACTTGAAGATTTTTACTATTTTCGGAAAAGTGATTATTGGTTGTACCTTGCCGATAGTTGGCGCGGTTTTAGCAATTGGGTTTTCGATGCCTTTGTGGAAAAAGGCAGGATCATTCCATATTCCCACAATGAAAAAAGAAATTTTTTCAAAGGCCTGCGGACACCTGCGAGAATATTATGAGCTACAAGAACCCTATATCATAACGAAGTGCTTTGATGCAACAGATGAAAAATTCCAAAATCACGATGTATGTATATTTGTCGTTGGCGACGAACTGCGATTCACTACAGATTTAGTTCGAGGATTTCTACACGGGGAAAGAGATTTAGGATGCTACGCTTTCAAGCGGGATGAAATAATTTTGTTAAAGCAGCAGGACGAGAATCATTTGATTGCAGAGTTAAGAGCAGATAACACGACTTTTTGGTTAGGTTTTCGAGCAAAGAGCTTTATTGAGAAGAATTTCATAGCAAAAAAATCGGGCTAAAACTTGTTGTTTGAACTGCCCCTGTCTTTTAAGATTAGAATTTTTGCAAGAAATACGAGGAGAAAAAATGTTAATAGCCATTATAGGTGAAAATTGTGTCGGCAAATCCACATTGGCAAATATAATCAGCGAAAAAATTTCTGCCAGAATTTATTCGGGTAAGGATTACCTGAGATTGGAAAAGAATCCGTCTATGGCGTTGGAACACTTTAAAACTATGTTAAAGGCATCTGTAACCGGCGACAACATCATCTATCTGATTACAGAAAAGGAGCATATTCAACTGCTGCCGGAAGGTGCATTTAGAATTGTTCTAACGGCGGACCTGGAGGTTATCAAGGAAAGATTCAAGGCGAGAATGCACGGGAATTTACCGTTGCCGCTGGAAAAAATCCTGGAATCCAAGCATGGAATGTATGACAATTTGGAATGTAACCTAAAATTAGATGCGAATTATGATGTGGAGCAAGTAATTCAAAAATTGCTTTAAGCAACAGCGAAAAACAGCCGCTGACCGGATGGTCGGCGGCTGTACAGACTGTCAAAAAACCGTGTCATTGCGAACCAGTGCGCACACTGGTGTGGCAATCTCGCAGTTCAATCTTTAGATTAATATATAGTTTTCGGCAAATTCGTAACATTTTGCTATGAGATTCCCACGTCGCTGTGCTCCTCGGAATGACAAGGAGGCTTCTCTGACACGCTCAACAGCCGCTGACCGGATGGTCAGCGGCTGTACTGTTTTTTGGCTCGGAATCGAATCAATCGAACAGAAACACCTGCTTCATCAGCGGCTGGGCGCCGGTGACCGGGTCCATTTCCATAACCATAACATCCTTCATGTACTCATTCCAGCGATCCACAACGGGACTGTCCGCCTGCACCTTGGCGGCGTAGGCCACGCTGTCGCACTCATAATAGCCAAACAGCTCGTTGCCCACATTCCAGATGGTGTAGTTGCGGATACCGGCGTCGGACAGCACCTGCTTCATCTCCGGCCAGATCTCATCGTGGCGCTTGCAGTACTCCTCCAGCATTCCGGGCAGTACGATCGCTTTCCATGCATACCGTTCCATAAATCGTCCTCCTTAAAAATTGGGTATTGTATTTTTGGGAAGTTGGTGATATTATACATCCATGAGCGGGAAAAGGGAACCTGTTTTGGCGAAAAAGATGAAAAACTCCATTTTGCACAAATAAGCCCGAAAAACGCAGAAGCCGCTCAGGGCGAATTTTGTAACTGATTGAGAAGGAGGCGTGTGTAGTGTCCGAAACTGTACTGGAGCTGCACGGTATCACCAAGATCTTTCCTGGCGTGAAAGCGCTGGATCAAGTGGAATTTAACCTGAAAAAAGGTGAGATTCATGCATTGATGGGAGAAAACGGTGCCGGCAAATCCACATTTATTAAGGTCATTATGGGCGTGCATCAAGCGGAAGAAGGTCAGATGCTTCTGGATGGCCAGCCGGTGCGGTTTAAAAGCCCCAAGGATGCCCAAAAGGCGGGCATTGCCGCCATTTATCAGCATGTTACCGCGTATCCCCATCTGTCTGTTGCAGAAAATATTTTCGCGGGACACCTGGAAAAAAGGCTGGGTGTTGTGCAGTGGAACAAAATGTACCGGGAGGCTGACCGGCTTTTACAGGAGCTGAATGCAGACTTTGATTCCCGGGCGCTGATGGGAAATCTCTCGGTTGCCCAGCAGCAGATGGTTGAGATCGCCAAAGCGCTGTCGCTGAATGCCCGGATCATCATTATGGACGAGCCGACCGCTGCGCTGACAAAGCGGGAATCGGAGGAATTGTACCGCATCACCCGCAAGCTGCGGGATGAGGGCGTTTCCATTATTTTCATTTCTCACCGTTTTGAAGATATGTATGCGCTGGCTACCCGGGTTACCGTATTCCGGGATTCCAAGTATATTGGTACATACGATGTAGATGGCATCACCAATGCGGATCTGATCAAGGCTATGGTTGGTCGGGAAATTACCGACCTGTTCCCCAAGCCGGTGGTGGAGATCGGTGAGGAAGTGCTGCGGGTAGAGAATCTGTCCCGTACCGGCTACTTCAAGGATGTTTCCTTCCATGTTAATAAGGGCGAGATCCTGGGCCTGACCGGTCTGGTGGGCGCCCGCCGTACGGAAGTTGTGCAAACGATTTTCGGCGCAGAAAAAGCTTCCTCCGGTAAGATTTACTTAAACGGCGAACAGGTTAAGATCCGCAAACCTATCCAGGCGATGAAACAGGGTATCGGCCTGCTGCCGGAAAACCGGCAGATCGAAGGCTTGATTCTGGACTGGGGCATTGGCCGCAATATTACCCTTACAGAGCTGAAGCAGTTCTCCAAGCTGTTCTTCCTGAATGAGAAAAAGGAAAACGCCAAGTCCAAGGAACTGGCCGAACAGGTGGATACCAAGGCAGTATCCGTGTTCGATAAGGCAAGCTCCCTGTCCGGCGGTAACCAGCAGAAGGTTGTTGTTGCCAAGGCGCTGGGTTCTGATTTCAAGGTGCTGATCCTGGATGAGCCGACCAAGGGCGTGGATGTGGGCGCAAAGGCTGCTATTTACGAAATTATGGGCGAGCTGGCCCAACAAGGTTATGCCATTATTATGATCTCCTCGGAAATGCCGGAAATTCTCGGCATGTGCGACCGGATCATTGTTATGTGCGAAGGCCGTGTTACCGGTGAACTGAGCCGGGAAGAAGCTACCCAGGAGAAAATTCTGGCGCTGGCTATGGCCAAGCAGACTGCTGCGGAAGGGAGTGTGTAAGATATGAATCAAAAAACACTTCGTAAACCCGGCAAAATCGGTGAGTTATTCCGCAGC
>JAFODZ010000058.1 GCA_017380435.1 Oscillospiraceae bacterium
GAGATTGCCGTGATAAAAGTTGCTAAGCGCTTCATCAAACTTCAACCATCCATTCCATCCCAAGTGCATGACATCACAAAGGAAGTACTGCTCATACTCTCCTCCGGTGAGGTCGCACAGGGTAACATTGTCATATTCTCCCACGATCTCGCGGACATTGTCATAATACTCGTTTCGCCGATCGGTGCTGAACTGCGTATAATCACTCCACTGACCGTGCAGCGGCACGTGTGCAAACATGATCTCCAGACCCTTTTCCCGGCACACATCCAGCAATAACCGCAGGTCGTCATATTCCTCCGATACGGAGTAAGACAGGTTCTTCTCTTTTCCCGCCTGCAGTTTTAGCTTTGTGCCGATATATCGGTTGTAGTAATCTTTCAGCATACCGAAATCGTTGTTATCGGTCATCGGCTTTGCAGCTTCCACGGCAGCCAGACGTTCAGCAGTCCAGTCGATCACCGTTTTATTGCCGGCTTGGTTGCTGTCTGCATTGCCTTCTTTACGCAGCAGCGTGGCTGCATCAAAAAGATCCCGTAGCTCCAGCAGATAATTCTGCAGCGCATAGCCGGGTTTCAGCAGCGCCAAAGCCACGTCGGAAATAAAGTTGCCGCTATTATACAAACGGGTATACAGCAAAACGTCATCATAGCCGCCATAGCTGCCAAACTCAGCCTTATACTCTTCCAGCAGTTCCTCGGTGCGCTGGCTCAATCTGGACTTTACGCTATCGCTGACAGAGGAGTCGCCCATAATGGTAAGGAAATGCTGCTTGGAGAAGTTGGCCAGGAACATATCCGGGGTGATACCTTCCTTCACATAGCTCTGGGGAGAGGTGATCAGCACGACCTTTTTGCCGGAAAGGCTATCGCCGGAAGCAGCCACGCTTAATGCGTGGATGATGCTTTGGCAAGAACCGCGGCCCACGATATTCACCTGGAAGCCGTCCCGCTTATCGGCAAAAAAGTTTACCGGGTGTGTGGAAATTTCAAAGGTGCGCAGTTCACTGGAACCGTAAACGATCACATTATCCTCACGCTGTGCAGATGCTTTCAGCAGAGTCAGACCATACAGTTTCTCATTATGGTTGTCGTTTCCCAGATTGTCGGCATACTCCGGCATGGTGGTGCGAAGCACGACACCGGCGCCCCACAAGATCAAGGTAACAGCAACCAACAGCAAAGCTGCGGCCTGGAATACTTTCTTTTTCATGACAGCTTACAGCTTCTCCAGAACAAAGGCTACCAGCTTATCGGGAGTAGAAATCACGCTGCGCTCCACTTCAGTGGGGTCCAGCTTCACACCGAAGATGCTTTCCAGCTCTACAAAGAGAGAAATAACACCAAAGGAGTCCAGAAGACCTTCTTCGAACAGCTCCATATCACCTTCCAGGTCTTCAGGCTCTGCACCGCAAATTTCGCACAGTGCTTCAATAATCTTTGTTTCTTCCATCTTCATAACAAACATCTCCTTTATCAGAATATTCTGCCGGAAAATACCAGCAGACCAAAACTAACGATGTGGAACGTGATCAGTACCAGCACGGGCTCCCAAACGGGATCCTTCTTCAGCTTTTTGAATCGCTTCCACTTGTTATCCAACACATCATTCAGGCACATCAGCAAGCCGTGATATGCACCGTAAAACAAATATCTGGCATCCAATCCATGCCACACGCCCATAGTCATCATAGTCAGCACATAGCCGATATAGGAACCGGTGTGGCGATCTTTAAACCACTTTTTCCGCAGAGACTCCCGTACAAACCGGGTATAAACATAGTCGCGCAACCAAGTGGACAAAGAAATATGCCAACGTGCCCAGAAGTCCTTCAAGTCATGGCTGAGGAAGGGCATATTGAAGTTCTCCGGCATCCGAACGCCCAAAATATAACCGGCACCGATGGCCATTTTACTGTAACCCGCAAAATTGAAGAACAGGAAGACCGTGTAGCCGTACATATATCCCCAGTTGCCCAAAAAGGTTTCCGGAAGCACAGCCAGCACATACTGCTGCAGCAGGCCTGCAATTACAAAATTGTACAGCGCACCGGTAAACAACCGACGCACGCCGGCCTGCAGGCTCTCCCAGTATTCTTCCTTGGTCTGCACACCGTTGATGTCGCCCAAGAAACGGCGGTAACGATCCACGGGGCCGGAAGAAACCGAGGGGAAGAACAACAGAAAGTATGTAAAGTCCAAAATCTTTACATTCGTTGTAAATCCATCGCGAATCTCAATAAGCAGCTGAACTGCACGGAAGGTCATATAAGAAACGCCCAAAAACTCCAGATGGAGGCCCAGCAAACCATTCAGTTTTGCCAGAACAATGGGGCTGACAGACAAGACCACGTACAGCGCCAACAAATACGGCAGCCATTTCTCACTGACTTTATTCCGGATGGCCAAAAAGCTCATCACCAAAAGCAACTGCAGGATATAAAACCCTATGATAAACGCAGCTTTTCCGGGAGTGGAAAACACCATAACGGTAAACGCCAGCGTTACGGCAAAGCCGTACCACTTGAGTTTCTTCCCCATCAGGCCCAAAACAGCCGCAGGGATCAGCAGCAATATCAACACATAAAAAAACAAAAATCCGCTAAACAGGTTCATGTTTCAATCTCCGTCTTTTCTTATTTCAGTTCCAAAGCCAGCTGCTTGCGATCAACCTTGCCATTCGTATTGATGGGGAAGCTTTCACGCAAAACGATCTTGCGAGGGATCATATAAGAAGGCAGATATTGCTTTAGCTCTTCCTTGATGGCCAGACCGGTCTTCAGGGCGCTAAGCTGACTGGGACTCTGCAGCATTACAAATGCCACAAGGTGGTCGATCTTTTCTTCCTTGCTGACAGGCAGTACCACAGCACGTGCCACATTGGTGACGCGCATCATATTGTTTTCGATATCTTCAAGCTCAATGCGATAACCGTTCAGTTTCACCTGGAAGTCAATACGACCGCAGAAATAGTAATACTGACCCAGACGATAAACTGCATCACCGGTACGATAGCCGCGCTTTACGCAGCCCTCACCCTTCCACTCAAGGAAACGCTGTGCAGTCAAATCAGGCCGCCCAAAATAGCCCGCCGATACGCTGTCACTGATGATCAGCAGTTCGCCGGTCTCACCTTCGGGCAATTCATTTCCGGCTTCATCCACAATGGCAAAGCGAACTTCATTCAGCGGAATACCAATGGGGATGGGACGGGTATCTTCCAGCATAGCCTGGGTCACTTCCATCGCCGTTACCAGAACAGTTGCTTCTGTGGGGCCATATGTATTGACAACAGCCCGTCCGGGGAAACGTGCAAACAGAGTTTCCGTCAGCTTATGGGTCAGCACCTCACCACAGAAAATAAACCGTTCCATTTGCGGCAACAGGTTTGCATCCAATCGGGGCGAAACCACGCACATCTCTGCAAAAGAGGGTGTGGATACCCACACAGCAATTTGTGAGGTTGCCAGTTTTTCATACAGTTCGGGCAGATTTTCCATCATGCCCTTGTCAATGGTATAGAGGGTCTTACCCAGCGCCATGCCCACATAAACCGACACCACGGAAACGTCAAAGGAGTAAGAGATCTGATTCATGATGACATCGCCTTTGGCATCTGCCACCCATGCAGAAAACTCCCGATACAGATTATCCAGGTTGGCCTTGCTGATGGGCACACCTTTGGGTTTTCCGGTGCTGCCGGAGGTGAACAGGATATAGCAGGGGTCCGCATCCTGTACCCAATGAGATGCATCAGGCTTTTGTCCGGCATACTCCGCAAAAATCTGCTGCACTGCCGCAGTATCCACGCGCTGTCCATACAGGTCTGCCGGGATTTCGCCGCCGGAACAAATATCAGCCAGGTCGATGAAAAGTTTCGGCTTTACGGTATCCAAAATATCCCGCACCCGATCGGCAGGCACGGTAATATCCACCGGAACATAGGCGCGGCCTGCCTTCAAAGCACCGTACATACAAGGCAGCATCTCGGTCTGCTTATGACCATAGATCACAACCGGTGTGCGATCTTCTGCACCAAACTGCGCCAACAAACATGCCGCAACTGCATCGGAATATGCATCCATTTGCGCAAAGGTCAACCGTTCATTCCGGTTGATCAGCGCCACCCGGTCAGTTTTGGCATATTCAGCTATCTTCTCCAGAATAAACATTCCGGAACCCTCCTTTTATCCTTCAGGGACACGCCGGATATTGGGATGCATCCCACTTGTGGTGTGCCTGCATTTCCGCATCGGTTTTCATAAAGCTGCGGAAGGTGTCTCCCTGATGATTTTTACCGTACAGGCCGTCAAAATGATAATAACGGCCCTCGTATTCCATAATGACCCAGGCGTGTTCTCCCCACACCTTATTTACCGTATCCCAGCGTTCACCGGTGACCATAATGGGCTTGTAGGCCGGATCCAGCCGCTGGAAGAGCAGTGCCACGGTTGTTGCATAATGTTCGCAACTGGCGCGGCGATATTTCAGAAAATACTGAGTCAGTTCGATCTTTAATGCCTCGGTATAGCCCTGGGACAGGTCAACCGCAACAGCGCGGTAACGGAAGTTATCCGCAACCCACTTGTATACAGATTGAAGCTGCTTCAGTTTGGTATCCTTTCCGTCGGTAACGCTATCAATGATCTTCTTCAGATCCCGGTCAAGACTGTCAACACCGGTCAGAGTGCCCACTGCGGCGGATGTGTTATCCTGCAGCGGACGATCGGTATTATTGCCAGAGTTCTCGTTGCCGGTATTCTCGTTGCCGGTGTTTTCGTTGCCGGTATTCTCGTTGCCGGTGTTTTCGTTGCCGGTGTTCTCGTTGCCGGTGTTCTCATTGCCGGTATTTTCGTTGCCGGTGTTCTCATTGCCGGTATTTTCGTTGCCGGTGTTCTCATTGCCGGTGTTCTCGTTGCCGCCACCGTTTTGAACACCGCCCTGTGCGGGATCGTTGCCATCAGGCGTATTCACAGGAGCACAGGCTGCCAGACCCAAAAGCAAAGAACCCACCAACATCAGCGCCAACAGACGCATAAAGGTTTTACGCATAACCGCATTCCCCTTTCTTTATTCGAAGGAGCCCTCACCCGTAATGCCAAAGCTGATAACGGTGTTGCCATCCATCACGAAATACAACATGGGTGCAACGGTATCGGCTGCATCATTGGTCTTGTTGTAGTACAACAATGCGCCGTCTTCGAAATACTTTTCGCCGTAAGCCTTGATTACATCTTCACGGCTGCTGCCGATCTTAATGCCCTTGCCGGTGGCATAGTCACCGCCAAGCACTTCAACTTCCAGCACATAATCCTTATCACCATCGGGATAGGTGTACAGGCTGAAGTCTTCGTAGGCATAGATCTTGTCCATGCCATCATAGGCGCAGCTAATGGACTCAGAGTATTGATAATCACTGCCCAGCTTGTCCAGATAGGGCTTTACGGGCTGATTGCCCTGCATAACAACGCCTTCGATCGTGAGAGAATAGATATTCTCTTTTTCACCACCGCCGCAGGCAACCAACATGGTCAGCATCAGCGCACACACCAAAACCAATGCAATTTTTGTATGTTTCATATTGTTTTTACCGATTTAACAATCGGTTTTCCTCCTTTTTAAACCATTTTTCAAAAAATACACAGAAAACCCATAGTATCTATTCTAAGTCAATATACCATAAAATCACGTTTATTTCAATAGCTTTTAACCGGAGACCGTCATTTTCCTGCAGAAAGCTTGCCGGATTGTCAAAGAAAAGCACCATTCCCCGTTCTTGGGGAATGGTGCCAATGTTTATACACGGAACTGATATCGGTACAGAGCGGCATACATGCCGTCTTTTTCCAGCAGCTGCTCATGATTACCACGTTCCTGAATGCCGTCTCGGGTAATAACCACAATTTCATCAGCCTTTTTAATGGTAGACAGGCGGTGCGCCACTACCAACACGGTGCGACCCTTGCCCAACTGCTCCAGGGATTCCTGAATCAGCATTTCGGTAGCATTGTCCAGCGCCGAAGTTGCCTCATCCAAAATCAGGATGGGGGGATTCTTCAGGAAAACGCGAGCAATGGAGATACGCTGTTTCTGGCCGCCGGACAGTTTGATACCGCGCTCACCTACCTGGGTATCGTAACCTTGCTCCAAAGTCATGATATAGTCATGGATATTCGCCTTCTTGGCGGCCTCGATGATTGCCTCTTCACTGGCACTCAGATTACCGTATGCAATATTCTCGCGGATAGTGCCGTCAAACAGGAACACATCCTGGGCTACCATACCGATATTCTTGCGCAACGCGCTACGCTGCAGCGTGGTAAGATCCATACCGTCGATGGTGATTTTGCCGCCATCCAGCTCATAGAACCGAGGAATCAGGTGACACAGAGTCGTTTTACCGCCGCCGCTGGGACCCACAAGAGCCACAGTTTTGCCTGCGGGGATTTCCAGAGAAATGTGGTCGATGACCTGGCGCTTACCCTCCGCTTCATCACTGTTATCATAACGGAAGGACACATCTTCGAACCGGATATGACCGGACAGCGTGCCGGGGTCTACGGCATTGGCATCCTCTGCCTCCGTAGCCTGCTCCATGATTTCACGGAAGCGGGAGAAGCCGGTCATACCATCCTGCAGCTGCTCCAGCAAAGAAGCCAAGCGGTTTACGGGCTTCAGGAAGATATTGATATACAGCAGATATGCGGCAAAGTCACCGGTATTGATGTGGCCATAGAAAAAGAACAGGCCACCGGCCACCAGCACCACCAGATACAGCATATCGGAGAAGAGCTGCATGCCGGAATGGAAGATACCCATGGATTTATAGGCACGCGCACGGGCGGCTACATATCCTTTATTGGCCTCGTTAAACTTCGCCGTTTCATATTCGCCGGCGGTGTAGGCACGGGACACGCGAACACCGGAGATTGCAGTCTCTACGTTGGCATTGACCTTACCGGTCTCAACACGGGTGTCACGAAACGCTTTGGTCATCATACCGCGAGTCTTGATGGCAAAGAAGATCATCAGCGGCAGCACCAGGAACACCAGAACAGTCAGGTAAATATTGATACTGCCCAGCATAATAAATGCGCCCACCAGCGTAATGGTGGAAATCAGCAGGTCCTCGGGGCCGTGATGTGCCAGCTCAGATACGTTCTGCAGATCGTTGATCATACGGGACATAATGACGCCGGTCTTGTTCTCATCAAAGAAGGCAAACGGCAGTTTCTGCAGTTTGGTGAACATATCCCGGCGCATATCAGCCTGCATCCGCACGCCGACGATATGGCCCCAGTACTGAACCACAAAGTTCAGGCAGGCCTTTGCCACATAGATCAGCAGCATGACCACAGACCAAGTGATCAGCAACTGAAGCTGTTTATTGGGCACATATACATTGATGATGTTACGGGTAATGATGGGATAAAATAAATCACAAATTGCCACCAGCAAACCGCAAAACATATCCAGCGCGAACAATTTGCGATGCGGGCGATAATAAGAAATAAACTTTTTGAACATAGAATCCCCTTTCCGTCCGGCAAAGTCGCACAGACTATTTTTTATTATACAAGAAGCCACATAAATTGACAAGTATTTCCTTTGTTGCATTTTTCGTTTGTATATGCTATCATTAATCAAAGAAAGAAGGTGTCGTATGCGCCCTGTTAAGATTATGTTTACAGCTGCATTTATGCTACTGTGGGCCATTTTGCTGGCCTGTATGGATGACGGTAATTTTGAAATTGCCTCTTATTTAGCCTTTGCTGCAAGCGCAGTATTCCTAGTCGGACTTTTGGACAACGGCAGCAAGACACCTGCCAAGGATGATCGTCTGCCTCAAAAAAGATGCCCCAAATGCGATCGGTTGCACGATTTTGATTATCCAAAATGTCCACACTGCGGTCACGACTATACGGCACAATAAGTTCACATTAAACGGGCGGAATGATCTGCCCGTTTTTTATTTTCGGAATTTCTTTTTGTTTATCGGACCCAGTAGTTGCGAAAACACACGATTTCTGTTATATTAAATTGTTAGAGACTCATTCAAATCACTACTGAAGAAAGTGTGACGAAATGGAAAATCGTATTACGTTAAACGACCGGCTCATCCGACGATTCTGCCTGTGGACTTCCATCGGGCTTTTATTGGCAGCTGCCGCTGCCTGCACCATTTACGGAGAATGGAATGTGGTACTTCCTCAACTTCTCCACATCATCACCTCCCCCGCAAAGCTGCTGACCGACTATTATTCATTGGGCGGTTTGGGCTGTGCACTGCTGAATGCCGGTCTGTGCGGACTGGCAGTTTGGTTCGTGCTGTGCTTGATGCACAATGCCATCACCACCTCTTCGGTACTGGCCGGATATTTTTTGGTGATTGCACACGGATTTTACGGTCTGAACATTCTCAACATCTGGCCTTGTTTTTTTGGCGTGCTGCTGTATGCCAAGGTGCGCAAACAATCCTTTGCCGCCCTGTTGCCCATCGCGCTGTTCGCCACTTCCCTGGCACCCTTTATCAGCGAGCTACTCTTCCGCTACACTACACCGGACACCTTTGACCCCGCTGCACCCCAGACCACGGTGTTGGGCATCGTTCTCTCTGTGTTGTTTGCGGTTGGCACCGGCTTTTTGGTACCGCCTATGATCCCCGGCGTACGCGCCATGCATAAAGGTTATAATCTTTACAACGCAGGTATTACCATTAGTTTGCTGGCTTTTTTGCTGAAGTGTTTGTTTTATCCCACAATGGGTTTCTCTGTGCCCGATGCTTTAAAGGGCGACAATGCCGTATATCTTGAAAACGGCGGCGCATTTAATGCGTTTTCCATTGTGGCGTTCACGATTTTCTTCGCAGCATGCCTATTTTACGGATGGCGCCTGAACGGCTACAGTTTTCGTGGTTACGGCGCGCTTTTGGCATCCAACGGACACAACGATGATTTTGCCGATGAGTACGGCATGCCGCTTTGCCTGATCAATTTGGGCTTCCACGGTTTTTCCGTACTGGCCTATATGGCGTTGATGATTGCCTTTACGGACGGCGCAGGCTTTACCGGCCCCACCTGCGGCGCTTTGCTGGCTGCACTGAGTTTCTTTGCCATCGGACAACATCCGCGCATCGTTTGGCCTATTTTTGTGGGATACGGTTTATTGTTTGCCTTTGCACAAGTAACCGGCGGCATCGGTGGCTTTGATCCCGGCTGGACATTGTCTACGCAGGCCTATCTTAACGGTTTGGCTTTTGCCACCGGCCTCTGCCCCATCGCCGGCAGATTCGGCTGGAAGAGCGGCGTGCTTGCCGGTGCGGCTTGCGCTGCCATGTGTTCTTCCACCAGCGTGATTCACGGTGGTTTTTGTCTGTACAACGGCGGTTTTACTGCCGGCATCACTTGTTTTATTCTGGTGCCCATTCTGGAGCATTACGTGAAAGCCAAGGACAAGGCCTCTGTTTAAGGCCGATTTTCTTTCCAAAAAACACTTGCTTTTTCCTGCCCTGTGTGCTATAGTAGTATAGCAGTTTTCCCATGCGGTCATGGCGGAATCGGCAGACGCGCAAGCTTGAGGTGCTTGTGGGAGTAATCCTGTGGGGGTTCAAGTCCCCCTGACCGCACCAAAAAACGCACATCTCGCAAGAGATGTGCGTTTTTTCTTTTTATTTAATTTCCACTGACCGTTTCGCCGGGCCAATCACGGATGCCACCAAACTCCACCACATTGGTGTAACCCATCTTTGCAAGCTTTTCCGAAGCCTGCTTGCTGCGATTTCCACTGCGGCAATACACCAGGATCAGCTGGCTTTTATCCGGAAATTGCGCCGGAGGCGTCGTGCCGATACTTTCATTCGGGACACACACAGCGCCGGGGATATGCGCGGTTTCATATTCTTCCTGCGTCCGCACGTCCAAAATGATATAGCCGGTTTGCGTATTCATCATATTGATTGCTTCCTGCATGGAAACCTGACGGTAAGCGGCTTCTGCACCGGAGGGTTTGCCGCAACCGGTCAGCAGCAAAAGCAGCATCAGGGGCAAAAATTTACGTTTCATTGAGCCATTTTCCTCCTATCACTGTGCGTTCCGGTCGCCTTTAAAGAGAAAGTTTCCTTCTGTGTGCAATCTGGCCGCATTTCGCTTAATAAATCGCTGCAGCTGCTTTTTGTGGTGACACAGTTTTTCCTGACATTGGGCACAGGCAAGACAAGCATTGGTATTTTCGGAAAAACGCTCGGGATGCAGGCGCAACAGCACTTCCCACTTGATGAGCAAAGCCAGGGAGATGAGCACCAGCGTTTGTGCATAGCCATTGCGCACGAAAATCAAGGGCGTGAACATCATCGCAAAATCCCAGTTATAGATGCGGCAAGTGGCGCAGCAACGATTTTTCATAAACCAAGTCTGGAAGGGGCAGAAGAATAAAATGCAGATCATGTCGCAGACGGAATAAGCCAGTGCGATGAGCAGCATAATTCCGGCATCAAAAATACCCGCCAGGTACAATGCGCCAAAGATGCCGTTCAGCGCGACCCAAGCCAAAAATACAGCAGCAGTGCGTTTCCAGGACTGCAGGCGCACCTCTTCCCTGCCGGTGGGTCTATAGTTTTTGGCAAACTGCTTTTGGCAACCCATGCTTTCAATACCGGAAGGAAAAAAACGCAGTACCATCTCCACGGCAAAGATGATCCAAATGACGCTTAGCAGCAAAGAATTGCGCTCAAATCCGCCAAAAAGCTCGCCGGTATGATGGATGCGGTTATATACATAGGTGATTCCTGCCGCCAAAAACAGCATGGATCGAAACACCAATTTCCAATAATGCAAAAGAAACGTCTTGGACCAGCGCAAAGGGGTTTTCATTGTAATGGGTCTCCTATTCTGTGCCCGAAGGCAAAATTGCTTCAATCACAGTATAATCCAAAACAAGTTTGGCTTCAATAGCTTTTACAAAGTTTCGATCCATCAAACAGAGACAAAAAAACCGCCCCGGTCGGGGCGGTTTTTCAGTAAGTATGGTTTACTTATTTGGCAGCGGCAGCAGTCTTGCCAACAGCCATCTTCAGCAGGAACATGGTGCCGATCATCAGAGCAACAGCGATGATGAGGCAGATGATGACATTCTGGATGAAACCAGCGATCAGGTAAGCCACGCAGGAAACAGCGGCACAAGTCAGTGCATAAGGCAGCTGAGTATTGACGTGGTTGATATGGTTACACTGAGCACCGGCAGATGCCATGATGGTGGTATCGGAGATGGGGCTGCAGTGGTCGCCGCAGACAGCGCCGGCCAAGCAGGCAGCGATACCGATGGTCTGAATGGAGCTGCCGAACTCGGGGAATACGGCCATAACGATGGGGATCAGGATGCCGAAGGTACCCCAGGAAGTACCGGTAGCGAAAGAGATGCCGACAGCGATCAGGAAGATCACGGCGGGCAGGACAGCTTCCAGGCTCGCAGCAGCGCCGCCAACTACGGATTCAACAAATGCAGTGCTGCCCAGGGAGTCGGTCATGCTCTTCAGAGTCCAGGCCAGAGCCAGGATCAGAATAGCGGGAACCATTGCCTTAAAGCCTTCGGGGATACAATCCATAGCGCCCTTGAAGGTCAGGCTGCGGCGCAGCAGATAGTAAACGATGGTGAATACCAGGCCAACGAAGGAACCCAGCATCAAGCTGACGGAAGCATCACAGTTGGAGAATGCATCCACAAAGTTTTCACCAGCAAAGCCACCACCGGTGTAAATCATGGCCACCATGCAGGAAAGAACCAGAACGATAACGGGCAGCAACAGATCCATGACCTTTGCCTTGGGGAAGTCGTTGTCATCCACTACATCAGCGCTGTACTCACGGGCATCACCGCTGAACAGATCGCCATGCAGACGAGCATTGTCCTCATGCTTCTTCATGGGGCCAAAGTCAAAGTCCATGACCACCAGGCAGACCATCATGACCAGAGTCAGCAGGGCATAATAGTTGTAGGGGATGGTGCGGATGAACAGTGCGATACCGCTCACACCGGACTCAGCGGGAACAAAGCCGGAAACGGCAGCGGCCCAGGAGGAGATGGGAGCAATGATACAGACGGGAGCAGCGGTAGCGTCGATTAGGTAAGACAGCTTAGCACGGGAGATCTTGTGCTTGTCGGTGACGGGACGCATAACGGAGCCAACGGTCAGACAGTTGAAATAGTCGTCCACAAAGATCAGGCAGCCCAGACCCATGGTGCACAGAGAGGCACCGATGCGGCCCTTGATCTTCTTGCCGGCCCAACGGCCGAAAGCGGCGGAGCCGCCGGAACGGTTCAGCATGGCGACGATGGCGCCCAGGAACACGTCGAAGATCAGGATGCCCATGTTGTAGGGATCGGTCAGGGTACCGGAGATGGTTTCAACCTCACCATAAGTGCCGGCAAAGCCATCAATAAAGATGTGCTCAACAGCACCCAGCAAGTTGCCCTGGCTGTACAGCAGAGCGCCAATGGCGATACCGATGAACAGAGAGGAATAAACTTCCTTGGTGATCAGCGCAAGGCCGATAGCCACGATGGGGGGAAGCAGGGACCAGAAAGTTCCGTAGAAGGGATTGGCACCGGAACCATCTTCTGCAGATGCAACAACAGCAATGGATGCCACAACTGCAACTACCAGCATGATAGCCAGCAGCATACGAGTTTTGTTCGTGCGTTTCATGAGTCTACGCTCCTTTACGAATAGATTATGGTTAAATTATATCAAATTGTTTCGAGTTTGTAAATGAACCTTTTCGGGATTTAAACCGCCCGCATGTACAAAATATTTCCATTTTTCTGTGCAACTTGCACAACTCGCAGGCATTTTTTACAAATTTGGGATGAAAAAAGCGTCTCATCTGCACATTTTGTGTAAATGAGACGCTTACATTTATATAAATTTGTCCGTAATTCGCTTACAGAGCCTTGAAATCGGCAACACGCTGCTCCAAGTTCTCGGCACCGTAGACAGAAGAACCCGCCACCAACACGGTTGCACCGGCCTGGATCAGTTCGGGGGCGTTCTCCAGATTGACGCCGCCATCCACCTCGATTTCACACTGCAAGCCGCGGGCTTCCAGCTCTGCTTTGATGGCACGGATCTTGGGGAAACAGCCGGGCATAAACTTTTGTCCGCCGAAGCCGGGCTCTACGCTCATAACCAGGATCATATCGCACAGCTCCAGATAAGGGAACACTTCCTCTGCAGGGGTGCCGGGCTTGATGGTCAGAGCGCTCATCTTGCCTGCTGCGCGAATCTTCTGCAGCATTTCGGCCATATCGCCCTCTGCCTCTACATGGATATTGACCAGATCGGCACCTGCCTTGATGAAAGCGTCGATGTACTTTTCGGGCTGAGAGATCATCAGATGCACATCCAAAAATCCGTCACAGCACTGACGCAGTGCTTTTACCACAGGTACACCGATGGAAATATTGGGGACAAAATGTCCGTCCATCACATCTACATGCACCCAATCTGCGCCGGCATCCAAAATGCGCTGCACATCACGCTGCAGGTTTGCAAAATCTGCAGATAAAATCGAAGGGGCCAACTTTGCCATAGTTCCGTTCCTCCCGGTCATAATAAAACTTTTTACAAACGCCGCTTGCGGCCTCTTCCCTGCCCGGCACTGAACAAGCCTCACCCTGCATAGGATGATGGCATCGGCAGACCGTTTTGCTCGCAGGCGGCCATTGTCGTTGATATAGGGGAGCTGTCGAAAGATGGCTCCCCATCTGATTTTATTATACTGATTTTTTTGAGAAAAGAAAGCAATTTGTAAAACTTTTTCCCTTCCGCGAGAAATTTGTATGTGCTGGAAAAAACATCGTTTCATCATCCGCCCTTTTTCACAAACAATAAATCAGAAAGAAAGGAGGCGCAAATGAAACGATTTTTTCGCAGTTCAAATGTAAAGGCAGCCAGCCGCGCACTATACGCCTTTTGCGTCGCGTGGGCTTTTTTGTTGGTAGTGTCTCCGGTGCAGCAACCGGCACTGCCCGCCAACGGAGCAGCAACCGAGCTGACGGCACAGCAACAGGCGGCCGCCGACCTTTGTCAAATTGACACCGGGCGACGGCTGATCCCCTTGGGGCGCACCACCGGCATCAAATTGTATTCCAAGGGCACTATGCTGGTAGGTTTTTCCGATCTGGATTGCTGCGGCTACTCCCCTGCCCAACAAGCCGGCCTGCGGGAAGGCGACATCATCCTTGCTCTGAACGGCTGCGAGATCGGCAGCAACGAGGCGCTGGCCGCTGCGCTGAAGGCGGCTGAGAGTCCCTCTATGACCTTGACGGTGCTGCGGGATGACACCACCCGGGAAGTGCGGGTGCGGGCAGTATATGACGAGGCATTGGGATATTACCGCATTGGAGCTTGGATCCGGGACAGCATTGCGGGCATCGGCACGATTACCTTTGTAGATCCCGACACGGGTGCATTCGGTGCGCTTGGACACGGAATTTGCGACACCGATACCGGCGATCTGGTGGTATTGGACAGCGGCAGCGTGATGGAAAGCATTGTTACCGATGTGATTCCCGGAAAATCCGGCACACCCGGGCAATTGACCGGACAGTTTAATTTGAAAGAGGATCAGGGCATTTTGGTAAAAAATACCGACGCGGGGATTTTCGGCAAGTTGGACAATGCCGGATTATATGCAAATCAGGCGGCGTTGCCATTGGCGGAGGCGGATGAGATCAAGACCGGAGATGCTTATATTTTGTCCAATGTGGATGGCATCACCACCGAACGGTATGCGATTCGGATTGTAAAAGTGTTCCGAGACAAGGAGAACCGACGGGATATGCTCATCGAGGTCACAGATTCCAAACTGCTGCAGGCCACCGGCGGCATCGTGCAGGGCATGTCAGGTTCACCCATTATCCAAAACGGCAAACTCATCGGTGCAGTGACCCATGTGCTGGTAAATGATCCGACAAGAGGGTACGGAATATTTATAGAAAACATGCTGGATGCGGCTGGATAAATGATTTAGGCAGGGGCGGTTTGCCCCTGTCTTTTTTTCGCTGTTTTTGATAAAATGAAATTGCAACTTCAAGTTGCGAATGTGCAAAAGCAGGTTGGTAGCATTTATATGCTTTCTGCCTTAAAGTTAAGGCACCAAAGGAGGTGCTCATATGAGCTTTTCGGAAAATTTAAAACAAATTAGAAAGGAACATCATTTATCACAGGAAGAACTGGCTGAACTTTTGGATGTCAGCCGACAGGCTGTTTCCAAATGGGAACAAGACCAGGGATACCCGGAAGTGGAAAAACTATTGTTGCTTTCCAAGAAATTAAACATTTCTTTGGATACGCTTATGTCCAATGAGATCGGCTACGATTGTGGCTCAAACTGCACAAGCGTAACGGGCTCAATTACTATTACATCTCCTCATGAGAATGTAATTGCAAACTGCTACAAGGTAGTAGCATCCGGTAAAATGCGAGGGGGAAAAGCTTCCCCACAGTATGCATTGTTTGGTATGGATAGAGGTGGCTCCAGTTTTTGGGGAGAACCGACTACGTTTCTGGGGTGGTATGCCAGCGAAGAACAGATATCAAAAGAAATTGCACAGATCTACAACGCAATTTCAAAAGGAATTCCGACTTATACGCTGCAATTTAGCGCAAAAACGCAGCGCCGTTGGGCGAGTATAAAGATGGTTGAGGAATGACAAAAAATGTTGTCCCTAATGGCAATCACTTGTGAGCGGCAGTCCGATTATTCAAGACGGCAAACTGGTGGGTGCGGTGACCCACGTGCTTGTGAATGACCCGACGAGAGGGTACGGGATTTTTATAGAAAACATGCTGGATGCAGCCGGATAAATGATTTAGACAGGGGCGGTATGCCTCTGTCTTTTTCATGCGAACCATGCTATAATTAGGAAAATGGGGGAGGGTTCGTATGAATAGATTGGCTGAAGTGGCACAGCAGGAGGCTTGTAAATCTTTCCACGGGAAAATCATGGGTACAGAATCGAATATCCATGAAATTGTTAAACCGTTTCCGAAATGGAGTGTGGAAGAGGCCGATGCCCTGTGGTGTGCTGCATTTGTCCTTTATTGCTGCAAAAAAGCAGGTATGTGTATTCCATATAAGCCGACAGAGTGCTCCCTGTCCTTGGCGGCTTGTCCGGCATGGGAGGAATGGGCAAAGGCAGACCAACGTATAACTTATGTGTCGGCAAATGACGAACCGCAATCCGGAGACATAGTCATCTTCGACCATGTGTTTTGCGATTCGCCACACGATCATATGGGCATAGTGATTAAGGTAAAAAAGGATATTCTTTTGGTTGCTGAAGGTAATTTTAACAATGTATCATGTGTTGTTGAACGAAAAAGAGATACGCATATTCGCTGTTACATCAGAATACCGGTGGATTTTAGGTATTAAAACTGTTGTCCCTAATGACAATCACTCGTGAGCGGCAGTCCGATTATTCAAGACGGCAAACTGGTGGGTGCGGTGACCCACGTGCTGGTAAATGATCCCACGCGAGGATACGGGATTTTTATCGAAAATATGCTGGATGCGGCGGGATAAACGATTTGACAGGGGCGAATGCCCCTGTTATTTTTTGTCATTATATGATAAGATATAGAGCAGAAAGCAACCTGTTACGGAACGTAACACGACTGTTACACCTCATTTCTTGCAAGATAACCGGGATCGTTTTATGATGGACTCATCAGAATAACGAGGAGGAAGACAATATGACATTCGGAGAAAAAATAAAAGAAGCCAGACGCAACGCCAGACTGTCTCAGGATGAATTGGCTATGAAGCTCAGCGTATCCAGATCCGCCATCGCAAAGTGGGAATCCGACAAAGGAATGCCCGATATCCAGAATCTTAAGAGTCTGGCTGCGGTTTTAAATATCAGTTTGGATTATTTGCTGAATGACGGAACAAAGTTGGATTTGACGGTAACCCGGGAGCCTATTGACCTGAAGCAATACGGAAAGGGTATGAAAAAGGTTCTGAAAGATCGGATCGTTCGCAAGAAGTACCCTGATGCAGAAATCATGACCTTGCTGGCAGAAGAAAAACTGACTGCGCCGGAACATACCGTCAATTTTTTGACCGGAATGCTGACATTACTTTTTAATGTATTTCCTTTCGCCAAAGCGTTAAACAATTTGGACAAAGAGTTCTACCTTGTGAACAGCAAGGGCAGACAATACCTTGTCATGATCACAAACGAATTTCTGGAATCCCGCGAATTGGCAGAGGCAAAAAACGAACGGAAATTTCACGTAGGAAAGTACAAGTTTACCAACTGCGGCCCCATTGTTAATGCATAAATAATATGTGCTGCAATGCGTTCTCAGCAAATGTTTGGCGGTGATTGATATGCGTACAACCAAAGTAATTGTTCTCCCCTATGACGAAGCCTGGAGTTCTGATTTTGAAACAATCAAAGATGAACTCGAACACGCCATCGGAGATTTTATAGTTGGGATCGAACACGTGGGAAGCACCTCGGTGGAAGGAATGTCTGCAAAACCTTGCATTGACATCGACGTAATCATCCCGGATTATGCGGTCTTTGATGCGGTTGTTGCCGGACTTCGAACCATTGGCTATATCCACGAGGGAGACTTGGGCATCAAGGGTCGGGAAGCCTTCAAGTATACAGACAAGCCCCATTTGAAAACACATCATCTATATGTATGCCCGCAGGATTCCGCGGAACTGCATCGGCACATCACATTCCGCGATTTTTTACGAAGCAACCCGGAGGCGGTGCAGCAATACAGCCGGGTCAAAGAATCGGCCGCGCGGCTTTTTCCGGATGACATTGAAAAATATATTGCATATAAATCACCCTGCATCGAAGCACTGTATCAGTTATGCGGCCTGCAGGATTGACAGAGGTATACCATGACAGATCACGAAATGAATTGGGATAACCGGCTGCAAATCACCACAGCCGGCCTGGATGATTCCAGCGCCGATCCGTACCGGTTTCGGTATGAACCCACCCCCTATTGCGTTTTGGAGCGTTTGCTGGACAGCGGACTCATCCGCAAGGATGATACGGTTCTGGACTACGGTTGCGGAAAAGGACGCGTGGATTTTTTTCTGTCTGCGCAAGCACAGGCAAACACCATCGGAATTGAATATGATGACCGGATTTATCGGGATGCAACCGAAAATCAAAAAACGGCTGTTGCAGGTGCAAATACTGTCTTTATCCTGATGCGAGCAGAGGCATACACCATCCCCCCTGCTGTCAACCGATGTTATTTCTTCAACCCCTTTTCGGTGGAGATCCTGCACAAAGTGCTGGCAAGGATTCTGGAATCGTATTACGAAAATCCGCGGGAAATTTTTTTATTCTTTTACTATCCCTCAGAGGAATATATTTCCTATTTGATGACGGTAAGCGAGCTGGAATTTTACGGCGAGATTCCTTGCGGAGATTTATTCGAAGAACCGGACAAGCGGGAACGGATTATGATTTTTTCATTGCCCGGTTATGATGGTTTGGAAGAAACCGAAGGTTAAAGCGGGCTCTACTTCCGCTAAACCAACGGTCGAGAGAGGTAAACTTCAGGTCGGTTGAGTGTTTTTGCGGCAAATGTTAAAGTAAAACCGTAAAACTCAACTACGAAAGGAAACAAACATGATGAAAAAGACACTTGGCACTATGATTGCAGATTTGAGAAAGCAACACGGAATGACCCAATTGGAACTGGCTGAGAAAATGAATGTTACCGATAAAGCCGTATCTAAGTGGGAACGAGACTTATCTTGTCCGGATATCAATTCTCTTCCAAAGCTGGCTGAGATTCTCGGCGTATCCGTGGAGGAATTGATGCAGGTTAAAACAGAAGCAGGATCACCCACAAGCAAGGCATCTGAAATTCTCGCCATCGCACCGAAGGCGATTGCGATGGCAATGGGTATCGCGGTAACTGCCTTGACAATTCTGGACGCACTGGATATGAAATCCGGTATGATTATGCTGGGCATCGGTCTTGCTTGCGTAGGAATCTCTTTGATGAATGAGAAGAAATAAAATGATATCATAAAAAAACAGCCATACAAAGAACTCTTTGTATGGCTGTTTAATTTCAATGACAGAAACGAGGATTAGATTGTTCTTGTAAAATGAATCCGCGCATCCTCTTTTTCCACGCCTTGGAAGCCTTGCGATTGCCAGAAAGCAACGGCTTCTTTATTTTCCTTTTCACAGAACAAAGACAGGAAATCATACCCCTGACCGGCCATTGCCGCACGCACATCCGCAAAAATCTGTGATCCGATGCCTCGGCGCTGCAACTGCCCCGCCACTATAAACCAACCGATAAAGGCGTCATTCTTTTCAGGGTACCCGGTGATCAGTTCCAACACAGACACCAAGTGATCTCCGTCATAAAAACCGACAAAGTGCTTGTCATTGGCCCCAGCCCCCTCCGGCACACGCGTGATGATCTCGGTGAGGCTTTCTACCGTGGGTGCAGCATTGGTGTACTGATAGTACTTTTGATTGGACTTGCACAGGGCATACACATCGGAAATATCCGCCTGCGTGATGCGGCGCACCTGGTGCGCTGTGCTCAAAGACTCAATATCCAAAGTAGGCTTTGTCTCATAATCGATAGCCTGACGGAACTGGGTCTCGAACAGTTCGCGGTAGGTTCCACCCAGCGCCAGCAATTCTTCATGCGTTCCCTGTTCGGAAATCACGCCATCCTTTACCACCAAAATCCGATCTGCCTTCAGAATGGTAGACAGGCGATGCGCAATGACGATGCTGGTTCGGTTCTGCATCATGGCTTCCAGCGCATCCTGAATGGCATTTTCCGAAATGGAGTCCAGTGCGCTGGTCGCCTCGTCAAGAATCAGGATCTTGGGATCTTTCAGAATGGTTCGTGCCAGCGAGATTCGCTGCTTTTCACCGCCGGAAAGCTTAAGGCCTCGGTTGCCTACCTGTGTATGATAACCGTCGGGCTGTTTGGAAATAAACTCATGGATATTGGCAATGCGGCAGGCTGCCTCGATTTCTTCCATAGTGGCATCCTCTTTGGCATAGCGCAGATTTTCAAGAATGGTGCCGTTAAAAAGATATGTCTCCTGTGTCACTACGCCAATGCATTGCCGCAAATACTGCAGATCAAACTCCCGGACATCCACACCTGCAATGGTGACGCTTCCGCCCAGCACATCATAAAGACGGGGGATCATATTTACCACTGTAGACTTACCGGAACCGGAGGGACCCACAATGGCATACATTTTTCCGCCGGGAACCGTAAAGTTCACATCGGTTAGCAAAGGTTTGGTTGCATCATAGCTGAACACCACATGATGATATTCAATAGGCTGCAACTCTACATCCGGCTTTTTGCCGTTTTCGGGAGAAACGATGGTGTTTTCACGGTCAAAATAGTCGAAAATGCGCGTAAAGAGAGCTAAGGACCGGGTGAAGTCTACCTGCAGGTTCATCAGGGACTCCACAGGACGATACAGCCGATTAATCAAGGAAACGGTGGCGGTAATGGTACCAACGGAAAGTGCTGTATCCCACCGATTAATAATCAGTAAGCCGCCCACAAAATAAATCAGCAGCGGGCCGATCTGGCTGAAAATGCCCATCACGACCATAAACCATTTTCCGCTGCGGCGCTCTTTCAAGGCAATTTCCGTAGCTTCGCTGTTGACTTTTACGAACTTCTCGTATTCTTTCTCCTCACGGGTAAAGATCTTCACCAGCATAGAGCCGCTGACCGACAACGTCTCATTAATGACCTGGTTCATTTCATCATTTTTGACCTGACTTTCGCTCAGCAGTTTCCAGCGGGTCTTGCCGGCGCTTCTTGTGGGCAAAATCAACGAGGGAATAATGGCAATTCCAACCAACGAAAGCTGCCAGCTCATGGAAAACAATGCCACCAATGTGGTGATGACGGTAGCCGTATTGCTGACAATGCTGGAGAGCGTGCCGCTGATCACGGAACTGACACCGCTGATATCGGTGTTCATACGCGTGATAATATCACCCTGCTTCTCTGTGGTAAAGAAGGAGTGCGGCATATACTGCAGATGGTGATACATCTGGTTTTTCATATCAAAAATGATGCGTTGAGAGATCCAGGAATTGATGTAGCTTTCCAGCACACCGATCAGCTGACTGACAGCAAGGGCGCAAAATGCCATAATCAGCAGCCGTACCAGCAACGCCAGATCTTCGCCCACCAGCGCCTGGTCTACGATACGCCCGGTAATGATTGCCGGCAGCAAACCAACCGTTGCCGAAAGCAGAATGGCCACAAACACAAAAAGGAACTGCAGCCAATACGGACGCAGATAAGACAAAATGCGCAGCAAAAGCGCTTTTGTCACTTTCGGCATATTCTGCTTTTCCTCCTCCGTCAGAAAACCTTTTGGACCCATTGCACGTCTGTTACCGGCCACGATCCTCTCCCCTTTCTGATTCGATGCGGTTTTGTGATATTTTTATTGTAACAATATTGGGAAAATATGTAAAGAACCAATATGGAGGGAACCCACATAAATCCAACGAATAATCTCTTGTATTTTTCCTCTGAATTGATATAATAAAGAAAACATAGTTGAAAGGTTGGTATCATATTATGGATGAAAATAAGATCACTCTGGAATTTGATGACGGCGGCGTTGTAGATTGCGAAATTCTGGGTTTGTTTGACGTAAAAGGCGTAGAGTATATCGCCATTGCAGAACTCGAAGGTGACGATGTGTATCTTTATCGCTATGTCGCCGGCGAAAACGAAGATGATTTTGAAATGGTGGATATTCCCGATGATGAGTTCGAGATGGTCGCCAAAGAGTTTGACGCCATCATGGAGCAGCTGGAAGGCTAATTTTTCACAAACCGCAAGACAGGGGCAAACAGCCCCTGTCTTTTTGTATTCAGGTTCGGCAAAATAAAAAAGCGAGGATGTCTCCTCGCTTTTTTATTTAAACAGGTTTTCCCACAATTTCACACGCTTTGGCATCACGGAGTTCGCTTTCTTTGAAGTGGGGAATCAGCTCTCCCTCTACCGGAATGGTGCAGCAATCATCCGCTTGCATCAGATCATCCATCCTCCGCATTTCAGAGAGGAGTTCTTCATAAGTCTCTCGCATGGTCTTTACCTTTTTCTGATAATCCAGAAAGTGCCGGCCCATATCTAAGATACTCATAAATATCGACAGGATGATCATGTCACCAAAAGCGCTCATATCAATATGGAACACATCCGTCAAGAAATAAAGATATGATACCCAGACCAAAATCAGATCTACAATCGGCTGGTCTTTCCCCTCACCTGCCAAACTTCCGGAAAGACAAGCATAAAAGATATCTTCCCGCAATTTGGCTTTCTGCCGAAACTCGCTCATATGGTCGTCAATCTTCAGTTTATCCAACAGTCTAAATTCTTTGGACAACGTCTTATACGGAATACGTTTTTTACCTTCCAGCCATTCTTTCGCAGTGGGGTACTGTGTCTCACAAGATTCACCATAAATGCCCAGCCGTACCAGCAAACTTATCACAGACTCGTATCGCAGCGCTTTCGCTGCCAATCGATAAATCTCGTGAAAACGGTCTCTTGTCTCTGCATACAGCAGCAAATATGCCCGCTTGATTTTAATCAAACGCTCGTCAGATGCAAGAAAACTCTCTTCCATTCCTGCAAAAACTTTCGTCTGAACCAAAAGCAATACGCCTGCCAAAATATAACCCTTAATGCGATCAGGATCACCAAGGATCAGGTGACGATACTCTACAGCGAGAAAAAACAGCACCGCCAGTGCCGTAAAGATTACAGTTACTCTCATTTCTTTTCGCATTCGATATTCCTCCCCATTTTCGGGATTATAATACGGTTTGATTATATCATAGTCACGCAAGATTTTCCAGCCGGATTTCGACACGGTCTTCTTTCACGCTGTCTTTTTTTGTAAAATGTGCTATAATGAAGTAAAATGCGAAAGAAAAGCAAAAGGATTTCATCAAAATCCCGCAAGGAGGCTGGCAAGATGTTTGACTTTACAGGCAAAGTAGCAGTTGTTACCGGAGGTGCAAGAGGTATCGGTGCAGAGGTCTGCGACGCATTTCGTCGCGCCGGAGCTTCCGTCTGTGTCATCGATTTGCTGGAGAATGATTACTTTATCGGAGATCTGGCAAAGAAAGAGGATTTGGAGCGATTCGCACGCAAAGTGATTCAGGAACACGGACGGGTGGATTACCTGATCAACAATGCCGCACCCATCTCCTGTGGTATCACAACTGGCGGCTACGAAGAGTTTGAATATGCCCTGAAGGTGGGGGTCACCGCACCCTTTTATCTTTCCAAGCTATTCCTCCCCCACTTTACTTCCGGCGCAGCGATTATCAACATTTCTTCCTCCCGAGACCGCATGAGTCAACCGGAAACCGAAAGCTACACCGCGGCAAAAGGCGGCATTGCTGCCCTGACCCACGCTTTGGCGGTCAGCCTTGGAGGAGCGGTGCGGGTCAACAGCATCTCTCCCGGTTGGATCGATACCCATGGCAATCGGTTTGCCGGATCCGATGTTGCACAACATCCCGCCGGCAGAGTAGGTGTGCCGGCTGACATTGCCAACATGGTATTATATCTTTGCTCTGATTTGGCAGGATTCATCACCGGTGAAAACATCTGCATTGACGGCGGCATGACCCGACAGATGATCTATCACGGGGATTGCGGTTGGACTTTGGAACAGCTTTGATTTTTTAGATTTATATCCGCATTATTTTTGCATTTACTCTTGCTTTTTCGGCAAGAATCGTGTAAAATTAAATGGTTTTTTGCATATCTATGCAGAAAACCATTATTTTTTTGTAAGGGAATGTTATCACGCTTGAAAAACAAACTGTTTCTCCGCTTTTTGATCCCCTCTCTGATCGGTGCGTTTCTGTTTGTCACGCCCATTAATCAGGATGGCAATCTGACGATCCCCATCGCGGTGGCTGCAAACGCGCTGCTGGATTTCATGGGAGACCATGCCGACACTGTGATCTGGCTGCTGATTTCTCTCAGTGCTGTTCTCACCATTCTGCATAAGACTGTGGGTATCGGTCTGCTGAAGCGGAATCCTAAGCTGAACAACCTGTTTGATGTAAAGGGTTTTTGGCTGATTGTTCGTATCATCGGCTTTGTATTTGTCAATATGATTTATTTTGGAATCGGTCCCGACATCATTATTGGTGACCTGACCGGTAGTGTGGTTATGGGCGATCTGCTTCCCATTCTGGTTTGCGTATTTCTGCTGGCCGGTCTGCTGTTGGCGTTGCTGCTGAACTACGGCCTGCTGGACTTTTTGGGCGCGCTGATGATCAAGCTGATGCGACCTGTCTTTAATCTGCCCGGCCGCAGTGCTTTGGACTGTGTTGCTTCCTGGCTGGGAGACGGTTCCATCGGTGTATTGCTCACCAGCAAGCAGTACGAAGAAGGCTTCTATTCCAAACGTGAAGCCACCGTCATCGCCACCACTTTCTCCGCCGTCAGTATTACCTTTAGTTTGGTTGTCATCAGCGAAGTTGGTCTGGAGCATATGTTCCTGCCCTTCTACGGTGTGGTTTCCTTTGCCGGCATTGTGGCCGCAATCATTGTGCCTAAGCTTCGTCCGCTGTCCAAGGTGCCCGACAGTTATTACACCGAAACACCCCATCGGGAAGATATTCCCCAGGGAATGTCCGCCGCCCGGTACGGCATGCAGCTGGCACTGAAAAAGGCCGAAAAAGCCCCCGGTATCAAGGCATTTTTCCTGGAAGGCGCAGAAAATGTCTTTGAAATGTGGTTCGGCACGTTGCCCGTGATTCTGGCAATGGGTACCATTGCGCTGATCATTGCCGAGTTCACCCCCGTCTTCAAGATTCTTGGCCTGCCCTTTATCCTGCTGTACAAGCTGCTGCAGATTCCCGAGGCAGAACTGGCAAGTCAGACGGTCATCGTGGGCTTTGCGGATATGTTCCTGCCCAGTGTCATCGGCAGTTCCATCCAGAGCGAACTGACCCGCTTTGTGATTGCCGCCACCAGTGTGACCCAGCTGATTTACATGTCTGAGATCGGCAGTATCATTATGGGCAGCAAGATCCCCGTCTCGCTGAAGGATCTGTTTATCATCTTCCTGCAGCGCACCGTGGTTACTTTGCCCGTTATCGCAATTTTCGCACATCTGCTTTTCTAAACGAGACGCACAGCAAAATATAAGCAGCAGGGTTTGCCCCTGCTGCTTTTTTGTGCTATGATTAAAAAAGAGTTTCACAAGAAAGGAGTGTCCTCAAATGAAGCTTTATGATATTTCGCAGGAAGTATTTTCCTGCGCTGTCTACCCCGGCGACCCTGCGCCGAAGCGCGAGGCTCTGTGCCGAATGGAGAACGGGGAGCTGTATAATCTAACCGCATTTCAGATGTGCGCCCACAACGGCACGCATTTAGACGCGCCTTTTCATTTCTTTCGGGATGGCAAGACGGTGGAACAAATCTCGCTGGACGCCTGTATTGGCCCTTGTTTTGTAGCAGAGCATACCGGAGAACTGACCGAAGCGGATGCGCTTGCCATTCTGCTGCAGGCAAAGCAAGCCTATCCGGATGCCGCCAGACGGATTTTACTCAAAGGCGAGTCGCTGGTCACCGAGGCCGCCTCCCGAATCTTTTCTGATGCCGCTATTTTGCTGCTGGGTGTGGAATCTCAAAGCGTGGGCCCGGAAGATGCCCCCATGGCCGTTCATCAAATTCTGCTGGCTGCAGAGGTCGTGCTGTTGGAAGGATTGCGATTAGCAGAAGTTCCGGAAGGGGTTTATCTGCTTTCCGCCGCGCCTTTGAATCTTGGCGGCTGTGACGGTGCACCCTGTCGTGCTGTGCTGATGGACCTACCCCGGATTTTATAAATAAACAAAAAAACAGCGTGTGCATACACACGCTGTTTTTGCTTTTAGACTTCGTTATTTCCCAACTGCCAAAAGGCTACGGCGCTGGCCGCCGCTACATTCAAGGAATCTACGCCATGGCTCATAGGGATCTTCACAGTGTAGTCGCAACGTTCCACAGTGCTGCTTGCCAAGCCGTCACCCTCGGTGCCCAACACAACGGCCAATTTTTCTTCCTGCTGCAAACGAGGATCCCGAATGGAAATGCTGTCATCACTCAGCGCCATTGCGGCCGTTTTAAATCCCAATTCTTTCAGCACAGATAGATCGGATGCTGCATAGCCCTTGCCGGAAGCCGGGAGATAGGCCCAAGGCACCTGAAACACCGTGCCCATGC
Organism: Oscillospiraceae bacterium; assembly: GCA_017380435.1. GTDB lineage: Bacteria > Bacillota > Clostridia > Oscillospirales > Oscillospiraceae > Faecousia. The sequence continues at coordinate 26,308 of JAFODZ010000058.1, forward strand.
TGACGCGGATGGCCCGACGATACAACGGGTCACTGCAGGCGGGCGTCAGCAGAACCGCATCCATATTCAGTGCAGCTGCAGAACGAAAGATCGCACCTATATTGGTAGGATTCATTACGTTTTCCAGCACCGCTACCCGGCGGGCCTTGCTGCAGAGTTCTTTGACATTTCGAGGTGCGGGACGGCGCATGGCGCATAGCAATCCTCGGGTCAATTGAAATCCGGTAAGCTGCGTCAGGACGGCAAGCGGCGCGGTATAAACAGGCACGTCACCGCCCAGTTCCAGCACCTGCTGCGTTTCTTCATCGGTTGCCTTTTCCTCCACCAGAAAAGACAAAGGTTGATATCCGGCATCCAGGGCCCGCTTGATCACCTTGGGACTTTCTGCAATAAAGACACCTTCTTCGGGGTGCTCTCGGTTGATCAATTGATTTTCCGTCAGTCTGGCATAAACATCCAGCTGCGGATCTGCGAAATCAGCAATGGGGATCCGTCTGTTCATAGGCACACTCCTGCTTAAAGTTCCATTTCCGTTATTATAATGGATATTCCTCCAAATGGCAACTTCCCTTTCCGCAGCTTTTTCTCACGCTATTTGTAAACTTATTCCAAACATTTTCTTTTTTCGTGAAAAGTTGTTTGTTTCTGCAAAGAATTATGTTATACTATACCAATAATCTGTCAGATTATTTCACTCCAAACAAGGAGGTTTCACCGATATGCACAAGTCAACTTCCTCTGTCGCAATCCTTACAGACTCCAACTGTGACCTGCCACAGGAATATTTTGACCGATATCCGTTGTTTAAATTACCGCTGATCATCAATGATGCCACCCGTTCTTACCGGGATGAGATCGAGATCACTGTAGAAGAAGTACACGCACGGCAAAAAGACGAGACCTTCAAAACCAGTCTGCCGCGCATGGATGATATTGAATCTGCCCTTGCCAAAATCAAAGCCGCCGGCTACAAAAAGGTCATCGTACTGATTCTGTCCGATGCACTGTCCAGCGCCTCCAATCTGCTGCGTCTCACCGCACAGGGCTACGATGGTCTGGATATCCGCGTATTTAACTCCAAAAGCGGCAGCGTGGGTGTGGGTGCCTTGGCTTTGCGCACCGCAATGTACGCCGCTGCCGGCATGCCCTTCAGCGAGCTTTTGGACCTGGTACCCCGACTGATTGCCGGCAACAAAGTGTTTTTCGCCATCAACACTATGGAATATCTTCAGCGGGGTGGACGCATTGGTCGCGCAACCGCTGTAATGGGCGGTTTGCTGGACATTAAGCCCATTCTCACGTTTGATGCTGACGGAGTCATTTCCACTGCTGCCAAAATCCGTGGACGGAAAGCCATTCACGCCAATTTGGTTAAGCTGGTAACAGAATACGCCGCACAGCGCCCCGGTTGTCCTTGTGATCTTTTGGTCTGTGACGGTGGTGCTCCGGAAGAAGCAGACGCACTGGAAGCTGCGCTGAAAGAAGCCCTGCCCAATGTCCGCAGTGTATTGCGAGGTACCCTGTCTGCAACCCTGACGGTGCACCTTGGCCCTTATATGCTGGGCGCCGGCATTCAGTTCCTCCCGGAAGATCAATAACCAAGTTATATTCCCGGCTCTGCAGCAGAGCCGGGTTTCTTTTTCCCATTTGTGCAAATTTGACGGAAGACAAAATCAGTTTTTTATTTTTGGAGCGCAAACAGCAGTAAACCTGCACAAAATTGAAAAAGTAGCCGTTTTTTTGCAAAAACCACTTTATTTTCCACAATATTTGTAGTAAAATCATTGTGTTGGAAATACCATTCACACAATACAATATATGGAGGATGATGGTTATGAAGAAAGTATATCAGGGTAAGACCAAGGATGTTTACGAGCTGGAAAACGGCAATGTACTGCTGAAGTTTAAAGACGACTGTACCGGCAAGGACGGCGTTTTTGATCCCGGCGAGAACACCGTTGGCCTGACCATTGAAGGTATCGGCCGCGCCAATCTGGAAACCTCCATCTACTACTTTGAACTGCTGAAGGAACAGGGCGTTAAGACTCACTATGTCTCCGCTAACCTGGACGAGGCCACCATGGAAGTTCTTCCCGCTACCGTTTTCGGCAAGGGTCTGGAAGTCATCTGCCGCCTGAAGGCTACCGGCAGCTTCATCCGCCGCTACGGTGCCTACATCGCTGACGGCACTCCTCTGGTGGGCGGCTATGTTGAAACCACTCTGAAGGATGACGCCAAGGGCGATCCCCTGGTCACCTCCGAAGGTCTGGCTGCTCTGGGCATCATGAGCCAGGAAATGTTCAACGACATGAAGGCTCAGACCCTGAAGATCACCCAGGTTGTTGCTGATGATCTGGCCAAGAAGGGTCTGGATCTGTACGACATCAAGTTTGAGTTTGGCTACAACAAGGACGAAGTCATTCTGATCGACGAAATCGCCAGCGGCAACATGCGCGTCTACAAGGACGGCGTGATCGTAGATCCCATGGAGCTGACCAAGCTGATCCTGGCAAAATAAGTTTTGCAAGACAAAACCCGCCGGAGCACATGCCCCGGCGGGTTTTTACTAAAATAAACAACGGAGATTCCTATGACCAAAGAAACACTGAAAAAGCTGGAGCGCATTACCTTTTACGCAATGACTCTTCTTCTACTGCTGACATTGGTTGCACTCTTTTTGTCCTTCAAAAAGATCATCGGCATTGGCCTCAGCGGTTTTTTTGCTTTGGCTGCCCTGATTTGCAGCGCACTGCACCGTGCCTGTATGAATCGGATCACCGGCAGAAGTCTCTTCGGTAAAAAGCTGGGCGAGAAAAAGCGTAAAAAATAATCGCAAAACCGACTCCCTTGCAGCAACGCTGCAAGGGAGTTTTTACATCTCACACCGCTCTTGCGCAAGTACCTGCCGAGTGGTACAATATCATTAGTACAATCAATTTGGGTTTGAGGTGAATGTATGGAAAAAGAATGTTTGGTCTGTGGCGCACCGCTGGAATATTTAGGCCACAGTGAACCTATGGAGTGTGTCTTTTGCCATAAAATCATGCAAAGCACAGCACGATGCATCCATGGTCATTTTGTTTGTGACGAATGTCATACCCAAGGGATCGATCATATTATCGCCCTCTGCCTGCGCGAAACCTCAAAAAATCCGTTTGAAATTTTCGACAAGCTAATTGCCTTGCCAACCTGTCATATGCATGGGCCGGAGCATCATGTCATTGTTGGTGCAAGCTTGCTGACCGCCTATCATAACGCCGGCGGCGCACTGGATCTGCCCAAGGCGCTGGATGTGATGCAGGAGCGCGGCCGACAGGTTCCCGGCGGGATTTGCGGCTTTTGGGGATCTTGCGGTGCAGCCGTCAGCAGCGGCATTTTTGTCTCCATTGTCACCGGCGCTACTCCACTGACAGAAGAAAGTTGGGGACTGTGCAACGAGATGACTTCTCGCACATTGGCTTCCGTTGCCAAAATCGGCGGGCCCCGATGCTGTAAGCGAAACGGCAGATTGGCGATTTTGCAAGGCATTGCATTTGCAAAAGAGAAGCTGGGTGTCCAGATGGAATGTGCGCCTGTAACCTGCCATCACACACAGCAAAACAACCAATGCTTAGGCAGCAAATGTCCCTTTTATTTCAAAGAAAAGGAGTAATGTTATGAATCAGCCTGTCTCGTTTGAGCGATGGGATTTGTATGATGCAGATCGCTGTCTGACCGGAGAAAGTCATATCCGCGGCCAACAAATCCCCGACGGTCGCTATCACATTGCCGTCCACGTGTGGATTTATAACAGCAAAGGCCAGTTTCTCATTTCTCAGCGTGCGGCATCCCGTCCTGTATATCCGCTCTTTTGGGAAACCACCGGTGGGTCTGTCACACAGGGTGAAGATAGCTTGACCGGCGCCATTCGGGAAGCTATGGAAGAAGTAGGCGTGACACTGGATTCTGCGCAAGGCCGTCTGTTGGAAAGCCGCCGCCGGGACCATTATCGGGACTTTTTGGATATTTGGATCTTTCCTTGCAATGACGGACCGCATTTGGATCGTGCCGAGACCCCCGATGAAGTGGCTGACTGCCGCTGGATGACACCGGAAGAAATCGGTGCGCTTTGTGACGCAGGCAAGTTTGTCCACAGCAAGCAGGAATTTTTCGACCTGATTTTGCCCGCCTCCCACGGTTGATTTTCAGTTGCAACCACAGGTTGCGGTAATTCCTATCGTTGTTGGTAGACCTATTTCCTATTACCCGCTATACTGAGACCAAAGTAAAGGAGGGATTTTGATGCTGTTTTACGAACAACTTGCCGCCCTGCGCCGTGCCAAGGGCATTTCTCAGGAAACACTGGCAGAACAGTTAGGCGTTTCCCGTCAGGCCGTATCCAAATGGGAGACCGGCACCGCCAAGCCGGAACTGGACAACATTTTGGCCCTGTGCCGCATTTTGGAGGTCTCTCCCAATGAATTACTGGGGGACACTACCCAACCTATCAACGAACTGGCGCCTTCTGTCACCGTTGAATCGTTAAAGGAAGCCAACGTTACCGCTTCTGCCGACCGAAAAAAGCTTTTGCGCGGCATCGTGATCTGGATCGCCTGTATCATTCTGCTGATCATTTTGGGCATCAGCCTGCGAAACAGTATTGACCGCGGCGAAGCACCCAAGATCGAAAGCTGCCGCATCTATGAGACCCGCTCTTTGGAAAATGCACGGGAGTTTACCCTGCAGATCACCTATAATTTTCTGCCGGAAGGTCAGCCAAATGAAATTATCCTGCGGATCAGCCCCCATGTGCAAGATATTTACAAGCACGAGCAACCCGTCACGGTAAAAGGCAAAGTGGGTTATGTTACCTTTGTCCTCCCCTACGGCTCTGAATGCACGGTTCAGCATCAAAGCAAAGCCAAAGGGATGCATTATCAACAGGATATTCTCAAAATAACAAGCTGCACCAAAGAAGATTACAGCCAGGAGTTTTTGATAGAATAAGCATATAACAACACCCTTCGCAGCCACGCTGCGAAGGGTGTTTTCTGTTACAGATACTTTCGAATTTCTACCGCCAGCTGAGCCTCCAGATGGATCAGCCGCTTGGCGATGTCCTTGGACACCTCGTCCGCCGCCTCATACTTATTCAGGTACTTGCTCAGGGATTTAACGCCCATGTTGCAGCCATCGGTCATCAGGTCGGCAACGGTTTTATCAGAGTCCTCCATATTCAGCTTCATCTCGGTCTTCATCCAGGACATACCCTTGGCGATGGGGTTGGGCTCCTTGCCGTCGTCATGGTATTTGTCCAGCAGCTTATCGATTTCCTGCTGAAGGGTTTGGTGTTCCTTCTTGCAATTTACCAATTTCTCACGAAAGGTCTTCTCCTTTACATGGTCAACCACATCTTCGATAGAGCTTACTCCCATCTTGATGCCCGCGTCACATTCCCGCAATAATTTGATCGTATCCTGTTCCACCATACTGTCCATACCTCCTGTTCAGATATGGGTAGTATGGCCGCTTTTTCCGTTTTTACACATCAACCGAAACATTCTGCCGCGGCAATGACCCGAAGCAGCTCCGGCTGCAGTACATCCCGCCCGTAGGCATCCAAAAAACGCTCACGATACGCATCTGTTCCGAAATTGAAATATAGCGTCCAGATGCCCCAGAATACATCCACGTGCCGGTCACCTATGCCGCCGTGGTCCAAATCGATGAACCCACTAAAACGCCAATCGTCCAATATAATATTAGGCAGGCAATAATCGCCATGCAGCAAAGTATCGGTTTGAAGCAGATGCTTGTGTGCCTGCAAGTGCTGCCAAGCCTCTTCTCTTCCGGAAAAATTCCATTCCGGCGTAAACAAATGCGTGTCAAACAAACCCGTCCGATTATTCTGTTCTGCCGTGGCCAGATAACCCGCCGTATGGTCCGGCACAGGACAACCGGCAGGATCGACCTCATGCAATTTGCGCAAAAGTGTTGCTGTGGTATCGCAAAGTCGCTTGGGATCTGCCAGATAGTTCGCATGGATACAATCTTCTCCCGGTACACGACGGGTCAGCAACCAATCTTGTTCCTGACTGGAATAATGCAGCACCTCGGCAGCCATCCCCTTATTGTAAAAAAATCGGGTCATTACCGCTTCCCGCTCCAGCGCCCCCTTGGGAGCCGACTTGAGGAAAAGACCGCCTTCCTTCTCCAGATATACCACCCGGGCCTCTTTTGAGCAACTGCTGTCAAAAGCCGGCGCGCCTTCCGCAATCGGGCGGATATCATCCGGCAAGCGATTCAAATCTAACAAAACAGGGATTCGTTTCATAGAAACCTCACATAAAAGGGCTTTTTTCTGCATCATAGCAAGGAAAAGAACTATTGTCAATTCCATAAAGGTATGCTATAATAATAAAGTTCAATTTCACATCCGGGTGTGGCGCAGTTGGTAGCGCGCGTGGTTTGGGACCACGATGCCGCAGGTTCGAATCCTGTCACTCGGACCATATTAAAACAATGGAGGAAACTTCCAATGAAAAACAGCGAAAAGACCATGGATAAGATCGTTGCTCTTTGTAAGGGCCGCGGCTTTGTCTTCCCCGGCAGCGAGATTTATGGCGGTCTGGCCAACACTTGGGACTACGGTCCTCTGGGCGTTGAGCTGAAGAACAACGTTAAGCGCGCCTGGTGGAAGAAGTTTGTCCAGGAAAACCCCTACAACGTCGGTTTGGATGCTGCGATCCTGATGAACCCTCAGGTTTGGGTTGCTTCCGGTCACGTGGGCGGCTTCTCTGATCCTCTGATGGACTGTAAGGAGTGCAAGGAGCGTTTCCGCGCCGATAAAATTATTGAAGAATGGTGCCTGGAAAACAGTTTTGCACTGGACAAGGCTGTTGATGCCATGTCTCAGGACGAAATGAAGGCATTCATTGACGAGCACAACATCCCCTGCCCCAGCTGCGGTAAGCACAACTTCACCGACATCCGCAAGTTTAATTTGATGTTCAAGACCTTCCAGGGCGTTACCGAAGATGCAAAGAACACCGTGTATCTGCGTCCCGAAACTGCACAGGGTATTTTTGTAAACTTCCAGAACGTGCAGCGCACCACCCGTAAGAAGCTGCCCTTTGGTATCTGCCAGATCGGTAAGTCTTTCCGTAATGAGATCACTCCCGGCAACTTCACCTTCCGTACCCGTGAGTTTGAGCAGATGGAGCTGGAGTTCTTCTGCAAGCCCGGCACCGAGCTGGAGTGGTTTGCCTACTGGAAGAACTTCTGCCATCAGTGGCTGCTGAATCTGGGCATTCAGGAGGAGAATCTGCGCCTGCGTGATCATGATCCCGAGGAGCTGAGCCATTACTCCAACGCTACCACCGACTTTGAGTTCGCCTTCCCCTTCACCGATTGGGGCGAGCTGTGGGGCGTGGCTTCCCGTACCAACTTTGACCTGAGCGCTCACCAGAACACCTCCGGCAAGGATATGACCTACTTTGATCAGGAGACCAACACCCGCTACATCCCCTATGTCATCGAGCCCTCTCTGGGTGCTGACCGTGTTGTGCTGGCTTTCCTGTGCAATGCTTACGACGAAGAAGTTGTCGATGCTGAAAAGAACGACACCCGCGTTGTCATGCATCTGCATCCCGCACTGGCTCCCTTTAAGTGCGCCATTCTGCCTCTGAGCAAGAAGCTGGCTGCCAAGGGTCAGGAGATCTATGCCGAGCTGGCAAAGGACTTCATGGTAGACTATGACGATGCCGGCTCTATCGGTAAGCGTTATCGCCGTCAGGATGAGATCGGTACTCCCTTCTGCATCACAGTTGACTTCGAGACCGTTGGCGATGAGAACACCCCCGCCGACAACTGCGTCACCGTCCGTGACCGTGACACTATGGAACAGGTTCGTATGCCCATCAGCGAGCTGAAGGCTTACATCCAGTCCAAGATGGAGTTCTAATTAAAACACATACAAAAACCCCGCTGCTGTTGCAGCGGGGTTTTTTATCGTTTTGATTTAGCCGAACAAATTGTCCAGCAGGTCATTGACCCATCCGTTTCCGTTACCGGACTCGGTGCCGGATTCATTTCCGCCATTACCTTCGTTCCCGGTTTCACCGTCCGGCTGGGTTCCCCCATCAGGATCGGGTTCCGGCTTAGGCTTATTGGCATTGTTCAGATGGTTATGAACCGTGCAGGAGCCAAAGGTTGCATTTTCTGCAGCAAACATACCCGGAGTCGTCACCATATAGGGCAGGCAATACTGCTGATCTCCAATGGCGATCTTGTCATAGGGGTATTCCCGGCGCAGATTCAACAGGCCAACCACCTTAACGTGATCAGGATCACAGTAGCCAGTAGAAAGCTTACCGCTTTCGCCGCAAACTTCTGCACCCATATGGCAGTCACAAACCTGTGTGGGCACATCTTCAGGGGCTACCTCTGCAGTCAACAGGCGAGATCCGCGGACATCCTTTTCACACCACTCATTGGCCAGCAGACCACTGTCCATACAGTAGGTCACGGTGGTCATTTCGGTTTTCAGCTCAAAGGTGGCCTCCGGCAGATTCTTATGCACTTTGGACATGACCTTCTCCCACAGTACCGTGGAGGGATTTACGGAGAACTTACCCAAGTTCTGCGGCATATCGTAACCAAACCAAACGGCAGCGGTATAATAAGGCGTGATGCCGGTAAACCAACGGTCATTATCAGAGCTGGTAGTACCGGTCTTGCCGCCTACCTCAATTCCCTTCAGGGCAGCTTTCTGTGCTGTACCGTTTTTGACAACGCCGGTGAGCAGCTGGATCATATAATCTCGGGTCTTCTGCTCCATAGCAATGGTGGTGACCGCCTTGTTTTCATAGATCAGCTGATCGTTGGTATCATACACAGCGGTGTACAGTACCGGCGTGGTGTACTGTCCGTCATTGACAAATGCACCGTATGCAGCCGTCAATTCCAGCACAGTAATACCGTCTGTCAAGGAACCCATGGCCAAAGGACTGGTGTCACGGTCGCTCTTTGTATCTACACGGCCGTCAGACAGTTCGATTTCCTTTTTCAACACCAGATTGGTCATACCCAGATTGTTATAAGCGAAGTTAAAGGAACGATCCAAGCCCAGCTTTTGCACCAGATCCACGGCCACCGTATTGAAGGATTTTGCAATACCGGTATAAATGGTAGTGCGTCCGCTGTATTTACGATTTTCATTCCAGGGCCAGCCGCTGGCACGCACATCAAAATCCTTGGGGGCGTCATCTACGACAGAAATGGGCGTGATCAGACCATACTCCAGCGCCGGTGCATAAACGGAAACCGGCTTAATGCAAGAACCGGGGCTGCGCTTGGACTGCGTAGCGCGGTTCAATACGCGGTTGCCGTCCTTTTCACCGCGGCCTCCATACAGAGCAACTACATGACCGGTATAGGGATCCATAACGGTAATGGCCGCTTCGGGATAAGTGCCGTCACTGCCCAGCACGCCGGGGAAGTTCTTTTCATCGGTAAACACTTCATCTACGCAGGCCTGCACATCAGGATCCAGCGTGGTAATGATCTTAAGGCCGCCGCAGTACAGCAGCGTCTTTGCATTACCATAGCTATAGCCCAGTTTTTCCTGCATATCCGCAATGACAGATTCGATCACGGCATCCACAAAGTAGCTTTGATACTGGCCGCTTTCATCCTCATGGGGCACGTACTTCACATCTTCCGCCATAGCTGCATCATACTCTTCCCGCGTGATGTTGCCGTACTCCAGCATGGTCAGCAGAACGGTTTCTTTGCGCTCTTTATTCTTTTCGGGGAAGCGCTTCAGATCGTAGCCATAGGGGTTTTTGACGATACCGGCCAAAGCTGCACATTCGCCAATGGTCAGTTCGCTCATGCTCTTATTGAAGTAAGTCTCTGCGGCGACCTTGACGCCGTAAGCACCCTGACCGAAGTAAATGGTGTTCAAGTACATCTCCAGGATATCTTCTTTTTCGTACTTTTTCTCCAGTTCCAAAGCGCGCAGGATCTCCTGGATCTTACGCTTAACAGAAGTCTCGGACTCACCGGTCAGATTCTTAATCAACTGCTGCGTGATGGTAGAACCGCCGCCAAAGCCGCTGCGGAAGGGCACAATATAGTTCAGAGTAGCACCAATGGTACGTTTCCAGTTGACGCCGTCATGGGCATAAAAGGAATTATCCTCTACCGAAATAAATGCCAGTTGCAGCATCTTGGGGATTTCATCCAGATCAGCCCATTCACGGTCTTCCGTACCGTGCAGTGCCTCGAACTCCTTATACTCACCGGTCTTTTTATCCACATAGTACAAGTGGCTCGTTTCATTCAGACGATAGCTGTCCAGATAAATATCCACATCATGGCTGACGTAGTTTTTGATATAAAACGCAAAAGCCGTCACGCAGATGCTTCCGGTGGTAAGACCCACCAAAAGCAATGACATCAGCGTCATCAGGATCTTGCGGCCTGCGCCCTTTTTCTTGGTTTTAGGCTTTTTTTCGCCCTGTTGCTTTTTCAAGAAGGAAAGCAATTTCTCCTTGTCCAGTTTCAATGTATTCGCTCCTCTCTTTAGGCGATGAGGTAGTTCATCTTGCTTCGTTGCATATTACACCAGTTTAATCTTCTCCTTATTATAACACATCTTTGAAAAAATTCCACTATGAAATATGCCGCAAATGTAAACTTTGTATGCCACAGGCAAAACCGGACACACTAATTAAAAACAAGTGAAAGGAGCCGCTTATGTCTTCTATGTCGGTCCGCCGTGTTATTCTGATTGCCTGTCTGATCCTTGCCGGATTCTCTCTGATCCTTGCCCTTTTATATTCGCCGCCTGCGCGGCCTTCTGTTCCCGCCGCACATCAGCAGGATGGCACAACCCTTTATATCGTCAAATCTTATCAGGATCATGTAGCGGTCTTCTCCAAAACATCGGAAGATCCCCTGCAAGTCACCGGCATTCGAGTCTCTATGCTGCCTTTGCAAGATCAGTTAGAGTTGGCAGAAGGAATCGCCGTGCAATCGGAAGCCGCTCTGTCGGCGCTGTTGGAAGATTACGGAAACTGAGTTAAGTTTCTCTTGCGAAAGTGCAAAAAGCGTCGTATACTGATGGCAACATCTTTTCTATAGGAGATCTGCCATGAAAATCAAATCCGCCTATCTTGAAAATCCGCAGGCTATTACTGCTTTCATCGAAGCACAAATGGCACAGCATCATATTCCCGGTGCCACCGCAGCGCTTCTGCACAATGGCGAAATTATCTACACCAACGCCTTTGGCACCCGTACACCTGCCGGCGCGCCTATGACCGATCATACACTCTTTGAGGCTGCTTCTCTGACCAAGACGCTTTTCGGCACTTTGGCCATGCGGTTGGTGCAGGAAGGAAAACTTGATTTAGACGAACCGATTATGGACAAGCTGCAGGACACCCCCTGGTCCAACGATCCCAGATTTGTCGGAATTACGCCTCGTCACTGTCTTTCCCACGGATGCGGCTTGCCCAACTGGCAGAAAAAGCCCATGGATATGCTCTTTGATCCCGGTACCCGATACAGTTATTCCGGCGAGGGATACTTTCTGCTGCAGCGCTTGATCGAGCAGATCTGCGGCAAGGATCTGAATACGCTGTTGAAAGAGTATTTCCTGGAGCCGCTGGGTATGGATATTTCCACCGCTACCTGGACCCCTGAGGTTTACGCGGCCTTTTCTGCCGGCTTTGGCAAAGATGGCAAGGTTGTGAAGATCCGCTCCGCACGCCGAGTTATCGGCAACGCACCCGAGCCCAACGCCGCTTGGTCGCTGTACTCCAATGCATTCCAAATGGTAAAGTTTCAGCAGTATATGATCAAACATCACGGCGGTCTGAATGACACATTCTATCGGGAAATGGTGCAGGAGAACAACCGCCCCACCGACCATATTGCATGGGGTCTGGGCTGGGGTCTTTGTGACGAAGAACCCAACCTCCGCTGGCATTGGGGCGATAACGACGGATTCAAATCGTTGTCCGCTTGGGATGACACCACCGGCGATGCCATCTGTATTTTCTCCAACAATGACAACGGTATGGAGTTTTGGCAGGATATTGCCAAAGAACTCACCGGCGGAGAGGTTTGGGACCATATCGTAGATTTTATCCGCATCGCCGAATAATGCACATAACCTTCACCTTTGCAGCATAGGTTCTACTGCGGAGGTGAATCTATGAACATTTATACGATACGATTATCCAAAAAACTGTTGTTTCTTGTTGGTGGGATCGCTGCTGCGCTCATCATTGGTTTGATCCTGCTGCTATCCGGAAAAGACCCTGCACCAACAGGAGCGGCCATCGATGGAATTCGGGACAAATGGGATCAGGTAGAATATCTGGAGCAGTTGGGCTATGAAGTAGACCAAGGCAGCCGAACCAGCAAAAAGGTTACCATTCCCCAGCAATTTGATGACGTTTACCTGACCTATAATCAGCTGCAACAGGAATGTGGCTTTGATTTGCTGCATTATACCGGGAAAAAGGTAGACCTGGTGACCTATTCCATCACCAATTATCCCACCGGAGAAGAAGTGTTGGCCGACCTTCTTCTTTACGGTGACAAATTGATCGGCGGTGCTATTTACACCACTGCCATCGACGGATTTATGCATGGTCTGCGGTCCGCTGACAAATAGACCTTGCAACCGGTTACAAACCGTAGTATACTAAGGGCGATGCACCTGCATCGCTCTTAGTTTTTTACAGGAGGTATGGTTATGAACAAACCGACTCTTTTGGTCATGGCTGCCGGTATGGGCAGCCGTTACGGCGGCTTAAAGCAAATCGATCCCCTGGGTCCGCAAGGCGAGATTATCATTGATTACTCCATTTATGATGCCATTCTGGCCGGTTTTGGCAAGGTGGTTTTTGTCATCAAGCGTGAACTGCTAGACACCTTTAAAGAGGTTATTGGTGACCGCATCGCCGAGAAGATCCCCGTGGAGTATGCCTTTCAGGAGCTGACCGATCTCCCTGCCGGTTTTTCCGTGCCGGAGGGCCGCGAAAAACCTTGGGGCACCGGACATGCCATTTATGCCGCGCGCAAGCATATCGACGGCGCATTTGGTATCATCGGTTCGGACGATTTCTTCGGACGAGATACTTTTATGCAGCTTGGCGCCTTTTGCGCTGAGCACTGTAAAGCCGACAAGCTTGCAATGGTTGGTTTTCGTCTGCAAAACACGCTGACCGAAAACGGAACGGTTTCCCGCGGTGTTTGTCAGGTAGAAAACGGCTTTATGACCTCCGTCACTGAGCGCACCAAGATCTTCCGCGCGACTGACGGAAACACCTATTATACCGAAGCCGACGGCGATCATCCTGTGGATGAAAACGCGCCCGTTTCCATGAATGTTTGGGCCTTCCACAGCGATTTGTTCCCCCTGATGGAGGCTGACCTGACAGCATTCTTGCAGGAAAATCAGGGCGATCCTTTAAAGCGCGAATATTTCCTCCCCGCTTTCGTGGACAGGCTGGTACAGCACGGCAAGGTGACTGTACAGATGCTGGACACCTCTTCCCGTTGGTATGGCGTTACCCATCGGGCTGACCGCGATAGCATGATGACCTACCTGGCTTCTCTGCATCAAGATGGCGTCTACCCCCCGCTTCGATAAGTTCACACAAACAAAACAGCCTTTCCGCGATCTGCGGAAAGGCTGTTTTTTATCAAGGTCGATTTCGTTACAGTTCAAGTTCAAAGCCAAAATATTCGGTATCGAACATATGGATTTCTCCCACCTGCCGGAAGCCCATGCTGCGATAGATCCGCAAGGGCGGCTCCATATGCTGGCTGGCCATATGATGGGTCATATCGTAGCCTTTCTCCCGGACGACTCGGCGAATTTCTTCTACCAGCACCTGACCCAAGCCCTGTCCACGAGCTTCGGGATGCACACAAAGGCGAGCCAAACCCGCAGGCCGCTTGCAGGGACTCCAAAGGTCCATTGCATCCAGCTCCGGCCAATCGATTTGACTGACCGCACCCACAATGCGCCCGTCCTGGCACAAGACATACAATCCGTTTGCAGCCAAGTCCATTTCAATGGTCTGGGCGTTGGGATATTCTTCATCCCATTCGGTCTCTCCGGAAGCGGCCGCCGCACGGTAAAGTGCCAACACAGCTTCTGCTTCAGAAGCCTCCGCAAGGCGAAACACAAGATTATTGTTAGAAGTTACAGTCATTTGTTTCATTGGTTTGCTCCATCAGTTTCAGTTTTACAGTTCCTTCACCGTATCCTCTGCGATAAATGGTAACGGTGACGGTATCTCCCGCTTTCAATTCATTGCGCAGACTGACTCCACCATCCAGACCAATCACTGCAGTGCCATTGATTGCAGTAATAATATCTCCCGCCACAATGCC
>JAFODZ010000059.1 GCA_017380435.1 Oscillospiraceae bacterium
GAGCTCTACAGGTAGATCTCTTTTATTATACATAATTTTTTAAAGCCCGCAATCTGGTGGGTTAACTTTCTGCGCCCTTTTTTGCGAACAACAACACAAAAATTCTACTTGACAAACATTAGCTAGATTTGTCTAACAGATATCTTTCGCACTTTTTTCTCCTTTCTTACCCATATTTACGCGCCGTTTAGTAGTTCTTAGGCAAAAAAACGGTCTGCTTGCAGGGACAATGATCAATGCATATAATTCCATATTGCTCAAGCGATATATCGTTGATTTATGGATTATTCTGTGATAAAATCATTTTAATAATTTGAATTTGAAGGAGTTTTAATTTTATGAAGAAGTATAAATTGGCTGCATTACTAATGATAATACACGGCGGTTGTATGGAACTTGGTGGTGCTTTTTGCTTCATCCCTGCTTTGATTTTTGGGCCTGACAAGTTTGATATTAGTCAATATTTTTCTTTTAAGCTTCCATATTTTCAAGATAATCTGTACATGATGATTATTATGGGTGCAATATACGGTGTGTTCAGACTAATCGGCGCAATTGGTTTATTAAAAAACAGAATGTGGGGTCTGGCATTATCTGTAATAAACTGCGTGATCACACTTGCTTTAATGATGTTTTTATTGCCTGCCGGAATTATGGACGGTTTATTGGCAGGCGGTGCTTTAATATTAATCCTAATGCAGTATTTTGGAGATAAAAGAATCATAGCATAATGCTGCTAATGCATATGCGTCACCTGCCATCGGTCGTGATGCATATTAATTTCATTCTTTGGAGGGGACTGCAAACGCAGTCCCCTCTCTATTTACTATCATTCTCTTGATAAATTCTACTTTATTGCATAAAAATGCTGAAATAATGAATATTTTTCGTGATTTGCGGCTCTTTTTATGAATTATTATCATTTTATATTAATTTTTTCTTGCATTATGGAAAGAGGGATAGTATAATGTTAGTAATTTTTGGGACTTATTCCAAAATCAAGGAGGATTTTATATGAAAAAAGTTATTGCACTCGCACTTTGCCTGATTATGGCTCTGTCTCTCGTCGCTTGCGGCGGAGCTTCCGCTACCAAGATGACTATGGGCACCGGCGGCCCGTCCGGTACATACTACGCCTACGGCGGTGTTTTGAGCAAGTACATGACCGACAAGGCCGGCATTGCTGTTAACCCCGTTTCCACCGACGGCTCCAAGGCCAACATCGTTGGTATCGACTTCGGCGACTACCAGCTGGCCACTGTTCAGTCCGACGTTATGGCTTACGCCTGGAATGGTGAGCGCTCCTTCGAAGAAGAAGGCAGCATCCAGTCCTTCCGTGTTATCGGCGGTCTGTACGCCGAGGCTGTTCAGCTCATCACCATGGACGCCAACATCAAATCCGTCGCCGATTTGAAGGGCAAGAGTGTTTCCATCGGTGCTCCTGGCTCCGGCGTTTACTTCAACGCTGTGGATGTTCTGGCTGCTGCCGGTTTGACCGTTGATGATATCAATGCCCAGTATCAGAGCTTTGGCGACAGCGCTGACGCACTGAAGGACGGCAAGATCGACGCCGCATTTATCGTTGCCGGCGCTCCCACTCCCGCTATTACCGAGCTGGCTACCTCTGCTGACGCTTACCTGGTTCCCATTGACGGCGAGATTGCTGAGAAGCTGATGGCTGACTGCCCCTTCTACACCGTTTACGAGATCCCCGCCGAAACTTACAAGGGCCAGACCGAAGCTGTCAAGACCGTTACCGTTAAGGCAACTATGATCGTCAGCGCCGATGCTTCCGAAGAGGATGTTTACAATCTGACCGCTGCTATTTTTGACAATATCGATGCTATCACCAAGGAGCACGCAAAGGGTGCTGAGCTGTCCCTGGAGAATGCTACCGATGGCATGACCGCTCCTTTCCACGCAGGTGCTGCCAAGTACTTCCAGGAAAAGGGTATTGAAGTAGAAACCAACTGATCGGATGGATTCCAGGCTGCGGCGAATCATTCGTCGCAGCCTTATTTCTTAGGAGGTATATATGGCGCTTTTCAAGAAAAAAGCTGCACCACAGACCGCAGAGCCAATGGATCTTGAGTCTGTGATGAAAAAGTTTGACCGGGAATCCAACACCCGGGTATGGGAGGGCGTTCCAAAAATCATCGTCACCAGCGTTTTAGCGCTGTTCTCCCTGTTCTGCATTATCGTTACACTGTTTTTAAATCCCATGGATGAGGTTCGGCTCAGCAGCTTTATGGCCTTCATTATTTTGATTGGCTACCTCGTCTTTCCTATCAAGAAGGGTTATCAAAAGGTCAACAGCTTACCCTGGTATGACTGGATTCTGATGATCCTGGGTACCGGCGCGTTTTTATATTTCACTTTTAACGCTTACGATATCATTAATCAAAGAAGTCTGGAAGTTTATCAGCTCATTATCGGCATCATCGGCATTTTATCCCTGGCGGAGATCTGCCGTCGAAGTGTGGGCCTACCCATTTTGATCATTGCCGGCGTTTTGGTTGCTTACGCATTAATTTGGGGTCTGAACAATCCCGATTTTATGCGCCGTTTAAACTCTCTGGTAAAGAGCCTGTTCTATAGCAAAGAGAACGGCATCTTCTCCACACCGGTAAATGTCTGCTCCAAATTCATCGTAGTCTTTATTATCTTCGGCGCATTTTTGGAGCGCAGCGGCATTGCCGACTTCTTTATTAAAATTTCCAATTCCCTTGTGGGCGGTTTCTCCGGCGGCCCTGCCAAGGTTGCCGTCGTGGTCAGTGCCATGGAGGGTATGGTTTCCGGCTCGTCTGTTGCCAACACCGTCGGTTCCGGATCTGTGACGATTCCCTTGATGAAGCGGACTGGCTACAAGCCGGAATTTGCTGCTGCTGCGGAAGCCTCCGCCTCCACAGGCGGACAGATCATGCCCCCCATTATGGGCGCTGCCGCTTTTCTCATGGCGGAGAATCTCGGCGTTTCCTACAGCAACATCGTTGTCCGTGCTATTTTACCGGCTGTTCTTTACTTCCTTGGCGTTTTCATTGCCGTCCATTTGGAAGCGAAACGGGAAGGTCTTCGCGGTCTTTCCAAGGAAGAACTTCCTCGGTTCCTGCCCCTGCTGAAGCAGAGCTACCTGCTTCTGCCTCTGTTTTTGCTGGTTTACCTTGTAGGTACAAGCAAAAACTCCATTCAGGTTGCTGCGGCAATCTCCATCATCGCCGTTATTATTGTTGGTCTGTTTAACAAAGAGCATCGCATCACTCCCAAAAAGATCTGGGAGGCATTGGCTGCCGGTGGTCAGGGTATGATTACCGTTGCCGCAGCCTGCGGCGTTGCCGGTATCATCGCCGGTACTATCACTATGACCGGTTTGGCTACCACCATCCTCAACGGTATCGTCAATCTGGCAGGCGATCAAATCCTGATTGCCCTGTTTTTGACTATGCTGTGCTGCATCGTTCTGGGTATGGGTGTTCCCACCACTGCCAACTACTGCATTATGGCAGCCACCTGCGCCCCCATTCTGATTCAGATGGGTGTGGAACCCATCGCGGCCCACTTCTTTGTGTTCTATTTTGGTATCGTGGCAGACCTCACTCCCCCCGTTGCTTTAGCAGCTTATGCCGGTGCGGCAATTGCCCAGGCAAATCCGATGAAGACCGCATTCACATCTACAAAGCTGGCAATCGGCGCATTCATAGTTCCTTATGTCTTTGCGCTGAGTCCGGCAATGCTGTTTGTTGACACCACGCCTATGTCAGTCGTCTTGATCTGCATCACATCCTGCATTGGTATTTTCGCCGTTTCGGCTGCCTTGCAGGGGTACTTCCTAACCCATATGAAATGGTACGAGCGTATTGTCTGTGCCGCAGGCGGTTTGCTGCTCATCTATCCCGGGATCGTAACCGATGTCATCGGCGTCGGCCTGGTTGGACTTGTGCTGATCATTCAGCTGATTGTCAGAAAGAAAAAAGCTGCCATCAATGCTTAATCAAAAACCTCCTCTGGACTTAGCCCAGAGGAGGTTTTACTAATTATTTATTTTTTCTTAGGCGCTTTGATCTTGTTGAGCTTTGCGTTCAGATCCAGCAGCTGCTCCTTGGTAAACTTAATATCCATCATGCCGCCCATCAAGGTAAACAGGCGCAGAACTGTAAAGCCGCCCATCATGCTCATCATTTCCGGGCCAACCTCAAAACCAGCAGCCTTCATTTTGCCGTCCTTGCCGCCCATAAACTTTCCGGCAAGGCTCATAAACAGAAGCTTACCCTGCATAGTGGAGATCACATCACTCATCTTGTCATTGAGCGACAGGTAACCCTCGGGAGCATCAATATCGAACCAGTTGAGAATAGCACCCTTTTCTACCAAGCGGTAGGATTCATTGAAGGTATCCACCTTACGGATAACACTCTCGTCCCGGTACTCTCCGGCTACAGCCACCAAATGGGTTTCACCCTCATTCTTCACTTCAAAGCGGAAGAAATGATCCTCAGCGGTCTTCTTGCCCACAGATACGCCATTGGCAAACAGCTCAACCTCCGGCAGGTTGGAATAGACCGTGATCTTTGTCACATCCTCTACCCGGTCGATATACCGCTTGCTGCACAGGTGGACAAAGGGTTCGTCGGACAGCCATGCCTTATAGGCATAGAAGGAGTCCTTCTTATACTTACGATCGAAGGTCACAAGGCCCTTATGGTTCTGACCGTTCTCGCCGCCCTCATTACGGGCATCAGCGCCAAAGTCGAACATATTCCAAACATGGGTTGCCCACAGATACTTCCGGCAGAAGAACTGCTTGATCAGCTCCTCGTGGTAGTAGGACTGATATTCCTCGGTGTAGTCACCCTGTCTGGGATCGGAGGTGTGCCAGTTCAGAGCCTCGCAGCCGTACTCAGAGCAGCCGATGGGAATGTTGGGGTGCTTCTTATGGAAGTTATCAAACCAAGGACCGTTCATGTCGGTCTCGCCGCCGTACCAGCCGAAATAGTGGTTATAGGAAACCACATCGGGGATCTGTAGATAAGGATCATCGATCTTACACATAGAAACCGCTGCGATGGTGGTCAGACGGGTGGGATCCATTTGGTGACACAGGTCATTGAGAATACGGTGGTTTTCCAGCAGATCGTCGTCAGAACCACCGATGCCGATCTCATTGGACAGACCCCAAACCACGATACAGGGGTGGTTATAGTTCTGGCTGATCAGTTCCTTCATCTGGGAGATGGTGTTTTCCCGGCCAGTGGGCATATGCTTGGAGATATAGGGAATTTCTGCCCAGATCACAAGGCCCTTTTCGTCGCACAGGTCGTAGAAGTACTGGTCGTGCTGATAGTGGGCCAGACGGATGGTGGTTGCACCCATCTCGCAGATCAGCTCGATATCCTCCTCGTGATGCTCCGGCAGAAGGGCATTGCCAAGGCCCCAGCGGTCCTGGTGACGGGATACGCCCCGCAGGGGGTATTCCTTGCCGTTAAGGATAAAGCCGTTGTCCGGATCAATCTTAAAGGTGCGGCAGCCAAAACGGTTGCACACATTGTCCACAACGGTATCGCCCTCTACCAGCTCCACCTCACAGCAGTACAGGTAGGGATCCTTGCGGCCATGCCACAGGTGGACATCGGCAATCTCCAGCACAGCCTTGGTATCCGCAGATTCTGTGGAGGTTACGACATTTTCCTCGTGGTCATAAATGGTATAAACCAGCTTTTGATTTTCGGACTTGTTGGTCACATAGACCTCCACCTCGACCTTGGCATTCTTGCCGCAGATCTCGGGAGTGATCTTCAGACCGGGAGCACCATAGTAGTCCAGGTCAAAATGGGAGTTGCCAACGCAGATCACATTCACATCCCGGTACAGACCGCCGTAGAAGGTAAAGTCTGCCATCTGGGGATAGACCCGGTCATTGGCTGCGTTGTCAACCACAACCACCAGCAGGTTGGTCATTTCCATAGCCTCGGTGATATTGACCCGCCATGTGGAATAACCGCCGTCGTGGTGGGCAAGAAGCTTGCCGTTTAAGTACACATCCGCAGAAGAGTTTGCGCCCTTCAGCTCCAGGTAGTACTGCTCTGCCTCCGGCAAATCCATCTTGTTGAAGGACTTTGCGTAGTAGGCAGTACCGCGGAAATAATCGTTATCGCCGTCCTGACCGTCGATGGCATTCCAGGAATGGGGCAGATTTACAAAATTCCACTTGGGATCAATTTGGGTGGGAAGTTGCGTAGCTTCCTTGGAGAAGGCCCATTTTGCGTTGAAATTAATAATTTGTCTCACAGGAAAAATCCTCCTAAATTAGTATGCTTTTATTATACAAGCGAATTTGAGGAAAGGGATGAAAATTCTATGAATTCTTTCATCTCCAAGATTCACCCTGTTGGTTTCCCAACAGGGTGAATTCAAAAAATCAGAATTTATTTGGACAACTGAGCTTCGTGACGCTCCTGAAGTTCTGTATTCATCTGATCCAAAGTCTTCTTATCCAAATTGTAGATTACAGCCAAACCGATAAACTGCATTACTGCACTGAACATATACAGACCGGCTACCAGCCAGCACATATTCTTGGCCGTTTCTGCGCTCTGTCCGATGGTGCCGTACTTGGAAACATAGCCCAGTGCGCCCATAATCAGCAGAACAACAGAGGGACCCACACCTTGAGCCAGTTTGCGGAAGAAAGAATGCAAAGAATAAACAGTACCTTCCTCACGAGTCCCAAACTTCCATTCGTTGTAATCGATAGCGTCACCCATCATCGCCCAGGAAACGCAGGTATAGATACCCATGCCCAGACCATAGATAACCAGACCTACCATATAGACAACCAACGCAATTGTGCGGTTCTCAATTATCGGGAATACCAGCATAATCAGTCCGGCAAACAGGGAAATAATCGTACCGAATACAGAGGATTCCTTCTTGCCGAACTTCTTTACGATTTTAGAGATGAAAGGCATAAACAATAGCATTGGCAGGAATCCAACCGCTTGAACAACACCTGACATGGATGCCTTATTAAAATAAGTAGCGAACATAATGGTACTTGCGGTGGTAGCGGAATTCATACCAAGGAACATACCCATAGCTGCAACAGTAGCACCCACAGCAGGGCGGTTTCTCATGAAGTTGGCAAACGCCTTGAAGACATTGAATTTGCCGCTGCTTTCGTTGGTCTTCACGGTGTTTTCATCCACACGCACAGTAATAAACTTCAGCATAAACAAGAATGCCACGAAGCCCAGTACGCCCATAATTAGTGCCGCAAAAAACACGCGTTCGCCCAAAAGTATCTCGACCTGTTGTCCGTTAATTGGACTCAGAACCGCTTCACCGATCTCGTATGCATTACCGGTCAGAGGATTTGTCTCAAACTGAGAAAGCTCAACGCCTTCAGGAATTTCGATCTTACCCAAAAAGTCAGTTGTTCCGTCATAGAACACCTTCTGCCAAATGATCATCTGCAAAATGACATTGGGCAGCACATTACCGATCAAGGAACCGATGGACCGCCATGTAGAAAGCTGCGCTCTCTCTCCGACATCCGAGGTAACAACAGAGAGCATTGATCCGTAAGGAACATTGGCAATGGTATAGCAGGCATCCCAAACAACATAGCCCAAAATGAACAGGACAGCCTTTACCCATGTATCTGCATTGGGGAAGGGAAGAAATACTGCCGCACCGCCCACCAGCAAGCCACAGGCACCAATAAAAATATACTGCTTGAATTTACCATGTCTGTAGTGCCGCTTGTCATTATCTATGATAGTACCGATTAGCGGATCATTGACCGCATCCCAGATTTGCACAAGAACAAGCAAAACGGAAAGCACGCCAGTCTCCATCATCATAAACACAAGCCAGAAAGTCTGAACAACGCCCTTTAGCGAGAAGCTCATATTGCAGCCGAAGTCACCGGCAGCATATGCTATCTTGTCGCGAAAGCCAAATTTGCGGTAGCCGTTGGCATCCAATTTGGCAGGTTTTTTTGCCATAGGAAATACCTCTTTTCTTTTTGATTTTTCGGGACAGTTGAATCATCAGAGCCGCCCAAAGAAATGCTGCATTTAGTATAAAAGATTCACACCATTTATGTGAGTAAAATATTATTATTGTTTTGTATAATTTTATTATTTCCCTAAATTTTATAGTTGCATTTATACAAAACTCAGGTTAAATTATATTATAGAATTGTTAATTTAGCAATTTATGGAAAGGAGGTCTGCCTATGTTTTCCGAAACGGAATTCGGTCTTGTTCGGGATGCGCTGAAAAAAAGCCGCGTACAAATCCACACGCTGCGGCTGGAAGATTCTCTGTTTTCCCATGTGGAACAGCGAATGCGCCCCCTGTTTGGTCTTGATGGCGTTCACGACATTTCTATTGGAAGCCTACTTGGGGATTTACGCAAGCAGACTGTTTACCGCTTTAAAGATAATCTAAGTTTATCCTATCTTGCTTTTCTGCCGGAAGGCGCATCGCAGCAGGTTGTGGTCATCGGGCCTTTTCTGTATCGTGCTCTGTCCAGGAAAGACATCCTGGAAATTTGCGAAGAAAACGGATTTTCCCCCGCCAATCAGCAGGTGATTGATGAATACTATTCCTCTGTCCCGGTCATTCCCGAAAACAGTCCCACCTTTTTGCTGATCGACGCTTTCTGCGAGCGAATGTGGAACAGCGACTTCAGTCTGACGGATATTTCCTCGATCCCCTCCACCGCAGAGCAGTCTTCCGTGGCGGCTTCGGGAAAGGACTTCGATGACACTTTTTTGGCTATGAAGAATATGGAAATCCGCTATCAGATGGAAAACGAGATTATGGATGCCGTTATGCTGGGTGCAGAAAGCAAGCTAAACCAGCTGCTTTCCCTGGTTGGAGATCAATTCTTTGAAAAACGGGCGGCTGACCCCCTTCGCAACGCAAAAAACTACTGCATTATCATGAACACACTCTTGCGAAAAGCCGCAGAACGAGGCGGTGTCCATCCCATCTATCTGGATCGTCTCTCCTCCCGGTTTGCTCTAAGCATTGAGCAGCTGAATCACTCCGACCAAGTGAAGGGAATTATGGCAGATATGTTCCGTTCCTACTGCCAACTAGTCAAAAAGAACTCCATCAAATCCTATTCTGCCATCGTACAGAAAGCAATTCTTGCTATAGAATCCGACCCATCGGTGGAAATGAATTTGCATAAACTGGCCGAAATACTCAACATCAGCAATGTATATTTGTCCAGTATTTTCAAGAAAGAAACAGGTAAAACCGTCACCGAATACATTCGGGAAAAGCGTTTGTCTTACGCTGAGTATTTGCTCGAACATACTAATCTGCAAATCCAAACCGTTGCATTGCATTGCGGTATGCTGGATGTCCACTATTTCTCCAAACAATTCAAGCATCGAACAGGAAAAACTCCCAGCGCCTTCCGGGCAGATAAACTCCGTCGTAATTTTTCGTGATTTACAACAGTAAAACATTATGATAAACTGTTGTCTATAAATAGCATCCCCTAATCATAAATCATTTTTGGAGGTATATACTTATGATGAATCTTCCCTTGAATGTGGATTTTTCCGGCAAAGTCGTTGTTATCACCGGTGCAGGCGGTGTGCTTTGCGGCGATATGGCCCGGGCCTATGCCCAAGCCGGTGCAAAGGTAGCAGCATTGGATCTGAACGAAGAAGCTGTGCAAAAGCTGGCGGCTGAGCTGACTGCTGAAGGCTTTACTTGCATCGGCTACAAGGCTAATGTTCTGGATCCCGAAGCTCTGGAGCAGGTTCACCAGGCCGTTCTGGCCGATCTGGGCCCCTGTGATATTTTGGTCAACGGTGCCGGTGGCAACAATCCCCGGGCCACTACCGACAACGAATATCAGCATGAGGCCAAGGAAGGCGGCAAGAGCTTCTTTGAGCTGGATCCCAACGGTGTTGACTTTGTGTTTAAACTGAATTTCCAGGGCACTCTTCTGCCCACCCAGGTCTTCGCAAAGGACATGGTTGCCCGCAAGAGCGGCAACATTCTCAACATTTCCTCTATGAACGCCTATATCCCGCTGACCAAGATCCCCGCATATTCCGCTGCAAAGGCCGGCATCTCCAACTTTACCCAATGGCTGGCTACCCACTTTGCAGGCACCGGCATCCGCTGCAACGCCATTGCCCCCGGCTTCCTGGTATCCAATCAGAACCGGGCTCTGTTGTTCAACGAGGACGGCACGCCTACTGCCCGTTCTGCCAAGATTTTGAACGGCACACCTATGGGACGGTTTGTGGATTCGGCTGAATTGCTTGGCGGTCTGTTCTTCCTGACCGACGACAAGGCTGCCTCTGCCATCACCGGTGTTGTTCTTCCTATTGACTGCGGCTTTGCTGCATATTCCGGCGTCTAAGCGCGGTATATTTCTATTCTGGCGGATTCGTGTTTTCTTGACAAATCTATCACTTTGTTATAAAATACAAATAGCAAGTTACTTTAAGGAGGTGAAACTATGAATAACAAGACTTTGTTCGGTATTATGACCATCCTCTTCAACTGCTACGGCGTTCCTTGCTTTATGCAGGGTCAGACCAAGACCGGTATCCTGCGTATCGTTCTGGGTATCGTCACTTGCAGCGTCCTGTTCTATGTCAACCTGATCATGGGCATCATCCTGGGTATCCAAATCCTGAAGATGAGCGACGAGGAGTACGAAGCTAAGAAGGGCACCTTCTCCAAGGGCATCCCCGCTTAATGAATTACAAATTCATGTACGTACATTAAAAAGCAGACCGTATCGGTCTGCTTTTTAATATTTGCATTTATGGTAATTATTTCGTATAATAAAAGCCTATAGGGAGGTGCGCACAGATGAAAATTCACAATCTGAAGGAAAAGCTATTTTGCTGTCTTGTTTTCTTACTTTGCCTGGCAGCACTTATGCTGTTCCACATCCCCTGCCCTGTGAAATGGCTGACCACGCTTCCCTGCCCTGGCTGCGGTATGACCCGCGCATATCTTCGCTTGCTTCACTTGGATATCCTCGGCGCTTTTCAAATGCATCCTATGTTTTGGAGTATGCCGATCTTGGTGGCCTACTTTTTCAAGGATTACCGACTATTTCGTAAAAAATGGCTCAATGATGGCGTTTTGATTCTTATTGCTGTTGGTTTTGCCGCGCAATGGATCGTCAAACTGGTTATGCATTTTTCCGCATAAGTTAAAAACGGGGCTGAACGCAGCCCCGTTTTTTTAAAGGATATTAATAGTTATATACATACTCGCCCACATTGATGCCAATCAAGGCAAGCAGCAATGCGATGATCACAAATACGATCGCAAAAATCACTGCCAACAAAAGCACACACCAGTAGGAGCGGGCAAAGTTTCTGCGGTTCAGATTGCTGTCGTTGAATGTATGAATCAGCAGGAAGATAAAACCAATAACAGGAATGCAGTACAGCAGCTGCAAACCAACATATCCCCAGGCAGATACAGGCGTATATTCAGCAGGAATTTTCTTGCTTTCTGCTTGAATCACGACAGGCTGAGGCGCAGGAGCAGGAGCGGGAGCAGCGGCAGGTTCTGCAGTTTCTTCCTGCAGTTTTGCACCGCAATTACTGCAAAATACGGCTTCCTCAGGATTTTCAGCATTGCATTTCTTACAAATCATAATTTTTACCTCCTTGATTATTGGAAAAATATGCACCCTTATTATATAAAACCATCCAGCATTTGTCAAATTTTTTCTTGTATTTCCATTGCAAGGTTGCATTTTATTCTAAAAAGTGTTAGGATATTCAAAATGATTTTGAAGCTACCTGCTCTGGAGGATTTGTAATTATGAAATATGTTATCATCCTTGCCGACGGAATGGCCGGAAGGCCCCTGGATGAATTAGGAAATCAGACAACCCTGCAGTATGCCCATACGCCTGTGATGGACGAATTGGCCGGAAAGGGTGTAATTGGCACAGTTAAAACTGTTCCGGATAAAATGAAGCCCGGCAGCGATGTGGCAAATCTGGCCGTTATGGGCTATGATCCTGCTGCATTCTATTCCGGCCGTTCCCCCCTGGAGGCTTTGAGTGTTGGCGTAAATATGGAAGACAGCGATGTAGTATTTCGCTGCAACATTGTAACCCTTTCCGAAGAAGAACCTTACGAGGATAAGACCATTATCGACCACAGCTCCGGAGAGATCTCCACGGAAGATGCGGATATTTTGATGGATGCCATTCGCCAGGCCTTTAACACAGAGGAAATTCAGTTCTATACCGGCACCAGCTACCGCCATATCACCGTATGGAATCACGGGAAAGTTCTGGATATGGAAGCCCCTCACGACCATTTAGGCTGCAAGGCCGGGGCGTATCTGCCGGAGCATCCGCTCTTCCGGGATATGATGGAGCGAAGCTTTGAGATTTTGAATAACCATCCTCTTAACATACAAAGAGCCAAGGAAGGCAAAAATAAGGCCAATTCCCTTTGGTTCTGGGGCGCAGGTGTCAGACCGAAGCTTCAGAACTTCCGGGAGAAAACCGGTCTTTCCGGCGGTATGATCTCTGCGGTCGATCTTTTGAAGGGTATTGCTGTGGGCGCAGGTATGAAAGTCATCGAAGTCCCCGGTGCAAACGGTTCTTTGGAAACCAATTACATTGGCAAAGCACATGCCGCCGTCAACGCACTGCTCCGAGATGATTTGGATTTTGTCTATATCCATGTAGAAGCCCCCGATGAAATGGGACATCAGGGCAACCTGCAAAATAAGATAAAAGCCATTGAAAACATTGACAGCAAAATCGTCCGCATTGTGAAGGAGCAGATGGATGCATCCGGGGAAGACTACAGAATGCTGATTCTGCCCGACCATCCTACCCCCATCTGTCTGCGCACACATACCTCTGAGCCCGTTCCTTACATTCTTTACGACAGCCGCCGCCAGGCTAAGCGGATGATTCGCTTTAATGAGCAGGAAGCCGCCGCATCTGGAAATTATCAGCCCTTAGGTCACACGCTGCTCAATACATTGATTGAAAAGCAATAACTTACATTAAGTGAGCATATCAAAGAAGCCCTCCCTTGTCATTCCGAGGCCCTTTAGGGCCGTGGGAATCTCATAGTAAAATGTTGCGATTTTGCCGAAAACTACATATTTATTTAAACATTGAACTGCGAGATTGCCACACCAGTGTGCGCACTGGTTCGCAATGACATGGTTTTTGACAGTCTAACCGCCTTTCTAAGTAGAAAGGCGGTATCTTTATGCCAGAATTTGGAGTATTCAGTTTTACGAAAAATGTGGTATAATTCTCTTGCATATATGCCAAACTAATGATTTCGAGGTGACAAATATTAAGAAAATACTTAGTTTTATTTTATTATTTTTACTTCTCTTTTCACCACCAATCCGCCCTATAGCAGCAAATGCCGCCCAACTCGATTCCCATGTAGGCGCTGTGACAACCGGTGGTGGAAGTTTGTATGTACGAAAAAGCGCATCCACAAGCAGTGCAATTCTGACCGCTCTGAATAAGGGCAGCTATGTGACTCTGATTTCCAAGTCCGGAAACTGGTGGAAAGTAGAATACGCCCAAAACCGGTACGGCTATTGCCATGGGGATTTCATCACGCCGGTTGAAGGAAGACCTGCGCAGGTTGTCACGCCGGACCGAAATGTTCTCAATGTACGATCCGGCGCCGGTACACAGCACAGCCGCATTGCGGCATTGAATCACGGCGATATTATTTTGGTTCGCAGTACTGCAAACGGCTGGAGTCGCATTCTGTATCACGGTACAAAGCTGGGATATGTGAGCAGTCAGTTTCTCTCCGGCATAGGTAACAGCAACACACCAAGCGGCCTTTCCCCTGTTTCCCTATCCGTCCCCAGTATGAAGCAAACCGATAAGCGTTGGGCAAGCTACCCTCTGGGAACATCCGGCGGCACCATCGGTACCATCGGCTGCGCCACTACAGGCATTGCCATTATGGAGTCTTACCGCACAGGCACTACCATCTATCCCAACGAAATGGCAAAAAAGCTAAGCTTTACCCCCGGCGGCAGTGTTTATTGGCCCAGTCACTTCCAAGTGGTTACCGAAAAGAGCGGATATTTGAAAAATATTTACCAGCTCCTGCAACAGGGCAAACCGGTGTTAATCGGTGCAAAAACCGCTAAAGGCGGACAACATTGGGTTGTCATCAAGGGATTTTCCGGCACTGAACTCACAGAATCCAACTTCATTATTGAAGATCCCGGTACAACTACCCGCACAAATTTAAAGCAGTTTTTTAATGCTTATCCCAACTTCTACAAGTATTTTTATTATTGATGCAAAAAATCGGCACAATTGTGCCGATTTTTTGCATTACAACAGGCGAATGCCTGCTTTTTCGCATTCTGCAATTGTGGTTGCGTCCCAGATGCTGGATTGAACTTCGCCAATATGCGCGCAGCCCATCATCAGCATACAAAGCCGGGACTGACCAATACCGCCGCCGATGGTCAAAGGCAGTTCATCGTTAAGCAGCATTTTGTGGAAAGGAAGGCTGCGGCGATGGTCGCAGTTGGCAGCAGTAAGCTGCCGGTCCAGGGACTGCGCATTGACTCGGATACCCATAGAGGAAATTTCCAAGGCTCTGTTGAGCACATCGTTCCAAAAGAAAATATCGCAGTTAAGCTGCCAATCATCATAGTCCGGCGCTCTGCTGTCGTGGGGTTTTCCGGAGCGGAGCGCTCCGCCGATTTGCATAATGCAAGCTGTGCGATGCTCCTTTACGAAGGCATTTTCCCGTTCCGAACCGGTCATATCCGGGTAAAGATCCTCCAGTTCCTGGGTGGTAACAAAGGTTACATCCCGGCTGAGGTTTACCCGCAACTGCGGAAAACGCACATGGAGCCGATCATTGGTCTTACAAATCGCATCTACCACAGCGCTGACGATCAGCTTCAAATAATCCAGGTTCCGGTTATGCTCCGTAATGATTTTTTCCCAGTCCCACTGATCTACATAAATAGAATGGATGTTATCCAGTTGTTCATCCCGGCGAATGGCGTTCATATCGGTGTAAAGGCCATTGCCCACTGCAAAATTATACCGTTTCAGCGCCAAGCGCTTCCATTTTGCCAGACTATGAACTACCTGGACCTCTTCCCCTACTGCCGGTACATCGAAGGAGACAGGGCGTTCCACGCCGCTGAGGTTGTCGTTCAAACCGGATTCCTCGGTAACAAACAAGGGGGCAGATACACGCTTTAAGTTCAGCGCCCCGGAAAATTCATCCTGGAAGGTTTGTTTCACATAGGCAATCGCCCGCTGGGTCTCATATTCGTCCAAAACAGACTGATAGCCTTCGGGAATATAGATTTTATTCATCTGTCTTACCTCCCATTTCTGTATCCGCATTGGAAGACTGGTCACGGAATTCATCAAACAAGTTGGATGCGGTGTCCTCGGTAATAGGCTGCCCCTTCATACACTGAACAAACTGCTTGCCGGACATAATTTCCTTTTCCAACAGGAAATCCACGATTTTATGCAATTTTTCGCTATCCTTGGTCAGAATCTCCGTACAATGCTGGTATGCCCGGTCCATCAGTGCCTTGACCTCGTCATCCATTGTACCGGCTACCTTTTCCGAATAGCTCTTTGTACGCTCAAAATCCCGACCGATGAACAGCTCGCCACCGCCGGTATAGGATACCGTTCCCAGACTTTTGCTCATGCCGTATCTGCCAACCATATCTCTTGCCAGCTTGGATGCACGGTCGATATCATTGGATGCGCCGGTGGAAATATCGTTCAAAAACAGCTCTTCCGCAACACGGCCACCCAACAAACCCACAATCATTTCGTACATTTCGTTGCGGGTCAGATGGTTGCTTTCTGTTTCCGGCTGAGTCCATGTCAGTCCCAGGGCGCGACCGCGGGGAATAATCGAAATTTGCCGTACCGGATCGTGGGTAGGCAGACTGTACATAGCCACAGCATGACCTGCTTCATGAACAGCAGTAATCTTCAAATCCCGCTGCAGGCGAACACGGTTGCGTTTTTCCGGTCCTGCAAGGACTTTCATCATCGCTTCATTCAAATCTCCCATATTCAGCGCAGGGCGATTCTCACGAGCAGCCAGAATGGCCGCTTCATTTAACAGATTGCTCAGATCGGCACCGGTAAATCCACCGGTAGCCATTGCAACGGTTTTCAAATCTACCGTATCATCCAGGCATTTATCCTTAGCGTGAACCTTCAAAATGGCTTCCCGCTCAGAAGAATCGGGTACTCCCACATAAACCTGTCGGTCAAACCGACCGGGACGCAACAAGGCCGGATCCAAGATATCCGGGCGGTTTGTAGCCGCCAGGACGATGACACCTTCGCTCTTGGAAAAGCCGTCCATCTCCACAAGGAGCTGATTCAAGGTTTGCTCCCGCTCATCGTGACCGCCGCCCATACCGGATCCCCGTTTGCGGCCTACGGCATCGATTTCATCAATAAAGATAATAGCGGGCGCTGCTTTTCTTGCCTGGTCAAACAGATCGCGGACACGGCTTGCGCCGACGCCCACATACATTTCCATAAAATCAGAGCCGGACAAGGATAAAAACACCACATCCGCTTCACCGGCTACCGCCCGCGCCAGCAAGGTCTTACCGGTACCCGGAGGGCCGGAAAGCAGGATTCCGTGAGGGATCTTGGCGCCGATCTTGGCATATTTACCGGGATCGCAAAGGAAATCCACCACTTCCTGCAATTCTTTCTTCTCTTCCTCCATGCCGGCAACATCCTGGAAAGTCACT
This sequence comes from Oscillospiraceae bacterium, assembly GCA_017380435.1. Taxonomy (GTDB): domain Bacteria; phylum Bacillota; class Clostridia; order Oscillospirales; family Oscillospiraceae; genus Faecousia. The sequence goes on from JAFODZ010000059.1 coordinate 16,782, forward strand.
TTCTTTCCATTGTGACCGAGCTGGGCGTTGGCTTTTCCGAAATTGTTCAGCGGGTGGTTGTTATTGGCTTTTCCTGCAAATAACATCCATAGGAACATTCCGATTCCCAACAGAATCAGGCCAACGATCAGCAGAGGAGGAATCAGATCATAGACAGAAAAAGCTCTTTGGGGCGTAAAATCGTAGTCCGTCAGTACGCCGGCTTCCTTCTGGGCAGCAAAGGTATCCTCCATTTTTTGCCAGAACCCATCCGGGTCTGCCAGTTCATGCTGGACCTTCTTGTTACCTTCTACAGGCTGGACCAGCGTCATATTGAGTACATTGCCGCGAATCTGTAAATCGGATACATTTTGATTTTCAATATGGGCCATCGCTTGTGCATATGTCAGCTTCACCGATGTGGGAGTGAACATATTCAGAAGAAAAATAAATAGCACAACCAGCGCTACCGCATACAAAAAAACGGGAATAATTTTGCGTAATTTCAAGTTATCTTACCTCGTTATTGATAAACTTCAGGGCTTAAAATGCCAATGTAGGGCAAATTGCGGTAGAATTCGTTATAGTCCATACCGTAGCCAACCACAAACTCATTGGGGATCGTAAAACCTACATAATCTGCTTTCAGCGTTACCTCCGGCAGCCGTTTTTCCGGCTTGTCCAGTAAAGTAACGATCTTCAAGGATGCAGGCTCTTTTTCCAGCAAGTAATCGCATACATAGCTCAAAGATCTTCCTGTATCAAATACATCTTCCAATATCACAACATGGCGGCCACGAATATCCGTGCTGATATCCATCACCAAATCCACACTGCCTTTCGAGCCTGTGCCGCAATAGGAGGAGATTCGCATCATATCTATCTCGCAAGGCTCTGTCACCTGTTGGACAAAATCACCCATAAACATCAGAACGCCTTTCAAAACCCCAATAAAAACAGGCTTTTTTCCGGCGTAGTCTTTCGAAACCTCAGCGGCAAGCTGGCCGATCCGATCCTGCAGCTGCTGTGTGGGAATCAGAACTCTCTGGATGCCATTTTCCATACTATTATACCCTCTCTTTTGTCTCAAATCGAATCAGCCAAGGACTTTGCTCTCCGGTGATTCGATCCATATTGGCTCCCACACCCCAAACTGCCAGAACACCGGCATCATCTGCGATGACCGGAATGCAATTGCGCTGGTTTGCGGGAATTTTTTTATCAATCATAAGCGCTTTTACGGATTTTGTACCGCCTTGAAGGCGCATTGTATCGCCAGGCTGCCTTGTCCGCACAATTACTTCTCCCTGGGGATACACCGTAAACTGATCCCACCGAAGGACAGATCTTTGCCCTGGCTGGCAAATTATGCGGACTCCAGCCTCCGGAATTGAAAGACTTCCGGGGCACTTAAGAACTCTAACCGGCATAGGAACAGATTTTTCCACCTTCACTAACCGATCATACTGCCTGCATATCGTCACGCCCCCGGGGAAATTTCCGCGGGCGGAGGGATTCTTGGAAAACACCAAACTACAGGCCAGGGCAATATGCTCGGATTCCGGCTCTTTCACACCGCTATTGTGCAAAAACATATGCAAATATCGGTTTCGTACGCTGGGGGACATTTGCCGCAGCTCCGGCACTGCCGGAAGCGGCTGATCTGTTATGGCGCACAGCATCTGTTCATCCTGACGCAATCGGAGGGCCATTTGGGATAAGTTTTCCGCAAGCCGAGGATTTTCCTGCTGCAGCAGCGGCATCACCTTATGGCGAATACGGTTACGCAGGAAAGCATCCGTTCGATTGCTGCTATCCTCAATATGGGACAGGCAATACTCCTGCAAGAATTCTTCCACTTCTTCCCGGGTTACGGTCAGCATAGGACGGATCACTTTACCGCGAACAGGAGCGATCCCCCCCAGACCTTTCAAGCCTGTACCCCGAATCATATGCATCAGCACCGTTTCGCTGTTATCATCCGCGGTGTGGGCTGTGGCAATTTTACCGGGAAGGGACTCCAAAAAGGCATATCTTGCATCCCGGGCGGCAGCTTCCAGGCCCTTTTCTCCCGGCTGGACATTCCCTGCCCCGATGTGCAGGGGAATATCGTAACGGCTGCACAGTTCTTCCACAAATGCTTGATCTCGGTTGGATTCTTCTCCCCGCAAGCCATGGTTAAAATGGGCAGCAGACAAAGAAAAATCCAACTTCTCCCGCAATAGGTACAACGCCCATAAAAGCGCAACAGAATCCGCGCCGCCGGAAACAGCACACACAACGCTGTCACCGGGTTGGATCTGGTCGTACTGCCGAATAAAGGCACTCACCTTATTCAGCATGCCGCCACTCCCGATCCGCAAAGGTTTGATATTGGGGTACCCATTGCATCTTCACCGTGCCAACCTCGCCATGGCGGTTCTTGGACACGATGCATTCTACAACGCCCTTATCTTCTGTATTTTCATTATAGTACTCGTCACGGTAGAGCATCAGCACTACGTCAGCATCCTGCTCGATAGCGCCGGATTCACGAAGGTCCGAGAGCATAGGCCGCTTATCGGTACGGCTTTCCGGTCCACGGGAAAGCTGACTCAGACACAGCACCGGAACATTCAATTCCTTGGCCATAATTTTCAAAGAACGGGATATCTCGCTGACGATATTCACACGGCTATCGCCGCCTTTTCCGTAACCGGAGCCGTTCATTAGCTGCAGATAGTCAATAACGACCATGCCCAGATTATCAATACGGCGCAGCTTGGCACTCATCTCCGCAACCGTCACAGAGGGATTGTCGTCAATGCGAATATCCGTCTGGGCCAAGGAGGAAGATGCCATACCCAGCTTTGTCCACTCATCATCTGTGAGCTTACCGGTCTGCATTTTCTGACCATCCACAAAGCTCTCAATGGACAGCAAACGCATCGCCAACTGCTCCCGGGACATTTCCAGGTTGAACATTGCCACAGTCTTATGGTATTTCTTTGCCACATTCAAAGCCAGATTCAAAGAGAATGCAGACTTACCCATAGCAGGACGGGCAGCGATCAAAATAAGGTCAGAATTGTTCAGACCGTTGATCTTTCTGTCCAGATCGCTAAGGCCGGTGGACATACCGGGGAATGCGGAATCAGACTGGCTCAGCACTGCCAGGTGATCAAACACCTTATGCAGCGTCACGCCGATATGCTCCAGAGAATCTCCCCGCTCGCCCTTGCGCAGCGCAAAGATTTTCTTCTCTGCGCTTTCCAGCAGCTCGGCCGGTGTGCCCACTTGAGCATAGACCGTTTCCACAATTTCCGATCCTGCATCTGCCAAGCCACGGAGCATAGACTTATCCTGGACAATGCCGGCATAACGCACCGCATTGGCTGCAGTAGGCGTGATCTCCATGAGCTGCATGATATAGTCCCGGGAGTTGTCATGGTAAACGCCCAGCTCCCGCATTTTATCCAGCACAGTAACCGGGTCGATGGTTTGAGAGAAATTGAACATCGTATAGATGGTTTCATAGATCTCGCGGTTCTGCTTCAGATAAAAATCCTCCGGTCGGACAATACCGATCACATCGGTCAAGCATCGGCTGTCAATCAGAATCGAACCCAATACCGCCTGCTCTGCCTCCAGAGATTGGGGTTGCTGTCGGGATCTCAGTTCTTCATCCATAGGGTTTGCGCCCCTTTCCTTCTACTTGCTTACTGCTCCTCAATCTTTACGCTCAGCGGAGCGGAGATCTCGTAACCCAACTTGCAGGTTACGGTGTATGTGCCTACATTCTTGATCGGATCAGAAATGACGATCTTCCGCTTATCCAAAGTAATTCCTGCGGAAGCTTTCAGCGCATCGGCGATTTCCTGGTTGGTAACAGAGCCGAACAGCCGACCTGCTCCGCCGCCCTTTGCCTTCACGATCAGGGTCATTTCCCGAAGCTTGCGAGAGATCTCCAATGCCTCTGCGCGCTCCTTGGCTGCCTTTTCTGCGGCAGCCTTATCATTCATTTTCATAGTATTAACTGCATCGGCAGTAGCTTCCACAGCCATCTTCCGGGGCAGCATATAGTTTCTGGCATAGCCGTCAGAGACATCGATCATCTGACCCTTTTTGCCTTTTCCTTTTACATCCTGCAACAAAATTACTTTCATAGCAATTGCTCCTTATGCATCATAGTATTGGTCGATACTCCGAACCAGTTCATCCAAAGCATCCTTAACGGTGGTATCCTTCAACTGGGCGCCGGCTGTTGCCGTATTGCCGCCGCCTCCCAGGGGTTCAAGAATCATCTGAACATTGGCTTCGCCAATGGAGCGGGCAGAGATCATCACCCGATCTTCATCCGGGTACAGCACAAAGGATGCGCTGATGCCGGAGATATTCAGCAATTCGTCTGCCGCCTGGGCAGCCAAAGCACGGGATGTGCTGGCATTGAGCGCCGCAATAGCGATTTCCTGCCGATACAGGCGGGCAGATTTAATAATCTGATATTTGGCCATGGTATCCTGGAAGTCGTTTTGCAGCAGCTTTTTGACTTCCACCGTATCCGCACCCAACTGACGCAGGTAGGCCGCAGCCTCAAAGGTACGCTCGCCGGTGCGGACATTGAAATTCTTGGTATCCAGGAAAATACCTGCCATCAAAGATTTGGCTTCGATGGGAAGCACATCCTTTTTCTCCACCGCATATTCCAAAAGCTCTGTAACCAGCTCGGAAGCCGAGGAAGCATAGGTCTCATGAAGATTCACTACCACGGGAGTGATATAATCAGCCGCACGGCGATGGTGGTCGATAACACAAACGCTGGTAATAGCCTCCAGAAGATGGCGGTTTTCAACCTGATCGGGCCGGTTGGTATCCACAACCACCAGTAAGCTGCGGTTGTCTGCATGGATCAAAGCTTCCTGTCCGGAAATAAATACATTTTTGTATTCCGGAGTTGCAATCAGCTGATCGATCAGCTTGGTTGCAGCATTTTCTTCCATATCCAGCACGATATGCGCATCTTTGCCTTTTTTACGGCACAGACAGCAAACACCAACTGCAGCACCAACTGCGTCCAGGTCGGCGTTTTTATGGCCCATAATAAACACACGGCTGCTCTGTCCAATCAATTCCATCAAAGAATTCGCCGTAATGCGGGAGCGAACCTTACTGCGGTTATCCGCCTCTTTGTTCCGGCCACCGTAGAATGTGAAATTCATACGGTCTTTGATAACTGCCTGATCGCCGCCGCGGCTAAGCGCCATTTCTATGGCCAGCGCCGCAAATTCGTAGCCCTCTTCATAGCTTTCGCAATCCACGCCTACGCCAATGGAAAGAGACACCGGAAGTCCGTTGGGACTGACGATCTCGTGCATCTGCTCCAAAAGGTTGAATTTATTATCCACAATATGCTTCAGATCCCGCTTTTCAAAAATCAGCAGGAAGCGGTTCTTTTCCAACCGGCGAAGCAATCCACCATACTGGCTTGTCCACTCGGTAATCGCGTCATTGATCTTGGCGTGCATTGCAGAAATAGCACCTTCAGAGAGGTTTTTCGTCAGCTCATCATAGTTATCCACCAGGATCAAAGAGGTTACGGGACGGGAACGGATATATTCATCCCGAACCTGGTACAACTCCGTCAGATCCGACAGGTACAGCACACCCAGCCGAGTTTGCTTGGGATCGTCGGCATAAACCGTCGTTCCGTAGATTCGATAACGCCGCTGGTGAAGCGTAACATCATAAGGATACTGCGTTTTGCCTTCTGCCAGCCAGTCAGAATTAAAGCCGGGGAGAATGTCACCGATCTTCTTTTCCCGAAGCAAATCCCGAAAACCGGTCAACCCGGCAAAGGCATCATTGGCATAGACAATGGTCTGATCTCCCAGGCGAAGCGCAACCATGGGAAAGGGCGGATGAGAGCCGTCCACAGATGTGACATTTTCCAAGCTCTTATGCAAATACCTTTGGATCTCCCGACGGCGGCGGCTGCGGTGAATGATATAGATTACCAGGACCGCTACCACTATAAAAAATTCAATTCCGGCAAGAAGATACTCTTCTACATAAATCGCAGCACAGGCAAAAAGCGCCAGCAGCGCAATAAACATACCGAAACTGGGTCGCAACAGTCGTCCAAGCTTTTTGTTCATTGTCATCCTCTCCTCCAAAATCCATAGTCTCGTACTATTCTTTTGATTATACCAAATCTCATTCCTGGGTGCAACTGTCTTTTTACAATTATTCAGAAATTTTCCCCTGAAAAATGCCTCCGGTAAAAAGTCTGTCGCAACGGGAAGAAAAATTTATGTGTACAATTGGGGGATTTTGTGTTATAATAATGCTACAGCAGTTCGGCAGACGAGTCCGGCTGCACACAACTTTACAGCTTATGCAGGCGTTTTTTGCTTCAGCGGCAGCGATACGGGGCTGCTATGGGAGCAGGCGGCTGCCTGCTTTTCGCGCAATAAAAAGTTTTAACCGGCTGTTTTATCCGGTTTTCCATGAAGAAAGGAGTATTTATTTGGCACAAAAACTTAGAATTATCCCCCTGGGCGGATTAGACGAAATTGGCAAGAACCTGACCGTTTTGGAATACGGAAAGGATATGATTATCGTAGATTGCGGCGTCGGTTTTCCCGACGAAGATATGTACGGCGTAGATTTGGTGATCCCCGATTTTACCTATCTGACCCAAAATGCAAAAAAAATTCGGGGTATGTTCATTACCCACGGGCACGAGGACCACATCGGTTCTATCCCCTACTGCATGCAGCATATCAACTGCCCGATTCACGGAACAGCTATGACAAACGGTCTGATCCGGCTGAAATTAGAGGAGCATCGGCTCACCGAGCAGGTAAAGCTTATCACCCATAAGCCGGGTGAAGTGGTACGGGCAGGATGCTTCAGTGTAGAATTTATCCATGTAAACCATTCTATCGCCGATGCGGTGGCCTTCGCCATTCATACGCCTGTTGGCACCGTCGTGATGACCGGCGACTTCAAAATCGACCCAACTGCCAAAGACGGCATGACCGATCTTGCCCGCTTGGGCGAGCTGGGCAACCAAGGCGTTCTGGCTCTTCTGTGTGATTCCACCAATGTTGACCGTCAGGGTTACACCCCCAGTGAAAATGTTGTGGCAGAAAGTCTTGACCGGCAGTTCAAAAACTGCAATGAGCGGATCATTGTCACCACCTTTGCCTCCAATATGCACCGCATTCAATCCATTCTGACAACCGCACACCGCTATGGCCGAAAGGTTGCCGTCACCGGACGGAGTATGGAAAATGTGCTGAAAGTAGCGCAGGAATTGGGCTATATCAAAGTTCCTGCAGGTACGATTGTGGATCTGAACGCCGTAAAAAGTCTGCCGAAAAACAAGATTGTTATTGTTTCCACCGGTTCTCAAGGCGAAAATATGTCCGCACTTTATCGGATGGCCTTCTCCACCCATAAACAGATCGATATTGTCGGCGGGGATCGAATCATCATTTCCGCATCTGCCATTCCGGGCAACGAAAAAGCGGTTTCCAAGATCATCAACGAGCTTTACCGAAAAGGTGCCGATGTGGTTTATGAAAAAAGCGAAGGGCTTCATGTTTCCGGCCATGCCTGCCAGGAGGAACTGAAGATCGTTCACGCGTTATGTAAGCCTCGCTTCTTCATCCCCGTTCATGGCGAGCAGAAGCATTTGCAGTTGCACGGCAGGCTGGCTGTTCAGCTGGGAATGCATCCGAAAAATGTATGCATCGGTGAGATCGGCAGTGTTTTCGAGCTGACTGCAAAGCACTGCAAGATTGCCGAGACGGTTACCGCCGGAAAAGTCTTTGTTGACGGCACCGGTGTGGGTGATGTAGGCGCTGTTGTTCTGCGGGACAGAAAGCATCTGGCGCAGGACGGTATGATTGTTGTATGCGTCAGCATCAGCAGCCAGGACGGTGGCTTGATCACCGGCCCGGATATCATCACAAGAGGCTTTATCTATGTGAAGGAATCGGAAGAGCTGATGGAAGAGCTGCGCAGTGTCGCGCTGGAAGCCATTGAGCGTTGCGGTAGAAAGCGTATTCGGGACTATTCCTCCATCAAAACCGCCATTAAAAATGATCTGAGCGGTTACCTTTACAAAACCACCAAGCGCAATCCCATGATCCTTCCGGTCATTATGGAGGTCTAAATGCAATACTATGTAGCGCCCCTGGAGGGAATTACCGACAGCATTTACCGCAGGCTTCATCATAAATATTTCCCCGGGGCAGACCGCTACTACACACCCTTCTTTTCCCCCACCGTGCATCGGGCCTTAACCCCCCGGGAAAGCCGTGAGCTGCCCCCGGCGGATCAACTGGATGTTACCGTCATCCCCCAGCTATTAACCAAGGTTTCCCAGGATTTCATCTGGATGGCCGGCATCTGCAAGGATCTGGGCTACGAGGAAGTGAATTTGAATTTAGGCTGCCCCTCCGGTACTGTTACCGCCAAAGGAAAAGGTGCCGGAATGCTTCGGCAAACGGATACGCTGGAAGAATTTTTAGATGCCATATTTGCAGATTCTCCCCTGCCTGTATCCATCAAAACCCGGTTAGGTTTTGAGCAGCCGGAGGAATTTTATCAGATTTTAGAACTTTTTAACCGGTATCCGGTGGCGGAACTGACGGTTCATCCCCGGATACGCCGGGATTTTTATAACGAGCCGGTACGGATGGCATATTTTGATTATGCGGTGCAAAATGCCCGTATGAAACTTTGTTATAACGGAAATCTCTGCACAAAAAATCAGCTCAATAGCTTTTCACGGGATTATCCCGATATTCCCGCGGTTATGCTGGGAAGAGCGCTGATCGCAGATCCCGGTATGCTCACCCCCGGGGGCACTACCGCTCATAAGCTGGAGGGTTTTCTTTCTGAGCTTTTGGAGGAATACACCGCTGCTTTTGGGGGCAGCCGCAATGCTATGTTCCGGCTCAAGGAGAATTGGCGATATCTTTTCTGCCTGTTTGAGCCGGATGAAAAATTGCAAAAACAGCTGCGAAAAACTACCGATGTGCAACAGTACAAAGCCATCACCGGACAGATTCTGCATAATCTGCCTATGCGTCAGCAATTGCAACCGGATTGGTAAAAAACTACATAAATTTGGGAGTGTTGCAACAAATGCAATACGCCCTTTCATATTATTTATGCAATTGTATCGGCTTGTTTCGGCAGATTTTTCATGGTAAGACCGATGCGCTTACGCTTTTCATCCACTTCCAGGACCATCACTTTTACGATGTCGCCCACCTGAACAACCTCCGAGGGATGGCGAACCTTGTGATTGGCAACCTGGGAAATATGCACCAGTCCGTCCTGGTGAACACCGATATCCACAAATACGCCAAAATCAATCACATTTCGAACCGTTCCGGACAGCACCATTCCCGGCTTCAGATCCTTCATTTCCAGCACATCTGTGCGCAGGATCGGTGCGGGCAAATCATCACGGGGATCGCGGCCGGGTTTGAGCAATTCCTTGACCACATCCTCCAGTGTCGGTACGCCTACGCCGCAGAACTGGGCAGCTTTTTCCGGGCCAACCTGCACAAAGCGCTCCCCCAGCTCTCCAATTTTGCCGCCTGCTACATCCTTCGGATCGTAACCGCACAGGGTCAGCAATTTTCTTGCTGCATCATAAGATTCGGGATGAACACCGGTATTATCCATAAGTTCCTTACTCTCCGGCACCCGGAGGAAGCCTGCGCATTGCTCATAAGCCTTCGGTCCAAGCTTGGGAACTTTTTTCAACTGGCTGCGGGCCGTAAAGGGGCCGTTTTCTTCCCGGTAGATCACAATATTTTTTGCCGTCGTTCCGTTCAAACCGGAGACCTTCTGCAACAGGCTGGCAGATGCAGTATTCACATCTACACCAACTGCATTGACGCAATCTTCTACAACGCCGCCCAGGGCTTCATCCAGCCGTTTCTGAGGCATATCGTGTTGATACTGACCAACGCCAATAGCCTTAGGCTCGATCTTCACCAGTTCCGCCAGGGGATCTTGCAGGCGGCGGGCAATGGAAACAGCAGAACGAAGATTGACATCATAATCCGGGAATTCCTCCGCTGCCAGCTTAGAAGCCGAGTAAACGGATGCACCGGCTTCGTTGACGATCACATAACTGACGCCGGGAAGGCTGCGCAGCATCTCCACGGTCATGGCTTCTGTTTCCCGGGAAGCTGTACCGTTTCCAATGGCAATGTGCTTCACATTATGGCGGCGGATCATTTTACTGAGAATTTCAATAGCCTCTTCTTTTTTTCTTTGTGAGAAAGTAGGATATACCACATTGGTATCCAGCACACGGCCGGTCTGGTCCACGACAGCCACCTTGCAGCCATTGCGATATCCGGGATCAAGGCCCATAGTCACAAAACCCTTCACGGGGCGCTGCAAAAGCAACGGCTTCAAATTGAGGGCAAAGTTGGCGATGGCAGATTCAGCCGCCCTGTCAGTCAGGGTGCTGCGCATTTCCCGCTCCGCGCTGGGCGCGATCAGCCGGTCATAGGCGTCCTCTGCAGCAGCCTTAACCAATTGGCATACATTGGCTGTGGGTTTTAATACGCACCGGCAAACCAGCGCCTGACCCTCTACACCGGGCAGCGCAATGGACACCTTCAGAAATTCCTCTTTTTCGCCCCGGTTGATGGCAAGGATCTGGTGATTTTGCAGCCGGCTGACCGGAGATGTAAAACTATAATACAGCTGATACACGCTCTCTTTTTCCGGATCTGCAGCTTGCACCGTAATGATTGCCTGGCGCTCCATTTTTTGACGCAGCGCCTTGCGGATATCCGGGTCGTCGGAGATCATTTCTGCAATGATATCCGATGCGCCCTGCAGGGCATCCTCAACACTTTCCACGCCCTTTTCCGGATCGATATAGTCGGCGGCAAGGGTTTGGATATTCTCTCCCGTTTGGGCGAAAATTGCCAGTGCCAGCGGTTCCAGACCTTTTTCCTTAGCCACCGTTGCCCGGGTACGGCGTTTTTGCTTATAGGGTCGGTACAAATCCTCCGCCTCTGCCAAGGTAGCCGCTGCCAGGATCTGCGCTTCCAGTTCCTCGGTCAGCTTTCCCTGCCCTTCAATGGAACGGATAATCTCCTCCTTGCGCTGGGCCAAATTGCGCAGGTACTGCAGCCGGGTCTCCAAAGCACGCAAGGTGGTATCATCCATACTGCCGTGGAGTTCTTTCCGATACCGGGCAATGAAGGGGATGGTGTTTCCCTCATCCAAAAGCTGCACAACATTTTTCACATATTCTTCTTTTTGCTTCAGCTCGAGACTGAGCGCTGCAATAATATTTTCCATAGCTTTCTCCTGTCATTTATTGTGGATTCATTATACCACAAATGGCGGATTCTGACAATCGTTTCCGTCTTTTTTTCTACTGGGGACGGGATTTTTATTTGACAACCAATAGCTGGATTATTATAATAAAAGAAAAGACCCGGAGGAGGTACGCTATGGAAAAGAAAATCATTACCATCAGTCGTGAATTTGGCAGCGGCGGCCGCACCATTGGACGCCAGGTTGCTGAAAAACTGGGAATCCCCTTTTACGACAAAGAGCTTGTTGACCACATTGCCGTGGAATCCGGCTTTGCGCCGCAATTTGTAGAAGAGCACGGCGAGCACTCCCCCGGTAAAAGCTTTTTCTCCTATGCCTTTGCACACCAAGGTGTTCCGGGCGTGATGAACGGTATGTCCACAGCCGATTTCCTTTGGAATATTCAATGCAATGTGATTTTACAGCTTGCGCAGGAAGGTCCTTGCGTTATCGTCGGGCGCAATGCCGACTATATTCTCAAAGACCGCCAAGATTGTCTGCACGCATTTATTCACGCCGATATGGACTTTCGAGCTGACCGCATTGTACGGCTTTACGGTGAATCGGAGAAGAGTCCGCAGATTCGTCTGCAGGAAAAGGATAAGCGCCGCAGAGTCAACTATCAGCACTACACAGGCCGCACCTGGGGCACAGCACAAAATTACGATATTTGCTTGAACTCCAGTACCTTGGGCATCGACCAATGCGTAGATATTATCATTGCATTGGCAACACAGAAATAACAAGCAGGACGGGTTGCAATACGCAACCCGTCCGTTTTATTGGCTGTCTTTAATATGGATATTGACACCGTTTACTTCTACATTTTCATCCGCACAGATCAGAATATACTTCACGCCCCCAATCACGCGGGTTTCGATCAGATCGCTGCATTCCGGCTTGACCGTTATGGTAACATCCGGCGTTTTAACCTCAAATCGGCGGTCGTTGATGATATTTTTGGGATGAAGGAGGGCATCATTTCCGAAAACCTCGTCATACTCCACGGAGAATTTCGCAACTTTCTCCTCCGAAACACCGGAAGCTGTTAACGCCTGCTTGACCTGCTCTTTATTCACCAGCAACGGATCGGCAACCTTGCTCTCCTTGTGAAGCTGGATGGATTCGCAGAGCTGATCGTGGACTGTTTGCACCACTTCCAAACTGCAATCCTCCCCTACCGTACGGGTCAGCAATGCTTCAAAGGATGTCTTTTGCTCCGCTGCCGGTTTCGGCGGCTCTACCCGAAACAGCGCATCAATTGTATTTTCATAGATTTTCTTTGCACTTTTCGTGTAAAACAGAGCGCCATAGATATTGGTCGCCCGGCTGTCGAAAGCCGGGAACAAAAATCCCAGCTCCGGTGCGCACGCCACATACTGATTGCTGCCATCGTGGAAAGCCTTATTTTCCGCATCGTAACACAAATTGGACTTTGCCAGCTTCACAGGGCAAACCGCACATTGCAAATATGTATAGATTTCCTCCGAAGCATCCGCCTGGGTGCTGTCATCCTTGCTCTTAAAAGGCACATCATAGCGATCGATACCCAGAAGAATCAGATAATTTTCATCAAAACTCACAGAATCTATGATTTTCTGGTACAGCTCCAGGCGAAGGTTTTCGTCACTCAACGAAGTTGCCCGCAGATCCATCAAAAGCTTATGCTCCGGGCTGCCGGCAACCTGGGATGTACGGAATGTAATATCAATTAGATTTTTGCCCAAACCGCCGGACAAAGTGCGCTTAAACAGCGCAAAATACTTTTCCGCCTCATTTTCCGGCATTGTGCCGATGCCCTGACGGAACTCCGATATGATTTGTTTCTGGGCATTGACATAGCAGCCGTACAGGGCGGTCATGTTGCTGCGGTCCCGACGGGTTCTGCGGCGAATTTCACCAATTTCTTTCAGATTCATAATAACCTCTGTATTCTTATTTTACGCCGGTGCTTACTGCACCGGCGTATGATTTATTTGGAATTTATCAGACATTTTCCGTTTTTCACAAAGTATTCAACACCGGAATAAACCGTTGTTACTACAATCACAACATTGACAATGATCCGCACCAGTTCCACCGTGGGCAGAGCGATCATAAAGCACAGTCCGATCATAGTAGCAGCAGTTTTGACCTTGCCGTTCCAGCCGGCAGCGATCACCGTGCCGTTCCCCACAGCCACGAGGCGCAGGCCGGTGACTGCAAATTCCCGGGTCAGCACGATCATCAGCACCCAGGAGGGCATCAGCTCCCACTCGCAGAAAATAGTCATAACCGCGATGACCAAAAGCTTATCTGCCAGCGGATCCAGAAATTTGCCAAAATCCGTTACTTGATTGTACTTACGGGCGATAAAGCCGTCAGCATAATCCGACAAACTGGCGATAATAAATACACCCAAAGCAATCCACAACCAGATTTCTCCTGCCGTTCGGCTCAAATACATCAGAACCATTACAACAGGAATGAGGAAAACTCGAACCAATGTGATTTTACTTGCTGTTGTCATAACTTATTCCTCCACAAATCCTGATAAATCGCCGTCTATGACAGCATCGATGGATACTCTTACATAGCTGCCTTCCGAGATAGGCTCCTGGGTTGCTACCCAAACCCGCCCGTCAATTTCCGGCGAATCCGCATAGGTTCGGCCAAAATATTGCTCGAATTCTTCGTCGTAGCCATCGATCAACACATCTACTGTTTTTCCCAGCCAGGATGCATTGTAGTCATCCATGATAGACGATTGCAGCATTTCTACCGTTTGGGCGCGGGCGCAGGCGGTGTCCCAATCCGGGTGAGGCATCTGTGCAGCAGGCGTTCCCTCCTCGGGAGAGAACGGGAATGCACCGACTCTTTCCAGTTTCTGCTCCTTGAGAAATTCGCACAGCTCATCAAACTCAGCCTGGCCTTCTCCGGGAAGTCCTGTGATTACACTGGTGCGCAGCACCAAGCCGGGAATCCGGCTGCGAAGCTTGGTAAATAACTGCCGGAGAAATTCGCCATCCCCCCGACGGTTCATAAGCTTTAGAATCTCACTGTTGCAATGCTGGATAGGAATATCTAAGTACTTCACGATCTTCGGCTCCGATGCGATCACATCGATCAGAGCGTCGTCAATTTCATCGGGATAGACATAGTGGATACGGATCCAGGAAAATCCTTCGATCTGGCACAGCTGCCGCAAAAGCTCCGGCAAAAGGCGCTTATGACCGGGAAGGTCGGTACCGTACCGGCTGGTATCCTGGGCCACCACGATCAGTTCCTTGACACCGCTGTGTGCCAGCAATCTGGCTTCATACAGCACATCGTCCATCTGACGGCTGCGGAATTTGCCCCGCAGGTAGGGAATGATGCAATAGCTGCACCGATTGTCGCAACCTTCGGCGATCTTTAAAAATGCATAGTGCTCCGGGGTCGTTAGGATTCGGCCCGTCTCCTGCTCGGGAGCATCAATGCTGTCAAACTGCGCAACCGTTTGGTCTGCCAAAAGGCTGTCGATAGCCTGGGCGATTTGGTCGTAACTGCCTGTTCCCAGTACACCATCCACTTCGGGAAGCTCCTGGAAAATCTGCTGCTGATAGCGTTGTGAAAGGCAACCGGTGACCAAAATCTTACCTACCAGCCCCTGTGCCTTCAACTGGGCCATATTTAAAATATTCTCAATTGCTTCAGACTTGGCCGAATCAATAAATCCGCAAGTATTGATGACAACCACATCACTGCCTACCACATCTGAAAGCACCGTATGACCGGCTTCCTGCACACGGAACATCATCCGTTCGCAATCCACCTGGTTTTTGGCACAGCCAAGAGAAATAAAACCGATATTAGCCATATTCTTCCTCCAACACATCCTCCCGGTCCATCATTCGGCGAATCGCGCCATAACTGTGGCCTCTGCGAATCAGCGCGTCAATTACCTTTTTTGCAGCTTTGGCATCGGCTTCTTCCGGCAGATGCTCACGCAAAAACTTTGCGATATACTCCGATTGATCCGGATAGTCCGCAAGTACATTTTGCCAATATTCCTTGGGGATGCGTTTTTCATATAATGCCTGCTTTGCCCGGGCAACACCGTAGCCCTTGGCAATGCAGCTTGCAACGATTTGCTGTGCAGTATTCTCGTCATCCAACAGTTTCAGTTCCGTCATCCAGTTCACGGCATTTTTCGCACTGTCGGGGTCCTCCCCTTTTTGCACCAGGCGATGCTCCAGCTCACGCCGGGAGATGCTGGTTGCTGACACGATGCGTACGGCCCGCATTTTGGCAGACATTTGGCTATGAGAAGCATTTAGGTTTTCCCATTCCTGCCGGGTCATCTCCATCCCGGGATACAGGCCAAAATCCTGAAGGGTCTGCTTATACAGCCGCAATGCTGATGCATCGGAAAACTGCACAAGATACCTCCCAGCCCTATCGGGCTGGGGGGATATTTTCTCAATCTTCATCATCGAAGTCGTCAGCGCTGATCGCTACAGGGCGTTCTGCGGCTTTTGCGGGAGCTTTGGCTCCGCCTTGCATTTTCCACAGATTTTCCCGCACCTGTGCTTCTACCTGCTCAGCGATCTCGGGATTGGACTGCAGGAAGTTCTTGACACTCTCCTTGCCCTGGCCGATGCGCTCGTCGCCCATACCAAACCAACTGCCGCTCTTCTGAATAATATCCATTTGCACAGCCATATCCACCAGCTCGCTCCACTTGCTGATGCCTTCGCCATACATAATGTCAAAATAGGCTTCACGGAACGGAGGGGCAACCTTATTCTTAACAACCTTGACCCGGGTCTTGTTGCCGATCACATTGCCGCCGTCTTTGATGGATTCCACACGGCGGACATCCAGCCGCACAGAGGAATAGAACTTCAGCGCATTACCACCGGTGGTAGTTTCGGGATTGCCGTACATCACGCCGATCTTCATACGAAGCTGGTTGATGAAAATAACAACACAATTGGTTTTGGAAATGGTGCCTGCCAGCTTACGCAGAGCCTGGGACATCAGTCTTGCCTGCAAGCCAACAAAGGTATCGCCCATTTCGCCTTCGATCTCCTGCTTGGGAACCAGGGCAGCAACGGAGTCAACAACCACGGCATCCACTGCGCCGGAACGAACCAGAGCATCGGTGATCTCCAAAGCCTGTTCGCCGGTATCCGGCTGAGAAACCAGCATATTATCAATATCTACGCCCAGAGCAGCAGCATAAACCGGATCCAGCGCGTGCTCGGCATCCACAAAGGCTACCTCGCCGCCCATTTTCTGTGCTTCTGCCAAAATATGCAGTGCCAAAGTGGTCTTACCGGAGGATTCCGGTCCGTAGATTTCGATAATGCGTCCTTTGGGAACACCGCCTACGCCCAGCGCTGCGTCCAGAGCCAGAGAGCCGGTAGGAATGGCATCGATATTCATTTCGGGGCGGTCGCCCAAACGCATAACCGTTCCTTTACCAAAGTTTTTTTCGATCTGAGATATTGCAGTTTGCAGTGCCTTTTTCTTGTCGGCTGCGGGAGTGGGTGCTTCGTAAGATGTCTTTTTTGTAGCCATAACCATCAATCCTTCCTGTCATAGCGGGCAATGACCGCCCGTTCTCTTTTATTGTAATCTCTGGAACGCTCCAGAATTGTATATCCGTTTTCTTCTAAAATGCTGCATACCGCATCGCCCTGCCCCATTCCAAATTCAAAGCATAAGTAGGCACCGGGTTTTAACGCTACGGCATAATTTTTAGCAATGCTTCTGTAGAAATCCAAGCCATCTGCGCCGCCGTGAAGGGCAAGGTGTGGCTCGTAATCCTTAACGCTTTTGGGAAGCTCTGCCATTTCCTTGGTGGTAATATAGGGCGGATTGGATACGATCATATCAAATTTCCCCAAAAATGCCGCCGGTTCAGACAAGGCATCAGCCTGCACGCAGGAGACTCTGCTGCTGAGCTTGTTGGCCGCAACATTCTTCTTTGCCAGGGCAATGGCTTCCCGGGATATGTCACAGCAGGTAACCTTAGCATCCTTGACTCTGGAGGCAATGGCAATACCGATACAGCCGGAGCCGGTACACAGATCCATAATCCGGGGTGCTGCTCCCAAAAACAAGGCCTGATGAATTGCCAATTCCGTTACCGCGCAAGTGTCGTCCCGGGGTATTAATACATCCTTTGTGATCTGCAGCGGCAAGCCGTAAAACTCCCACTGTCCCAGCACGTAGGCCAGCGGCTCACCCGACAAAACCCGGTTAACCGCAGTCTGCATTGCCTCGCAATGTTCCTCTTTGGCGTACAGATCCCGGTCTGTTAAAATCTGTTCATTGGTTTTGCCGGTTATATGGCACAGAAGGCTGCGGGCCAGAAGACCCGCCGTCTGCGCATCCTCCTGGGTCATAAATGCTTTTCTGGCTTCGCTGTACAAGTCCGATATTTTCTTTACCACCGGTCTGCCCCCTCTTGTTCGGGCAGCACAGCCTCTACCGCCGTAATGGCCACCTCGATCATGCTGTCATCCGGCTCTGCGGTGGTAATTTTCTGGAACCACATTCCCGGTGCAGTCAAAATCCGCGTCAGCCAGTTATCGTATCGGCCTACCAGTCGGTTGAACTCATAACTGATTGCCACAAGCAGCGGAAGCAACAGCAGTTTGACCCCCATCATCAATAGATTATCATAAATGCCCTCCAGCTGGGTAAATACAGGAATCTTCTCCAGTAAAGCAGTAGCCACGGAGAACAGAAGAATGGACAGGATCATCACGATCAGCAAGAAGCTTGTGCCGCAGCGGGGATGCAGACGAGTCTGTTTTTGAATGTTTTCCACGGTCAGCGGCAAGCCGGCCTCATAGCAGCGGATCGTCTTATGCTCCGCTCCGTGATAGGAAAACACCCGGCGCATATCCTTCATTCGGGACATCAGAACAATATATACGACAAAAATCAGAATCCGAACAACGCCTTCCAGCAAGGTTCGCAGCAGCGGGTTATCCACCCAAATTTCCATCACATCTCCTGCCAGGGAGGGCAACAGGAAAAACAGGCCCACAGACATTGCCAGTCCCATAAACACAGCAACCGAAACCAGAAGATTCTGAAAAGCCTTGCTTCCCAGCTTTTTTTCCAGCCACTGATCCAGCTTGGAGGGTTCTTCCTGCTCATCCGGCGAAAGGTCTGCCGACTGCATCAGTGCCTTCACACCGCTCACCTGGGAGTCAAAAAAGGTAACAACACCCCGAATCAGCGGCCATCTGCAAATGGAGCCTTTTTTATACACCTTTCTGGGCTTTACATCTACCTGCAGGCCTTCCTTGGTGCGTACAACCACGGCATCCTTTTCCGGGCCGCGCATCATAATTCCCTCGATCAGGGCCTGGCCACCAATCATCGTCTTAAATTTCTCTTGCTGTTTTGCCATAGAATATTCCTCTTTCTTACTGACTTATGGGCAAAATTACGGTTACCAAAGTGCCGCCGCCCTGGGCATTCTCCAGAGTCAGCAAGCCGCCGTGCATCTGCACGATCTCTTCGCACACCGCAAGGCCGATACCGGTTCCCCGGGCCTTGGAGCTGCCTTTATAAAACTTCTTTGTAACCAGCGGGATCTCATCCTCGGGAATACCGGGGCCATAATCCCGGATCCGCACAACCACGGATTCGTTTTCCAGCGTCATAGACGCATCAATGCGTTTGCCTTCGCCGCCGTGCTTGGCAGCGTTATCTAAAATATTCAGGAATACCTGCCGCAAGCGCTTGGGATCGCAGGAAATTTCCGGAATATCATCATCGTTGTCTTGATAATTGAGCTTGATTCCCTCTTGATTCAGACGGCTGCCGTACATATACACGGTATCCTCAAACTCGCCGCGGATATCCGCCGTTTCAATATTTAAGGTCATCCGCCCATCCTGTATTCGGGTGAAATCCAGAAGACTCAAGACCATTTCCGTCAGCCGCTCCGTTTCCCGATGGATGATCTTCACGCCTCGGCGAGTATCCTCATTGACATCATCGCTGCCCAGAATGGTTTCGCTCCAGCCGGTGATTGCCGTCAAGGGGGTGCGCAATTCGTGGGAGAGTGAGGAAATGAAATCGGTCTGCATTTTCTCGTTCTGGTTGATCTTCATGGACATCTCATTGATGGTATCGGCCAGATCGCCGATCTCATCATCGTATCGTTTGGGAATTTGGATTCCGTAGCTTCCGCCGGTAATCATTTTTGCCCGCACGATGATTTCCCGCAGCGGCACCAAAATGGTGCGAATATAGTAGTTGCTGCTCAAAAGCACGATCAGCACCACCACCAGCAGAGCCAATGCCGCGATCCCCGCAATATACACGATCTGCATATCCATAATCTGGGTGGAGGTCACATAGCGCAGGACGCCGATCACCTCTCCGTTTTTATAGATCACGGGACTGGATACTGCCATGATACGCTCCCCCGTTTGGGGATTTTTCCCTTTGAAGCTTGAGATTCCACGGGTATTGACTGCCTCGGAGATATCGGTGGTAGTAAGTACTTCCACAGACCATTGCCCGTAGGATGAGGCGATCAGGTCGCCCTCTGTATTGATAAATTGCAGTTCAATATCGTTTTTATCCTCAAAGGTATTGGCGTATTTGATGCAGGATTGGTAATAATCGTTATAATTCAAATTTTGATAGTTGGCAAAGAAATCTGCCGTTGTCCTGGCGCGGTAACGCATATCCGAATCCATAGCGGAATAGTAATATGCCGCGAAGGCTGCGGTGATCCCCAACACACACACAAGTCCCAGTGCTGTTACCACACTGACCGTATTGAGCAGCCACCGGCGCCGAAGACCTTTGACCTTAAATACGGTCATTCGTTATGCCCCCCACTTATAGCCATGGCCCCATACCGTAGTAATATACTTCGGATTGGTCGTATCGTCCTCAATTTTAATGCGCAGGCGGCGAATGTTCACATCCACGATTTTCAGTTCGCCTTCAAAATCCCGACCCCAAACGCTGGCCATAATGTCCTCTCTGGACAGGGACTTTCCGGGATTCTGCATAAACAGCTTCATGATGGCATATTCCACCTGCGTCAGCTTGATTTGAACCCCGGACTTCTCCAGCGTATGGTTACGCAGGTTCATAATAAACGGGCCCTTTGTCAGAAAATCCGATGCGATCCCGCTCTCGCCACCGATACGGCGGTAGAGCGCATCAATGCGCGCCGTCAGCTCCGCGGGAGAAAAGGGTTTCGTCACATAATCGTCCGCGCCGGTCATAAGACCGGTGATCTTGTCCATTTCCTGGGTGCGGGCTGTCAGCATAATGATGCCGATTTTCTTGCTCGTTGCCCGAATGCGGCGGCAAACCTCAAAACCATCCATATCCGGCAGCATAATATCCAGGATCGCCACGCCCACATCGGGATGCTCCCGCAGGCAGTCCAGCGCCTGCTGACCGTTGGCTGCCTCGATGGCTTCATAGCCTGCTCTTTGCAGATTGATCACCACAAAGCTGCGGATATTCTCTTCATCCTCTAAAATCAGTACCTTTTTCATTTCTCTGTCTCCTTATGGTCAGGTCTCACCGGTGTTCCAGTTTTCGCGGATCATATAAAAGCTGCGCAGAACCGTTTCTTTTGTGAAGCCGTAATATTCCGCTTCCTCATCCAGACTGGCTGCATAAATGGTTGATTCTCCCTTATACAGCGCAAAGCGGCCTTCTGCGGTACTTTGCTCCTCTCTGCTCTGACCGGTCAAGGCATGGACAGACAGCACCTTCACAGGACTGCCGTTATCCCAAATGTAAAAATCACAAATGTTGCCCAGATCTACCACGCTGATTCTGTGGATCAGACCGCTGTCGATCTGCAGATACCAACCACCGATAAAGTTGTGGTAGGTATAGAGTTTGTCGATCTCCTCCCCGGCTGCATTTATGGAATACCAACGGATCAGGCTTTGGCCGTTATTATGCCAGGTCATATCAATGGAGCGCATTTCCAGCAAGCTGGGGAGCTCCATTACGCCGTCGGAATCGATGTCGTCGGCATATACGAAGTAGTTTCGCATTGTCTGCACACTGGTTCCCGTTTCATTGGAAAGGGATACATTGGTAAACACGCCGTCGGCTATAGTAAAGACATCGGTGATCAGCGTATCGTGATCCACCGCACTTGCCAAATAGACCGCCGTCTTTCGGTCCTGCAGCTGACCGGCATAGATCCGTTTCAGATTGTCCGCGGATCCCGACATTTTCAGTTCCACAGAACGCTCCATCACGCCGTCAATCATGCGGAACAGTTCCACGATTCCTTTATCCGACTGGGTATCACCGCCCCGCAGGACGAACAGCTCACTATAAGAGTCAGAATTCAGATCCACCGCAAGGAATTTGCGGTAGTCCTCCATAACAAGCTGCTCCGCTTCCCCTCCGGAAAAGGTAAACACATACACAGAACGGGAAACTTTGTTGCTAACCTGACTTCCCACGATCAGCTCCAAGCCAGCCCTTCCGTCCATTTGGGCGTATTCCACCTTATCAAAGGCAGAACCGGGCAAATCGATGGTTTCACAGTGGACATATTCGCCCCCCTGCAAATCGAAAATAAGAATGTGCAGGCGGTGATCCTCCCCACCTCTGGCAAACAGCAAGCACTCTGCCACACCGTCGCCGTAGAGATCGGCAGTTTGCACGATCTGCTGATTTTCTCCGGATAGCGGGGCGCTGTATTCCATATCACCGATAGCGCTGTTGATCACCGATTGCAATCGATTGAAATCTTCAGAACGCTTGGGCGGCTGGTACATCTGATCAACCGTCAGCATTTGGCAGCCGCACAGCATAAGCGCCGATATTAGGATGACTGCAATTAGCGCCTTACTCTTCATACCGGCACCTCCTTTGCTTTATTGTATTACAACATTTTCCTGTCCCAAAACCGACCGCAGTTCTGCAAGCATGGTTTTGTACAGGGCGCATTTGCTGCCCCGGCGGACACCGGTGTCCGCAAAATACACAACCACAGAATTGTTTCCGGGGAACATATTCAAAATCGCTTTGATTTTTCCAAACCGGGAATCTTGTTCGCTGGGCAAGCGCAGGTACAGTGTACCCTTTTCTACCACCGCAGAGGTATCCTCCTCGATTGCAGCGCCCTGGGCATAATCCGACATCGGACGGGCACGGTTTACCACAATCTGCGGTTCTTTATCATCCCGGACGGAGAATCTGCCGGTGATGACAACCGGATCATTCTCCCGCAAATAACTGCCATACTGGCTAAGGGTATTGGAAAACGCCAGCATCTCAATAGAACCGGTATCGTCCTCCAATGTGACATAGGCCATCATGGAATTGTTGCGGGTGGTCTTCATTTTTACCGTCTGCACCACACCGGCAACACTGACGATCTGATCGTCTTGGTAGTTGCTGTCCTCGCTCATCAGCTGACCGATAGGTACCACATGGGTATTCTTTAAAAACGCCCGATAGTCGTCCATAGGATGACCGGACAGATAGATACCCGTTGTCTCTTTTTCCATCAGCATCAGCTCTGCTTTGCTTCGCTCCGGCAGACTGGGAATAGGAATACTGATGGCAGGATCATCATTTTGCAGCATAGCGAACAATCCCATCTGCCCCTCCAGATTCTTCTTCCGGGACGCAGAGATGGAATCCATCATTGCTTCATAAACAGCCAGCAGCTCACTTCTATGGTGGCCAAAGCCATCCATCGCGCCGCACTTTATGAAATTCTCCACGGCGCGCTTATTCAGCTCGTCACCCATTCGCTGCAAAAAGTCCTCTAAAGACCGGAAGGGGCCGCCTTCCTCCCGCTTGGCTACCATACTGCGGATCATTCCGCGACCCACATTCTTGACAGCGCCCATACCAAAACGAATCGCACCGTTTTCCACGGTAAAATGATCGTCAGAATGGTTGATATCCGGAGGCAAGGTTTCAATTCCCATTTCCTTGCACTCTGCAATATAGCCGGAAATTTTCACGGAATTATCCAGCACAGAGGTCATCAGTGCTGCCATATAGGCGTGGGGATAGTGACATTTTAAGTATGCCGTCTGGTAAGATACCACCGCATAGCAAACTGCGTGGGCCTTATTAAAAGCATAGTTGGCAAAATCTACGATCTCATCATAAATGGACTGGGCCACGCTTTCCGGGATGCCCTTATGGATACAGCCGGGGATCCC
Organism: Oscillospiraceae bacterium; assembly: GCA_017380435.1. Lineage (GTDB taxonomy): Bacteria > Bacillota > Clostridia > Oscillospirales > Oscillospiraceae > Faecousia. The sequence continues at coordinate 40,280 of JAFODZ010000059.1, forward strand.
CTGCGCCTGGTCACCATAGACGAACACCTTCCGCTCCGACTCAATGACCTGCATCTTCTTTTTGGAGATGGCACGGCGGATGTTGTCCGCCTGTCCCATGGTATAGCCGCCTAAAGACCGGAATATCTCGATAACCTGCTCCTGATAGACAATGCAGCCGTAGGTAACCTTCAAAATCGGTTCCAGATGGGGTGTTTTATAGGTGATCTTTCGCGGGTCCAGCTTGTTGGCAATAAACCTCGGAATAGAATCCATCGGGCCGGGCCGGTACAGCGCCACAATAGCCGTCATATCTTCAATGGATGTAGGCTTCATATTGACGCACACAGAGGTAATTCCGGCAGATTCCAGCTGGAACACGCCCTGGGTCTTGCCTTCAGCCAGCATTTGGAATGTCTCCGGGTCATCATCGGGAATCCGGGAAATATCAAATGCGGGATTTTCTTTTTGAATTTGCTTCTGAGCATCCTCTATAACGGTCAGATTTCGCAGGCCCAAAAAGTCCATTTTCAGCAGTCCCAGCTCTTCAATGGTGGTCATGGTATATTGGGTGACGATGGTATCGTCGTTTCTGGCCAGAGGCACATAGGTGCATACCGGCTTGGCCGTGATCACCACACCGGCAGCATGGGTGGAGGTATTGCGGGGCATACCCTCCAGGGACATAGCCGTATCGATCAATTCCCGGACTTTTTCATCGGTATCGTACATTTCACGCAGCTGCGGAGAAACCTCCAAAGCCTCTTTCAGCGTGATATGCACCGTAGTCGGCACAAGCTTTGCCACCACATCGGTCTGGGCATAGGACAGGTTCATGGCTCTGCCTACATCCCGAATGGCAGCACGGGCTGCCATAGTACCGAACGTTGCGATCTGCGCCACATGGTCAGCGCCGTACTTTTTCATCACATATTCGATCACTTCTCCCCGCCGTTCCTGGCAGAAATCCGTATCGAAATCGGGCATACTGACCCGCTCGGGATTCAAAAAGCGCTCAAAGATCAGCGCGTATTTCATGGGATCGACTTCTGTAATATGCATACAGTATGCCACGATGGATGCCGCGCCGGAGCCACGCCCCGGTCCTACGGGTATTCCCACTTCTTTGGCATAGCGGATAAAATCCCAAACGATGAGATAGTAGTTCACATATCCCATCCGGCTGATGACGCCAATCTCGTATTCCAGTCTTTCACGGTAGCTCTCCGGTGCATCCGGGTAGCGCTCCCGGAAGCCGTTCATACAGACCTCACGGAAATAGCTCTCATCGGTGTAGCCCTCCGGCACCGGGAAGGAAGGTAGATGGTACTCGTTAAACACAAATTCCAGATTGCAGCGATCTGCAATGCGCTGGGTATTTTGCAGCGCCTCTTCACAGCCGGGGAACAGCGCACGAAGCTCTTCCTCGCTTTTTAAGTAGAATTCGTCGGTCTGGAATTTCATACGGTTGGGATCATCTACTGTCTTACCCGTCTGCACACAAAGTAACACATCCTGCATCTTAGCATCGGATTTGCGCAAATAGTGGGCGTCGTTGGTAATGACCAGCGGAAGGCCGGTTTCCCGGGCCAGGCGCAAAATGCCCTGATTCACCGGGGTCTGTTCCGGGATGCCGTGATCCTGCAGCTCCAGATAGAAATGATCCGGGCCAAAGGCTTCACTCAGGGCAAGGGCATGGCGCTTCGCAGCATCATAATCCTCATTCAAAAGCTGTTGCGCAACCGCACCGGCAAGGCAGGCAGAGGTTGCAATCAGGCCCTCGTGGTATTTTTTCAAAAGCTCCATATCCACCCGGGGTTTACCGTAGAAACCGCGGCTAAATGCCTCGGATACCATCAAGCAAAGATTTTCATACCCTTTTCTGTTCTCACACAGCAAAACCAAATGGTAAGGATCATTGTCGATGCCGTGGATGCGGTCTTCCATTCCCCGGCGGGCAACATAAACCTCACAGCCGATAATGGGCTTGACGCCCGCAGCCTTGGCAGCCTTATAAAAATCAATACAGCCGTACATCACGCCATGGTCGGTAATGGCAACGGCATTCTGCCCCAGCTCCTTTACCCGATCCATCAAAGACTGGATCCGGCAGGCGCCGTCCAAAAGGCTGTATTGGGTATGTACATGCAAATGCACAAAGCTCATTGGCTCACCTCCTGGGACAGTTGTACCAGCTTTTTCAGCCGGTGGTTCATAGCCGGTTTACTGATGGCAGGTTCCATCACCGCGGCCAGCTCAGACAGAGAATATTCAGGGTATTCCTCCCGGGCAATAGCTGCCTTCAGCAGCTTATCCGGAAGCTGCTCCAGCACTCCCCGCTCCCGAAGAATGCGGATAGCGGCGATCTGTTCCTGGGCCGCAACCACCACTTTCGAGGTATTGGCTTCGTCGCAATTGCAGCGGCGGTTGACCTTATTGTTCAGTTCTTTTTCCAGCTTTGCCTCAATTATCCCCATAGCCGCAACCGATGCCCCCAAATAGGCAAGGCAATCGGAAATCTGGTCACTTTGCTTCAGATACAAAACCTGACCGCCGCCGCGGCTGGCAGATTTCGGCGCAAAATTCAAAACCTCCTGCACCAGCGTATAGGCCTCCCGGGCAACACGCTGATGGACCGTGGTGAATTCCAGATGATAGGCCTTGGCAGGATCGGTTACAGAGCCGCCTGCCAAAAAAGCCCCCCGCAGGAAGGCTGCACGGCAGCAGTCATCCTCCACAATGGGAAGATTAATATGCAGCGACAGTGTGCCATTGGGTTCAAAGCCGTAAGCTTCCATGATCACCGCGATTTTTTCCGGGCTGGTGATCTGGAAATTATGCTTGCCGGAAGATTCTTCATCCGGCTGCTGATCGAAGGTCACACCAAAGGCCTTGCGAAATAATTTCGGCAACCGCTGGGAAAACTCCCGGCTTTCCGTAATGATTCGGATGCCATCTGCGCCAAAACTGTTGCAAAACAGCAGAATACCAAAGCATTCTGCCAACGCGCAGCAGGATTTTTGCGGAATGCTCTTGCAAAGCTCCGCCTTGGCACAAGCAGAAAATGAGCTGGCCATCGTGGGACCTCCTTTCTGTAAAATCAAAAATCAAACATTACCAAATGCGAACTTCCGGCTCTAAACGAATACCGGATTCTTCATAGACCTTTTGGGAAACCTGGCGCAAAAGTGTTTTTACATCCTCGGCTGTTGCATCGCCTAAATTGACAGCAAAACCGGCGTGTTTTTCCGAAATGGCTGCCCCACCTACGCGGTACCCCTTCAAACCCGCCTGGTCAATGAGCGCTGCCGCATATCCACCTACAGGACGCTTAAACGCAGAACCGGCAGAGGGCTTATCCAGCGGCTGAGAAGCTTTGCGCTTTGCGGCAAGCTCCTGCATATAGCCGCGGATCTGATCGGCAGGCTTAGGTGTCAGTGCGAACACAGCGCTCAAAACGATTCCCGGCTGTTCCTCCAAGCGGCTGTGCCGGTAGGAAAATGCCATTTCATCAGCAGTATAGGTACGCAGTTCGCCGTCGTAGGTCATCACCTCAGCGCTGGTAAAAACATCCTTGATCTCTCCGCCGTAAGCACCGGCGTTCATATACACACCGCCGCCCACCGATCCGGGAATACCATGAGCAAATTCCAATCCGGACAGACCGGCATTGGCAGCAAAAACTGCGGTTTTGGTCATCGTTGCACCGGCAGATGCCCGAATATGGGTATCATCTACCATTTCAACGGCAGACAAATTATCCTTAATGCACACGGTTAATCCGGGCAACCCAGCATCCGGTGCTAAAATATTGGTTCCTGCTCCAATTATAGCCGGCTTTATGTCCAATACTGTGGACACTTTCAAAATTTCGGCAAGCTGATCGGCGTTTTCCGGAAACGCCATCACCTCCGCCGGGCCACCAATACGGAAAGAGGTATGCTTTGCCATGGGCTCATTAAAAAGCAGCTTGATATTGGGTAACAAACGGGAAATTTCCCGCTGAAAATTTGTCATTTCAGTCATAAACGCCTCCGGGTGTATGATTACACTTTAGTATATCACATACACCGAAAATATGCAATTGTTACAGACTGAAATTTTTTGTAACAATTTATGAAATTCTCTGCAATACAGGTCCCCATTTAATCTCCCCGTCGGCAGCAAGAAAGCTCCCTCAAATGAGGGAGCCAAAAAACTATTTACTTCCCGTTGAACCAAATCCGGAACCGGCACGAACTGTATCAGACAGCTCCGCAACCTCACAGAAGCCGGGAGTCAGCACCGGCGTGATCACAAGCTGGGCGATCCGGTCTCCGGGGTTTACGGTTTGCGGATCTTGACCGTGGTTATGCAGAGCTACGATCACTTCTCCCCGGTAGTCAGAATCGATGACACCAACCTTATTGGCAGGCGCAAGTCCTTTTTTGCAGGAAAGGCCGCTTCGGGCATAGATCAGTCCGGCGCAACCCACAGGAATCTCCATTGCAAGGCCCGTGGGAATAAAGCTGGTTTTCCCCGGCTCTACCGTCACAGCCTCCTCTATACAAGCGCGCAGATCCGCGCCGGCAGCCTCCCGGGATTCATAGCTGGGGAGAACCGCATTGTCCTTTAATTTCTTTACATTTACAGGCAGCATAATTTACCCTCTCTTCCCTTTAGGAAAAATTTGAAAAGCAACCGGCCAAATTGCACCGGAAAATACCACGATTGTGAAATAGCGCACCATTCTGCCGAGATTCTGCCCCAGCAAATTTGCTAAGGGTGCGCTGAGCCCTTTTCGAATGGCAAGCACGATCAAAAGACCGCCCAGGATCTTAATCGGCTGTGCCCACCATACCGCCTTCTCCGAAAAGCGAATCCATTTGGCATCTACGAAGTAGGCAACCAAAAATCCAAACAGAGAACCTACTATCGTATAGGCATTTGCCATTCCGCTGGCATAATTTTCCTCTGTAATTTCTACAATGCTGGGCCAGATATGCATGAACGCCAAATAAATGACTGACAAAATGGCCATGAATGTTAACACATAAGGCACTTTCTTTCCATCCTCGGAAAAAATCAGCGGCCGCACAGCAAACATCAGCACCAAGGCCATGGCAGAACCGACGAGAACATCGACAGGGGTATGAACGCCCAGATACAGTCTTGTAAAAGGTACTATCAAGCAAGCCGCCACACAAGCGATTCGAAGAAGTTTGTTCTTTTCCATAGCAGCTACACTGCCAAAGATACCTACTGCGTTTTGAGAGTGGCCGCTGGGAAAACTATATCCCCCTGCCCCCTCTTTTGCTGCTTCCACTGGATGAAAATTCGGGTCCCGATACCAGGGCCGCGGCACACGAAAGAGCATCTTCACAAACTGATTGGCAAGAATTCCTAAAAAGCCCACACAGACAATGTAATAAGCCTTCCTTTTATCGATGCACCAGAAGAAAATCAGCGCAATCACCAGCACCGGGATCTCACCGCCCAGTTCTGTCAACATCAGCATCAGCGCATCCAAAACAGGATTGCGTATTTTTTCCAGCAAATGCAGAATTTCCATTAACGCACCTCTTTCCCCATATCCTGTATTATACATATCCCCGAACAAAATGTAAAGAATGGATTATAGGACATTATTTTATGGATTTTCCTTGAATATCTTCCGTTTTCGGCTATAATAATAATTAAGAAAGGAGTTTTGCTATGTATTTTTACGGTTTTGATTCCACATATCTGTTTCTTGTTCTGCCCTGCATCATTTTTGCGATGATCGCCAGTTCCCGGGTCAACAGCACATTTGAGAAATACTCCAAGCAGTTAAGTTCCCGGGGAATCACCGGTGCCCAGGCAGCGCAAGAAGTTCTGCGTGCCAGCGGCGTGCGCAATGTGCGCATTGAGCCGGTGGCCGGAAAACTGACTGACCATTATGATCCGAAGGCCAATGTGATCCGTCTTTCGGAAAATGTTTACAGCAGCACCTCCACCGCTGCCATCGGCGTTGCCTGCCACGAGGCAGGGCATGCTGTGCAGTACGCCGAAAACTACGGCCCTATCAAGCTGCGCTCAGCCATCATCCCCGTTACCAATATCGGCTCTAAATTGGCTATGCCTTTGATTTTGCTTGGACTTGTTTTGAACTTCCTGGGCGAAATTTCCTATGCTTTCATCTATATTGGCATTATATGCTTTAGTCTCTCGCTGATATTTCAGCTTGTAACCTTGCCCGTAGAATTCAATGCCAGCCGCAGAGCTATTACCGCCATCGACAATCAGAATCTTCTGACCGATGCAGAACTTATAGGCGCAAAAAAGACCCTCTCCGCTGCCGCCATGACATATGTGGCTGCAACCGCAGTTGCCCTTGCCCAGGTTTTACGGCTGCTCTCCATCTTCGGACGCCGCAGAAAATAAACCATTTCCCGCCCCGATATTGACATTCGGGGCGGGATTTTATATACTTTAGGGCGAATAAATAAGAAACAGGAGTCACGAGATAATGCAAGAGCTGATTGCACGATATGAGCAAATGGGAATCTCCCGAAAAGTATTTGAATACGGCGAAGCTACAATTAAAAACCTGACCGACCGCTTTGCTGAGATTGACAGCATTGCTGAGTACAACCAAGCAAAGGTCCTTTCTGCTATGCAGAAAAATCGGGTATCCGCCGTTTGTTTTGCTGCCACCACCGGCTACGGCTATGACGATGTGGGCAGAGATAACTTAGAAAAAGTCTATGCTGATGTATTTCACACCGAAGCAGCCTTAGTGCGCCCGCAGATCACCTGCGGCACTCACGCCCTGACTGTAGCCCTTTCAGCAAACCTGTTGCCCGGCGACGAGCTGCTCTCCCCGGTTGGTCTTCCCTACGACACCCTGCAGGAAGTGATTGGCATTCGCCCCAGTCCCTGCTCTTTGGCAGAGTACGGCGTTTCCTACCGGCAGGTAGATCTGCTGACAGACGGCTCTTTCGATTACGACGGCATCCGCAATGCCATCAGCGAAAAAACCAAACTGATCACCATTCAGCGCTCCAAAGGCTACGCCACGCGGCCTACCTTCTCCGTTTCCCAAATTGGGGAGCTGATCGCATTTTGTAAGTCTGTCAAGCCGGATGTCCTGGTAATGGTGGATAACTGCTACGGCGAATTTGTGGAAACCATTGAGCCTTCCGATGTGGGCGCGGATATGACCGTCGGCTCGCTGATCAAAAATCCCGGCGGCGGTTTAGCTCCCATCGGTGGTTACATCTGCGGCACCCAGGAATGCGTCAGCCGCTGCGCCTATCGGCTCTCTGCCCCCGGATTGGGACAGGAGGTCGGCGCAAATCTTGGCATTATGACCGCGTTATACCAAGGCTTTTTCTTAGCTCCCACGGTGGTTGCCGGTGCTGAAAAAGGCGCGATCTTTGCAGCAAATCTGTATGAGCCTTTAGGCTTTCATTGTGTTCCCAATGCAACGGAGAGCCGTCACGACATCATTCAGGCTGTGGAACTGGGCAGTGAAGAAGCTATGATTGCCTTCTGCAAGGGCATTCAGGCCGCTGCACCGGTGGATTCCTATGTAGATCCCCTGCCTTGGGAGATGCCCGGTTACAATGACAAAGTCATTATGGCTGCCGGTGCATTTGTGCAAGGCTCTTCCATTGAACTGTCCGCTGACGGCCCGATCCGTCCGCCTTACGCAGTTTATTTCCAGGGTGGCTTAACTTGGCTGCACGCCAAAACCGGCATATTGATGAGCCTGCAAAAGCTCCTGGATGCAGGCCTTGTTCAGCTATAAATGCGCAAGCGGCGCTGCCTGGTGGCAGCGCCGCTTGTTCTATTTAAGGTAATGCTGTTTTTGGTTTTCTCAAGTGCCGAATCAATTCCAGTGGGCCGTACATCACCAGCATAATTGCCGTGATCAGCACAGGGAATCCCCACAGGTGACTTCCCCAATTCTGACCAAACCAATATAGTGGATTTCCCGATTTGGCATACATCAAAAACATAAAGTTTGTGTCCAACCAAAGATTGAGAAAATAGATAGGAATTGCCATCAGCACAAGCAGTCCGAGGCACCGGGGAATTGCTTTCCAGGAGATTTTGAGTTTTCCGTTGATTGCCAGGACCGCAGGATACAACACCAACAGAATATGTACCGTAGAGCTGTGCAGATGCATAAAATTCGCCACAGGCAGCTTCGTCCACGTAGGAAACAGTGCCGCAGCCAATGCGCCGGGAATACACACCGTATATAAGAAATTATCCAGCGTTTTAGACGGCTTAAAGCAATGCAGCAGGATCAAAAAGATATTGATACTGCAAAGATGCAGCGGCAGATAGCTTACAGAGTAATTTCCGCCGATGATCAGCCACATCACCTTCCACATTTCGTCCAGAACGATCAGAAACGCAACGATCTTTTGCCAACGGTCCTGCCCCTTCGGACTCAGCTTACGATACAGAATACTGTTCGCAATCACGGTGATCACGAGGATAGCCAGCCACATACAATGGATTCCGCCAAACAGGGAAAACCCTAAGCCGGCCGGGATGGTATCCGAAGTTTCTATAAAATATGTCATATGCGCTCACTTTACTTTTTGGTCAATCTTCCCATAATCTGCAGCAGCCTATCTACAAGGAAAAAGCAGATATTTCCCAGTACCAATGCCGCAGCCATTCCCCAAATTCCGATTCCTTCAAAATCTGCAATAATCTGGGGCATCCCCACGAGATAGAGCAAAATCCAATACAGAATGACTGTCACTGCATTGAAATAAACGGCTTTTACCGGCCAGCTTGCGGGTATTTTGTCAAACCGGCTTTTCACAATGGGGTAATACCCGATTGCCGCAAACACTGCCGCAGCCTCTTTATCGGGACTGAGTAGAAGGCTCAAAATTCCCACTGCTGCGTACCATGTCCAGCCAATCCTGCTGCCGCAGGCTGTGTTCACAAACTGAAGCAGCAGCATACAAAGCACCGGGGAAATATAAGTAGCCACCGGGATCATCCCGCCCAGCGTCATAATGACTACCGCAAGGGCTGCAAACACACCGCCCAATGCTACGGCATAGGATTTTTTCATTTCTTGCCGCCCAGCTTCAGCAGGCCGTACTTAATATCCCAAAGCTTTTGAGACAGATCCACATAATAGTTGTGGGGGTTATCAAACCGCTTGACTTCATCCCACAAAGTATCTACCTGCTCCATGCAATACTGGCGAACCTGGCTCAGCTCAGGGCATTGATAGACAAGCTTGCCATTTTGGAAAATCGGAACATGGAGCTGCTTTGCGGTAAAATTATACACTGTCTTTGTCTTCCAGGTTGCTTCCGGATCAAAAATCTCCATCTCGCCTCTGTCATCCACAGTTTCATCATACACGCACAGGTAGTCAGCAATGGCCTTGCCGGTATCATTGCCGTAGAAGCGGTAGAGCTTCTTGTAGTGAGGATTGGTGATCTTGCCCGTATTCTCCGAAATTTTGATCTTGGGAGTTACCGTTCCGTCATCCTTCTCCACAGCCACCAGCTTATACACACCGCCAAACACAGGCTCACTTTTTGCCGTGATCAACCGCTCGCCTACGCCGAACATATCGATCCGGGCGCCTTGGCGAAGCAGATCCTGAATGATGTACTCATCCAAAGAGTTGGAAACGGAGATCTCGCACTCCGTCCAGCCGGCATCGTCGAGCATTTGTCTGGCTTTCTGGGACAGATAGGCCATATCGCCGGAGTCTAAGCGAATGCCGCACTTTTTAATTCCCAAGGGCTTGAGCACATCATTAAATGCCCGAATAGCGTTGGGAACGCCGGATTTGAGGGTATTGTAGGTATCCACCAGCAGAGTGGCATTATTGGGGTACATCTGGCAATAGGCCTTAAAAGCTTCGTACTCGGTATCGAACATCTGTACCCAGGCATGCGCCATCGTGCCGCCTGCATAAACACCAAACAGCTGATCGGAGATGGTGCAGGCCGTGCCGTTACAGCCGCCGATATAGGCCGCTCTTGCGCCCAAAATGGCAGCGTCAGCACCCTGCGCTCTGCGGGAGCCAAACTCCAAAACCCTCCTGCCCTGAGCCGCACGAACTACCCGGTTTGCCTTGGTGGCAATTAAGCTTTGGTGGTTGATGGACAGCAAAATAAAGGTCTCAATGAGCTGTGCCTCAATAGCCGGAGCGCGGACAGTCATAATCGGCTCTTTGGGGAAAATGGGTGTACCCTCGGGAACTGCCCAAATATCACCGGTAAATTTGAAATCCGCCAAATAGTTCAAAAACTCCTCAGAAAAGAGTTTTCTGCCCCGCAGATATTCAATATCCTCCGGGTCAAAATGCAGCTCCTGGATGTACTCAATGATCTGCTCCAGGCCTGCGGCTATGGCAAAGCCGCCGCCATCGGGACATTGCCGGAAAAAGACATCAAAATAGCAGATGCGGTCTTTGTAGCCCTTTTCAAAATAGCCGTTACCCATGGTTAGCTCATAAAAGTCACAAAGCATAGTCAGATTCAGTTTGTCATAGACTTTCACTATAAGCACCTCACTTAGTTCAATAATATGAAATTATATGATATTCTTCCCTAAATAGCAATCTTTTTTTGTTGACCGCGGTTTGTTTATGGATTATATTAGAAGAAAAAACGAATGGAGAAAGCATATGGAAATCACAATCGGTTTAAAAGGTGAAGTGCACAGTACCGTAGCACGGGAAGATACCGCTTTAGAGGTAGGCTCCGGCAGCTTGCTGGTTTATGCCACGCCCTGTATGGTCGCATTGATGGAGGGCGCTGCCTGCGAAGCAATCGCCGACTGTCTTCCGGAAGAAAAGACATCCGTAGGCACATATCTGCAGATCAACCATCTGAGCGCAACGCCTGTTGGATTAGATATTTGGGCAGAGGCGGAAGTCACCGCAGTAGATGGCAGTGTGATCACATTCCAGGTCACTGCCTTTGATGAAGCCGGTAAGATCGGCGAAGGCATCCACAAGCGAGCTGTGATCAGCTCTCAAAGATTTTTGGACAAAACCTATTCCAAGCTATAAAAAATTCCCTGCCGGATTACCATTCGGCAGGGATTATTTTCACATTTCCTGACGACCTTCCAACGCACGGGAGAGCGTCACCTCGTCAGCATATTCCAGCTGACTGCCCACCGGTACGCCGTAGGCCAGACGGGTCACTTTGATTTGCATAGGACGCAAAATCCGGGAGATATACATAGCAGTTGCCTCACCCTCCGTATCCGGGTTGGTAGCCATAATGATTTCCTGGACTTCCCCATCTGCAACTCTTTGCAGAAGTTCCTTGATCCGGATATCGTCCTGTGTAATATGATTTAGCGGGGAAATAACGCCGTGCAGCACATGATACACACCGGAAAACTCCCGACTGCGCTCCATGGCAATGACATCTTTCGGCTCTGCAACCACGCAAATTACACTGTGATCCCGAGTTTCATCTTCACAAATAGGGCAAACCGACCGGTCTGTCAAATTCTGACACACCGGGCAGGTATGGACAGTTTTCTTTGCTTCCAAAATCGCATCGGCAAACGCCTGCGCCTCCTGTCCCGGTAAACTCAGTACATGAAAGGCCAGTCTTTGGGCAGTTTTACCGCCAATGCCCGGAAGCCGTGCAAACTGATCCGTCAGATCCTGCAAAGCTGCGGGAAAATACTGCATATTGCCTCCTTAGAACAAACCGCCAAGGTTCAGTCCGCCGGTCATACGGGACATATTGTTGGCAGCGTCTGTATCGGCAGCCCGCATAGCCTCGTTGACCGCTGCAATGATCATATCCTGCAGCATTTCCACATCGTCGGGGTCAACTGCCTCGGGATTAATCACCAGGTCCTTCACCTCGTGCTTACCGGTCACCGTAGCTGTTACCATACCGCCGCCGGTGGTGGCGCTGTAGGTCTTATTCTCCATTTCTTCCTGCATACGAAGCATTTCCTGCTGCATTTTCTGCGCCTGCTTCATCATCGCAGCTTGATTCATTCCGCCGGGCATACCCCGGAAACCGCCTTTTGCCATAATTTGAACTCCTTCGTTACTCTTTGATATTGATAATGCCGGAATTGGCTCTGCCGAAGCTCAGCAGCTCCTCCAGCTGGTGGGAATTGGGTTTATTTGCGCTTTTAGTAGTTGCCTCTGCCCGGACCGGCCGCCCCAACAAAGCAGATGCTTTTCTTGCAAACAGTTCCAGTACATTGGGTTTATTGACCATTTCCAATTCATACTGGCTTGTGCACAGCAAAATCAGCTTGCCGTCACGCACCGTACCCTGAACGGGAGAATTGGGGGCAGTTGTGAAGAATCCCAACAGGGTCGGAGGCAGCTCACGCCGGGCCTGGCTTACCAGATCCACCCAGAAGCCTGCCGGCGCATCCGATTTCATCGGTGCTATTTCCTCCGGTGCAGGGGGTGCGTCCCGGTCATCCGGTGCAGGCGGATATTCTTCCTCCTGTGCAGCAGTGTCTGCGTTCTTCGCCGGCGCACTAACCGTCAAAACGCCGCTGCGCAACTGATCTTCCATACGGGTCAGGCGGGCATTTAAGGCTTCTGCATCCAGTGACAACTCCGGCTGGCACAGCTTAACGACGCATAGCTCTGCATCTACCCGGCGGCTTGTGCTGCGCACAAAGCCATCCATTGTCTGCTGAATAATCCCCAGCATACGGGTCAGCTCGCCCATACTAAAACGCTGGATCAGCGACTGCACCTCCCGGTCAGTTGCTACGCCGGAGAGCATCGTGATCCCCTCTTTGGGAGCAGTTTTCATAATCATCAAATCCCGGGTCAAGCAGGCCAGCTCGTCCATAAGCGCGCCCAAATCCTTGCCCTCGGAATAAAAGCGATTAAACAGAGACAATGCCCCGGCAGTATTATGATCGGCAATATGCCCCATCAGCTTACCGCACTCCTGGATGCCGGCAATGCCCAGGCAGCCATAGACCCGGTCTGCCGTCAGCTCACCGGCGGTGGCCGATGCGCACTGATCCAGCAGGCTCAAGCCGTCGCGCATACCGCCATCGGCCAAGCGGGCCAAAATCCGCGCTGCGGCATCCTCCAGCTCGATATCCTCCTGGTAGGCCACATACTGCAGCCGGGCAGCAATATCCTCCTGGCTGATCCGGCGGAAAGAATAACGCTGACAGCGGGACAAAATCGTAGATGGAACCTTGTGCAGTTCCGTGGTTGCCAGAATAAACAGCAAATGTTCCGGCGGTTCTTCAATGATCTTCAAAAGGGCATTGAAGGCGGAGATGGAGAGCATATGCACCTCATCGATGATATACACCCGCTTTTTCACCTGAGACGGGGAATAAACGGCATCATCCCGCAGATCCCGGACATTATCCACGCCATTGTTGGATGCTGCGTCGATCTCCAAAACATCCATACAGGAACCGGCATCGATGGAACGGCAAGCATTGCAGCAGTTACAAGGATTGCCGTTTTGCGGGTTCTCGCAGTTAACCGCTTTGGCCAAAATCTTTGCCGAACTGGTCTTGCCCGTACCCCGGGAGCCGGTGAACAGATATGCGTGGCTCAGTTTCCCGGTCAGCAGCTGATTTTTAATTGTTTGTGTAACAGCCTGCTGACCCACCACATCGTCAAAGGTCTGAGGTCTGTATTTTCGGTACAAAGCCTGGTACATCCAATTCACCTCCCAAATTCATAAAAAACCGGCTCATAACAAGATCGCACACCCACATTTGAACAGTCTGAACGCTCGGTATCTGTCCGGTCAGCTCAGGATCGGCACACCTGCGGCACACGGGAATTACCGCTTAATGCTGCTTGGTTCCCCACCTGACATGGTTCACGGGCTCCCATTGCGCAGGACCACTCCCTCAACACTTTCCAAACAGGCCAGACAGCTTTCAGAACCGCCCGCATGTGGGAATTCATCCCTGCTATAGCGGATTGCAGGCAACAGGGCACCGCTATCTCCCCGACTAGTGCGACCTTGTTACGAGCCGGTTTGCCGTAGCAAGGTATGTTATTTAGTTCAGCTTAGACTCGATAAAATCAGCCAGCTCCTGGAAAGTAGCAATCTTCTGATTTTCCATTTCCAGTTCGATACCCAGATCGTTTTCCAGATCCATAATCATCTCAACCACATCCAGGGAGTCAATACCCAGGCTTTCAAAGGTGCTGTCGGGATGGATATCTTCAGCAGACAATTCCAGCTGCTTTACGGCATAAGAAACTAATTTCTCGTACATTTTTCTTCCTCCAATATGCTTTTTCTTTCTGATTGGAATGCTGTTAGTATTCTATTACATCGTACCCACTTTGTCAATGCCGGTTTTCACATTCATCCCTGCTGCATAAGCCGTCGCCCAGGCAATCTGCAGATTAAATCCCCCGGTATAAGCGTCGCAATCGATGATTTCTCCGGCAAAATAAAGTCCGCCTATCAGCTTTGACTGCATGGTTTTCGGATCGATTTCCGAAGTCTTGATTCCGCCGCTGGTAATGATTGCCTCCGCCACAGGACGCCTTCCGGAAATTTCCACCGGGAAGGCTTTCAGCAAGGCGATCAATGCCTGGCGCTGCTCTTTTTTCAAGGAGTTGGCCTGAAGTTGGGCGGGAATCTCCAGCATTTGCAAAACAACAGGGATCATAGAACGGGGCAGCAGGTCTGTCAGCGCATTTTCCATGGATCGGTTGCGGTACATCTGCAGGTCCCGCAGAATGCGCTCTTGCAGTTTTGACTCGTCCAGGGCAGGCTTCAGATCGATCTGAAGCATACATCCCTCCCCTTTTAAATGAGCGCTGGCAGACAACACCGTTGGGCCGGAAACGCCAAAGTGGGTGAAGAGTAATTCCCCGAAGTCTTTATATAAAACCTTACCTTTTTTATCCAGAAGCTTGACTGCCACATTGCGCAGACTAAGCCCCTGCATTTGCTGGCAGTATGTCCCCGCAGTTTCCAGCGGCACCAAAGAGCCCTGCGGTTCGATCACGGTATGTCCCAGTTGCCGGGCAATGGCGTAGCCGTCGCCCGTAGAACCGGTGGCGGGGTAGCTGACGCCTCCCGTAGCCAGGATCACACGATGGCAAGCATACTGCTTATTATCCGTTTTTACGCCGGATACCGCACCGTCTTGCAGTGTGATCTGACGAACCCGTCCAAATTCCACAGTAATCCCCAAACGGCGCATTGTCTGCTGCAAGCAGTCCAGGACGCTTTGGGAACGGTCGCTGGTAGGAAACACCCGGTTTCCCCGCTCTGTTTTCAGTGCGCAGCCGTTTTCTTCCAAAAAGCGGCAAATGGCATCCGGAGGGAAATTCTCCATTGCGCTGTATAAAAATCTGCCGTTTCGCGGCGTATTTTCCAATACTTCCCGGGCAGAACAGGCATTGGTTACATTGCATCGGCCTTTTCCTGTAATGAGCAATTTTTTGCCCAGGCGGTCATTTCGCTCCAAAAGGAGCACACGATTTCCCTGCTGTGCCGCGGTAATGGATGCAAACATTCCTGCCGGGCCACCGCCCACAACAATTACATCATAAATCATAGGTTTTCACCGTTTTTTTCATAAACATTGTGACTTTGCCAAATGGTTTCCAGTTTTTCCAGCCTGCTGCGCAAAGTCTCTTCTTTTTCTGCTGCCAATGCCACGATCAGCGCATTCACCAGGCTCATAGGTGCTACCAAAGAATCCACTACCGACACCATATCGGTCTTGGCCAGCAGCACGCAGTCGCAAAACTCTGTTAAAGGTGAGAGGGAACTGTTTGTAATACCGATCACCGTTGCGCCTGCGCTGCGGCAATAAGCAACTGCTTCCAAAGTTGCTGTGCAATGCCTGGGAAAACTAAAAGCCAGCACTGCATCACCGGCCTGCACATGGATCATTTGCTCCAGTAGCATACCGCAGTCAGTATGCGTGATGATATGTACCCGGTCCAGCATATGCTGCAAATAATATCCAAGGAACGAAGCCATAGCAGCGGCAGAACGAATGCCCACAATATAGATATTTTTCGCAGACAGCAGGGCATTTACCGCCTTTTCAAAATCGGCCCGTTCCACAGATTGGACCGTCTGCCGCAGCAATTCTGCATCGTTTTGCAGCACTGTGGAAATAATATCCCGATTTCCCATACGATCCTGGGCAACACCCATTCTCTGCATAGAAGACAAGGTGTTCAGAACTGTTTCCTGCATTGCCTTCTGCATTTGAGGATAGCCTTCATAGCCCAGCTCCATAGCAAAGCGCACCACAGTAGATTCCGAGACACCGGCCTGCTTTCCCAGCTGACTGGCTGTTAGAAATGCTGTTTTATCGTAGTTTTCTCGGATCAGCGCAGCGATACGCCGCTGACCTTTGGAGAAAGTTGGCATTTTATATTCCAGTAAAGATAGGATGTCCTCGTTCATTTTTTGATCTCTCCGATCTCCTGTTGTGTCAAGTAGCGCCATTTCCCCGTGGGTAGGCTGCCTAATTGCAGCGGGCCTTCTGCCACGCGGATCAGCCGTTTTACCTGCATCCCCGCTCTGGCGCACATCCTGCGCACCTGGCGATTTCGGCCCTCGTGAATCGTAATTTGCAACACCGCGGTATCACCATCTGCGGAAATCAGCTGAACCTCCGGCGGTGCGATCCGGTAGCCGTCCAGCACAATAGGGCGGTGCAATGCGCGCAGCCCGTCTTCGCAAAAACCACGGACGTGAACTTGATAGACCTTATTGATCCGGTGGCTGGGGTGCATCAGTCTGTTAGCCAGCTCTCCGTCGTTGGTAAACAGCAAAAGTCCCTCTGAATCCATATCCAATCTGCCCACGGGATACACTCTCTGCCCGCAATCTGCAACCAGCATTGCGGCATTTTTGCGGCCTTTTTCATCCGAAAGGGTAGTAACAAAACCCTTCGGCTTATGAAGCATTATGTACACTGCAGAGCCGGCAGACGGAAGCATTTTCCCGTCTATGGTGATCGCATCGATCTCGGCATCCGCTGTCTGCCCCAGGGTACAGACCTGGCCATTGCATCGCACACGGCCATCGGCAATCATTTGCTCTGCCTGGCGCCGGGAGGCAACGCCCCGCTGGGACAATATCTTTTGTATTCGCTCTTTCATCGCTGTCCTCCGCTGAAAAATCGTTTCCACCAGGGTAAGGCCGGAACAATTTCCATTTCCACCGAATCTGCGTAGGTTAGCCGAACCTTGCCTACAGCCTTTCCCTCCATATAAATATGGGCATATCCGGCATTTTCATCCCGAACCACCGGGGCATACACAAAGCCGGGTTTTGGCAGTTCCATAGACCAGCTTTCTGTCTTTTGCATAGAATAAATAAAATCCTCCGATGCCACAAGGGCTACCCGACCGGTCTGTCCCCCGGCGACCTCCACAGTTCCCAATATCTGTCCTTGTTCCACAAGGGTTTGGGGCGTATAGGCGCAGAAGCTATGCTCCAGCAGGTATTTATGGTCATTCCAATCCTCCGGCGCATTAATCGTAACGGCAATCAGCCGCCGGCCTTGCCGCACTGCGCTGGATACCAAGATCCGCCCAGCCGCTTTGGTGAAGCCGGTTTTGACGCCATCTACTCCCTCCAGCTGCCACAAAAGCTTATTGTGATTACGCAGATAGCGCTGCCCAACGGTTACCGTCTTCGCTGATACGGTTTGGGCAAACAGAGGATTATTCATAGCATAGGCAGCCAGAATCGCCAGATCTCGGGCTGTGGAGTAATGCCCCGGCGCATCCAACCCGTGAGGGTTGACAAAATGGGTATTTTTCATTCCCAGCCGATGGGCCTTATCATTCATAAGCTGGGCAAAATCCGACACAGTACCGCCGCAATAAATCGCCAATGCCACAGCTGCGTCATTGCCGCTTTGCAGCATCAGTCCATACAGAAGCTCCTGGAGTGTCAAAACCTCCCCTTCCTGTAAATACATAGAGGAGCCTTCGATCCCAACCGCTTCTTTGGGAATCTCCATACGGTCAAGCACATTGCATTGCTCACAGATCAGCAGCGCCGTCATGATTTTTGTGGTGCTGGCGATCAGCGCCTGCCGATCGGCATTCTTTTCGTATAGCACCTGGCCGGTCTGTCCGTCCATCACAATAGCGTGCTGCGCAGACACGGCAGCTGCAGAAAAAGGGGGAAAAAGGATGGCAGCAAGCAACGCAGCGGCCATCCCTGTAATCATTCGTTTCATTTCTATCACCCGGTTTAGTATAACCGGCAATGATAGAATCATTCTTCGTTTTCGGCTTCTTTTTCCTTTTTCTGCTCGATCTTGGAATCAATAAAATCCACGACCTTATCCAAGGTTTCGGGGATCATCTCAACCAGACGGTCAGCTGTAGTATTGGCAGGAAGCGCCACAGGCAGCATACGGACATTGCCGTCTTTGACGATCAAAAAAGCAATGGGGGTAACATTCAGACCGGCGCCCACACCGCCGCCGTAGGGATTGCCGTGAGCAGAGGCATTCTTCGGAACAAAGTCGGATCCGCCGCCGGCATATCCGGCTGTGATCTTGGAGATGGGAATGATGGTCACGGAGCTGTCAATCACGATGGGATCACCCACTACCGCATTGACATCTACCATTTCCCGCAATTTTGCCATTGTGCTTTCGAGCATATTGGACACGTTATTATTCATAATTCGGCACCGCCTTCTTCTGTATTTGTAAGGATTTCATATTCACGGTATGCATTCACACCGTATTGTACAAGCCATCGAATTACACGATGCAGCGACATCGTTGCCCGCAGCCGCAAATAAAGCTTTGTGGTTGCAGCCAAAAAATCGCATTGCACCTGAACATTTCTTTTTTTGATCACAAAAAACCGTTCCAGCACAGGCATAATATTGCCCACAGCAGCCCACGCCTTGCCATAGCTCAGCGCCAGATTACAGGGGTCTTCTCCGCCCATCACCAAAGTCATATCCAGTTTTTTGATCCGAACCTTTTTGCGCAGGTCGTTTAAAAACTTCCCTAAGGCTTCTAAAAAAGGCCAAAACTGGGACAAATCGCCGCCGTCTTTTTGGGTTGCCGCCTTTTTGGCTTTTTGGGTAACGACCTTAGCATCCCGCTTCAGACGAGGCTTGAGACCTTCCTCCGATTCCAACCATTCCGGCCTGATTTTCAGAAGGCCCAAAAAAAGCTTATAGGAAAGGCCGTCTTCGTCATAAATAATATCCAGCCTAACGGGCAGAAACGGAAGCAACGCCAAAACCGTCAGCAAAACGCCTGCGGCAATCAGCCAGCCGGTCATTGATTTTCCTCCCAGGTCACGGTTTCTCCCACCACTTCCGGAATGGTTTGCTGATCCTCTTCCACCATTACCGGCTCGCCAAAATTCACTTTCTCGATCTCCGGCAGTTCATCCAGGGAACTCAATCCGAATGTGCGCAGGAAATTGGGCGTCGTGCGATACAAAATGGGCCGTCCGGGTACATTGAGCCGGCCTGCATCTTCGATAAGTTTTTTGTTTAAAAGGGCGCTGATAGAATAAGAACTATCCACGCCGCGGATCTGCTCGACCATAGCTTTTGTAGCCGGTTGATAATAGGCAATAATCGTCAGCGCCTCCAGCTGTGAAGAGGAAAGCTTCGGCGGTTTTCTGGTTTCCAGGGCGGCAGTGATATAGTCTGCCATTTCGCCGGAGGAGACCATCTGATAGCCTTTTTCCAGCTTCAAAATCCGGATTCCTCTACGGCCAAAGGCCAGCTCGTCAGCAAGGGCATCCGTGGCTTTCTCCACATCCTTGGGGTCTGTTTCCAAAACAGCAGCAAGGCGGGAAATTTCAATACGCTCACCAGCGGCAAATAAGATGGCTTCAATGGCCCTTTGCAATTCTTCGTATTCCATTAAGTCATCTCCTCAACTTGTTTTTCCGGTTCTTTCACCAGGCGTACATTGGGATTATCGCCAAAATCGTCGTCTTCCAAAACAACGGAATTCGTTTTGCACAGCTCTAAAATTGCAATAAAAGTTGCAACGATCTCCGACCGGCTCTTACTACCCTTGAACAGATTTTTCAATCGGTCAATCCCCCGCAGCACCAGGCGGCGGACAAGCTCTGTGGCTTTCTTGGTAACGGGGTAAGGCTCCTTGCCTACAATGCCCTTAAAATTCACAGTCGGCGGTGGCAGGCGGCGCTGATTTCTTTCGGATATCTCATCCAACGCCCGCAGCATATCCTCCGGCTCGTGCTTATAGCGGTAGGTTTCATCCCGGCGGAGGGGTTCCGGCTGCTTGGTGAAGATGCAGCGGCCCACCTCATTGCGAGGTTCCAGGACAGTTATGGCTATGCGGATCTGCTCGATAGCCTCCTTGCGCTGGCGCTCGATCAGCGACTGGCGCAGGATGTCCAGCTCCGTTTCCGCCTCTGCTTGCTCTGCTGCAGACAGAAGCATCTTGGTCTTGATCAGCATCAGATGGGAGGCCATGGTAATAAACTCGCTGGCGATCTCCATATCCAGCCGTTTCATCTCATCCAGATAAGCCAAATACTGCTCCAAGATGGCGGTGATGGATACATCCTGAATCTCTATTTTATTTTTACTGAGCAGCAGGAAGATAACATCCAGCGGACCTTCAAAGTCCTCCATTCCCTGATTGCGGGAATGCACAATTCCTTCCAGCCGATATTGAGGTTCGGACATAAAAATTTCTCCGTCTTCTTTTTGCATATACTTAAACGCATTATAACAGTTTTTTCCCATTCTTGCAAGTATTTATGCAAAAAATCTATGGGTTTGGATCCATCATTTCCCTTAATTTTACCAGCGCCCGTTTTTCGATCCTGGATACCTGGACTTGGCTGACCTGCAAAACTTTGGATACCCGTTCCTGGGTCAATCCGTGAAAGAAACGCAGTTTAATTACCATCCCCTCTTTTTCCGGCAATTTTTCAATGGCCTGTCGCAGAGAAACCCGTTCCATCAGCACCTCCTCCGTTTCCGTTGTGGAAAGAACATTTTCCAAACAAAAGCCGTCCTCCCCCATAGACTGATGAATGGATTCCACCGCAGCAGTTGCCGTTTCCGCTTCTGCAATCTCTTCTGCTGTCAGTCCGGTTTGTGCCGCAAGCTCACTAACTGACGGCTCTTTGCCCATCTGTGCAAGCAGTTCTGCCCTGGCTGCTTTTATCTGCGCCGCCCGCTCTTTCAGGCTGCGGGAAACTTTCACTGCACCGTCATCCCGCAGAAAGCGGCGGATCTCCCCGGCGATTTTCGGTACGGCATAGGTGGAAAACTGTGTCCCGAACTGGGGATCAAAGCCATCCACGGCCTTGATAAATCCAAGACAGCCCAATTGGAACAGGTCCTCCGGTTCTGTCCCTCTGCCGGTAAAACGGCGCACAACAGACCAGATCAGACCCATATTTTCCTGCAAAATCATTTCTTTTGCCATGGCATCTCCCGCCTGGCATCTGGCAATCAGTTCCTCCGTACTGCTCATTTGCGACGCTGCAACTTTCTGCGCATATGTACAGTCGTTCCTTTCCCCGGGCAGGATGTCACATCAAAGGATGTCATAAAGCTCTCCATAATGGTAAAGCCCATACCGCTGCGGTCCGATCCGCCGGTGGTAAACATAGGCCGCTTGGCCTGCTCCAGATCATCAATTCCAACGCCTTTATCCTTGATCACGATATCCAAAACATTGTCCTTCAGAATACGGCATCGCAAGACGATGGTGCCGTAGCCCTCCGGGTAGGCGTGGACGATGCAGTTGGTCACCGCCTCCGATACTGCCGTGCGGATATCCCCCAGCTCCTCCAATGTGGGATCCATCTGTGCCGCAAAACATCCCACCGCAGACCGGGCAAAGGCCTCATTGCAGGATCTGCTGGGAAATTCCAAAACCATATAATTGTCAAATTTCACGTTAAAACCTCCTTAATATCTACAAGCTTATCGATTCCCGATGCCCGGAACACCTTCAGCGGCTGATTTTGCAGCTGCGAGAGCATCAGTTTTCCCTCGATCCTCGACATTGCGCGCAGCGCGTTGATCACCACCGCAATTCCCGAGGAATCCATAAAACTTACATCCCCGAAATCCAGGACACAGATTTGAGGATTGTATGCTTCGATTTTCCCCTCAATGATGCCGATATACTTTTTTGCGCAATGATGGTCGATCTCCCCTGTGAGTACGATTGTAAGCTGACCGTTTTGCAAAAAGCTTGTCAAATGCACTTTGTTTCCTCCCTTCTTTGGTAATAAATCCAATATATCCGCCGGAACTGAAATTTACAGTCGGAATCGGGGGCATAGAAAAAAACCGGAGCAAGAGAATAACTCTCTTGCCCCGGTAGGGATTTTATCAGAATGGGAGTGGTCAGCAACCCGGTCGGGGCGGATACGATCTGCCCCTTTGGAGATTGATGACAGTTTCCATTATTTTAGATCTTTCTTGTTGAATTTAAACAGGCCAAGGGTAGCAAAGCCAAGGATTCCAAGGCAGGCAGGGATGGTCAGATACAGCACATCCTTTAAGCCATACTCTGTTCCTGTGCCTATATAGGCCGCAGAATTGAGCACATTGATCCTGCTTGCAAATTGGAGCAACGCAACAAGGCTTTCATGCTCCCCTGTCATTTCTATAACCGAAATCAGCGTCTGCGCGATGCTGCCTGCCATAACAAGAACCATAGCGATCGCCACATATAGCACAATCACAAGGCCCACATTCTTCATACTGGCGCAAAGCCAGGACAGCAGCGAAGATACAAAAAGAAGGACGAGAATTTCAAATCCCAAGGATGCCAAAAAATACCAGAAATCCGCAACGGTGAAGGCAGTAGGCTGGTAATCGAAAAATATCAGGCTAACGCCAAGGGTGATAAAGGCGTGGAGCAGCATCACGCCGATGAGCACCGCCGAGCAGGTAATAAACAGCGACAGGTAGATCTGGCTTCGGCTTTTTCCGGCGATAATTTTGTTGCGGACTGTGCCGTAAGAAAAATCCTTGCACAGCACAATGGCAAGCAGAACAGGAGCAATCAGTCCCAAATTGTTTCCCATGGAGAAAGAACCGAAGAACTGGCCTTTTCCTGTAATCAGACCGGAAAGCATCCCGGTTACCATCTCATCATTGGCCATTTCGGTGGCGGACAGGAGTACTATATAAAGCAGCGGCGTAATTAGCGCAAACACAACCGCCAAAATGCCCATTACAAGCAGCAGCTTATCCTTAAAAACACGGCGAAAATCCGCTTTCAAAAGACCGGTCATTGCTTTGCACCCCCTATGACAGATAGGTAATAATCTTCAATACTGGTTTCATTACAGTGAACACTCAAAATCTTGACACCACTATCGATAACAGCAGAAAGCAGCGCTGTTAAATCTGTGTCGCCCAGGATCTTTACACCGTCGGAGGTGATTTCCCATTCATTCCGGGTGGCATTTTCTACAACCGCGGCAAGCTTTTGAGGATCGTCCGCACAGATCTCCGTGGTTTTGGCGCATCGGCTACGCAGCTGCTGCGCCGTGATTTCCTCAATCAGCCTGCCTTTGGAAATAATACCGTATTTGGTGGCAACCAAGGAAAGCTCCGTAAGGATATGGGAGGAGATGAGAAATGTGATCCCCCGTTCCCGATTCAGCCTTAAAATCAGTTCCCGCAAGCCCACAATGCCGGCAGGATCCAGGCCGTTCATAGGTTCGTCCAGAATCAGAAACTCCGGATCCCCCAACAGCGCCATCGCGATTCCCAGCCGTTGCCGCATACCCAACGAAAAATTGCTTGCGTGTTTCTTTTCGCCATAGAGGTCTGCAAGACCCACATCTGCAAGAACAGACTGAATTTTCCCCTCGTCTTCTATGCCCAAGATGGTACACTGGGTTTTGAGGTTATCGTAGGCAGACATATTCATATAGATAGATGGGTTTTCCACGATTGCGCCCACGCGGCTCCTTGCTTTGCCGATCTCTTTGGAACGGTTATCCACTCCAAAAAGCCGGAAGCTGCCGGAACAAGGGAAAATCAACCCGGTAATCAATCGGATGACGGTAGTTTTGCCCGATCCATTCTCCCCCACGAAGCCGTAAATATCCCCTTTTTCAATGTTCATATTGACTGCATTGACTGCCATATGCTTTTTATATTGTTTGCAAAGGCCGTCGGTAGAAAGCACTTGTCCCATAGCAATCCCTCCTTTACTTTATGTTCAATTTTAGTGGGAATTTATTATGCTGTCAATGACAATATCGGCAAATGCGCCAAACTCAACCAACAGTATGGTTAAGGGGATGCTGCGTTTTAGCAGCATCCCCAAAGGAACAAAGACAGTTTTGTGTTTTTTAACCATCACGACAGAGAACCTCCCCCTGTCTTTCGAATTCAATCTTCGGACGATTCCTTCAAAACATATTCCCAGACGCAATCAAATGTAATATAGTTTTCCAATGAGGATATGTCATCCTGGTCAAAGGAATATGGTGCCATATATACGATTTCGCAGGCATCATCGGAATATCCGATTAACACAAAAGACTTGGGATAATCCAGGCTGTATTCTTCTACGGACAGCATCCGGAAGCGGTAATCCCCAACCTGTACAGAAGGCTCGTTCTCATTTCCCTGGTAACCCACCAGGTTTTCTTCCTGAAAAACATATTTTTCCTCTAAGGCGGCTTTCTGAAGTTTATATTCTTCCGGTGTGTAACGGCAGATGAGATAGTCGGTTTCCGTGGAGAATATACCCATGCTACGAAGCGCATAATAAGAATCCACATCGACAGGCTGTCCAATCTGGGATAACTGAGGCATATGCGGCATTTCGGCACATACGGTTTCGTAATGCTGACTTAGTTCTTCTGCTTCATAATGCTTTACCTGCTTGAGACTTGTAATAAAAGTAAGAAAGAAAAAAGATGTGGCAAAACAGTATAAAAACACAACAGAAAGGATTGCCTTCCACACATTCTTGCAGTTAGAAAACATCAGCAACGCCAAAAGGCCGATTGCAAGCAATGATAGCACAATGAAGGCAAGGGAAGCACCGTAATTCAGCCGCACGCCATAAGTCAGAATCATGATGCCAAAGATGATTGCCAATGTTGGAAGCAATGACCAACAGAGAAATCCTATCAATCGTCTCTTTGTGAAGGTAAAGGTTCTTTTCATAAAGTCTCCTCCTTTGTCAAAAAGGTACAAAAAAATGCAAAGCGCCCACGCACGGTTTGATATTTTGCGGTCGGAGATTCCTGCCTACATTTTAAGTCTATCGCACTTAGACCTTTTTGTCAAGAAGCATAATTTCGGGGGGCATGGCATCATTCATCCGGCGTAAAATGAAGAATCTAAAAAAAAGAAAAAAATAGTTCTTGCATTTTGGTAGGTTCGTCTGTATAATCCTCCGTGGACAATTTCATAAGGAGGTCACAAACATGAATCTGGTATATGGTATCAACGACAAACCCAAATTCCCGCAGCTTTTGCTCTTTGCTTTCCAACAGGTCTTAGCAATCCTGGCCGCCACAATCGCAGTGCCCGCAATTATCGGTAACGGTATGAGTCAATCCGCCGCCCTTTTCGGCGCAGGTATGGGTACTCTGATTTACCAGCTTTTTACCCGTTTTAAAAGCCCCGTTTATCTTGGTTCTTCGTTTGCATTCCTCGGCTCTATGAGTGCCGCCTTTGCCGGTGCTGCCTCCGGAGCTGCTGGGCATACCGGTTTGATGATCGGTGCTGCTTTTGCTGGCCTCGTATATGTTATCATCGCCCTTGTTATCAAGTTCGTCGGTGTCAACTGGATCGAAAAGTTGATGCCTCCCGCTGTTATCGGCCCCACCGTGGCCATCATTGGTCTTTCGTTGGCCGGTAACGCGATCAGCGACTTGAGCAAGGGTAAAGTTATGTCCGAAATTACCACTTTAGTGGTTCAGGACGGTCAGCTTGCTGAAAAAGTAGAGCTTGTTCCTGTATGCAATCCCTATGTGGCACTGATCTGCGGACTGATCACATTGTTTGCTGTGATTCTCTTCTCCGTCTATGGTAAGAGGATGATGAAGCTCATTCCTTTCGTACTGGGCATTCTGGTTGGATATTCTGCCTGCGCCATCTTCACGGTCATCGGCCTTGTCACCGACAATCCTGCCCTGCAGATCCTTGATTTCTCTGTATTCCGCAATATGGATATTTTCGCCATCCCCGATTTTTCCTTCCTGAAAATTGCAGAGGGTATCCGGGATATTGACGGCGCGTTCCTTGCAACTTTGGCTGTGGCATACATCCCTGTGGCATTTGTGGTCTTTGCAGAGCACATTGCCGATCACAAGAATCTTTCTTCTGTAATCGGTCAGGATCTGCTCAAAGATCCGGGTCTGCACTGCACCTTATTGGGTGACGGTGTCGGTTCCATGGTGGGCGCGCTGTTCGGCGGCTGTCCCAATACCACCTACGGTGAATCCGTTGGCTGCGTAGCCATTACCCGGAATGCTTCTGTTGTCACTATTACGACTGCCGCAATTATGTGCATCGTGATTTCCTTCTTTGGTCCCTTTGTCACCTTTCTGGCCTCTATTCCCAACTGCGTCATGGGCGGTGTTTGCGTGGCACTGTACGGCTTCATCGCCGTCAGCGGTCTGAAAATGGTACAAAAGGTTGATTTGGGGCAGAGCAAAAACCTATTTGTAGTATCCGTAATTCTTATTGCCGGCATCGGTAAGATGTCCATTTCTTTCGGCAAGGTGGAGCTGACCTCCATCGCTTGCGCATTGATCTTAGGTATTGTTACCAATATTTTGGTCAGCAAAGCAAAGGAAAACTAAACAAAAAAGCAAGAGGTTTCGTCCTCTTGCTTTTTTCTATCAACCAACCAGGAAGGGGTGCTTATCGATTGCGCCGGTTTCCTGGAATTGCACGATGAGTTTATTCACATTTTCATACTGGTCCGTATTGCAAATATGGCCAGCGTCTTCCACGATAGCCAAATTCTTGATCCGTTTCGTATCGCTTCTTAGCATCGTACGGAAGAAATGATCCAGTTCTCCGACGATGTACAAGCCATCGGGCTCATCTTTCATGGTTTTCACATAGGTTTCCTGTAGCTTGGCAAAGGACAGCACTACCTTGCACCAGACAACAAATTCTTTTCTCTCCACCCGCTGGGCGCAGGCCAAAAAGATATTGCGTCCGTATGCCAAGCTTTTATAGGGCATAACCACCAGGCACACCAGCTTCAAAACAAAATTCAGCGGTGCAATGGGCAGCAAAAGCATAGTCAGCCGGATCGCGGCTTTGAGCAGCCATGTGAATTTACCGATAGGGCCGACAAGCACATATTTATCCACTTTTTCCGGGTATGTAAGCACGATATGCTTGACGATCAGCGTTCCCAGAGAAACGCCGAGAAATGTAGCTTTTTCGATGCCTAAATGATCCAAAACCTCCATAATTTTGCAGGAAACTGTATCAAAATTCGGCTCCATATCGGACATCTTAATTTTACTTTTTCCGTGGGAGGGCAGTTCGATCAGCAGCAAATCATACTGCTTTTTCAGATGACGGACCTGGAATACCCAGTTTGCATAACCGCCTCCTAAACCGTGCAAAAAAACCATGACCGGCTTTTTCAAAGAGATCGAGCCATCCTCTGAATAGATCTTATAATTCAGCAATTCCACAAAATTCCTCCCTTCCGTCCTAATGACGACACTTTTCGCATTCTACCATTTCCTATCCTAAAAGTCAACAAAAAGACTGGGGTTTTCCCTATTTTGGCTTTTCGGAAAGCCTGTGCGGGAAACTTTTTTATAAGCTTCAAAGGGATGCTGCGCGATGATGCAGCATCCCTTTTCATAAATTGATTGGATTTACAGCTTTTTCAGCGCAATCGCACTTTCAGTGAGCTGTTCAATCAAAGCCTGAGCCTTAGCAGCCTTTTCCCGCTCGGCTGCTACCACAGCCTCGGGCGCTCTTGCTACGAAATTCTCGTTATTGAGCTTATTCTGAAGGCCGGAAAGGTTCTTCTGGGCCTTTTCCAGTTCCTTCTCGATGCGCTCCAGCTCCTTGGCCACATCCACCAATTGACCCATGGGGATATACAGCTTGGCATCGGCGGTGGTGCAGCAGACCATACCGTCGATGTTCTCCGGCTCCTTATCCAGCATAGTCACCTGGTCAGCATAGGCCAGTCTTTGCATAAAGCCTTCGCCTTCAGCAAATGCCTGAGGCTTGGAGGTAAGGATGAACAGCGCTGCCTTCTTGGAAGGCGGCACATTCATCTCTGCCCGGCGGTTACGGATGGCGCGAATGGCAGCCATAACCGCTTCCATCTGTGCTTCCTCAGCGACGAACTTCAGCTCCTCACGGAATACAGGCCAATCAGCAACGATCAGCGCATCGCCCTCATGGGGGATGGACTGCCAGATTTCCTCAGTAATGAAAGGCATAAAGGGATGCAGCAGGCGCAGAGTCTGATCCAGCACATAAACAAGCACCTGCAGAGCCGTCTGCTTCTGCTTTGCGTCCTCGCTGTACAGTCTTGCCTTGGTCAGCTCGATATACCAGTCGCAGTAGGTATCCCACAGGAAGTCATAGACCTTGGAAACCGCAATGCCCAGCTCGTACTTTTCCAGATTCTCCGTGACCTCAACGATCAGCTTGTTCAGCTTGGACAGCACCCACTTATCAGCAATGGTCAGCTCACTGATGGCAGGAAGCTCGTTCTTGGCATCCTCCTCCAGGTTCATCAGCACATAACGGCTGGCGTTCCACAGCTTATTGGCAAAGTTACGCATTGCCTCACAGCGCTCGATATAAAAACGCATATCGTTTCCGGGAGAGTTGCCGGTGACCATATTCATACGCAGGGCGTCGCAGCCGTACTTTTCGATGATCTCCAGAGGATCGATACCATTGCCCAAGCTCTTGGACATCTTTCTGCCCTTATCGTCACGGACGAGGCCGTGGATCAGAACCGTGTGGAAGGGTGCTTTTCCGGTATGTTCCAGGCCGGAAACGATCATACGGGAAACCCAGAAAGTGATAATATCGTAGCCGGTGACAAGCACATCTGTGGGATAGAAATAATCCAAATCCTCGGTCTTTTCCGGCCAGCCAAGAGTCTCAAAGGGCCACAGGGCAGAGCTGAACCAGGTATCCAGCACATCCGGATCCCGCTCGATATTGGTGCTGCCGCACTTTTCACAGCAGGTTGCATCTTCCCGGCTGCAGGTCATATGACCGCACTCGGCGCAGTACCACACCGGGATCTGGTGACCCCACCACAGCTGACGGGAAATACACCAATCGCGGATGTTGTTCATCCAGTTCATATAGTTTTTGGTGAAGCGGTCAGGAACGAATTTGATTTCGCCGTCATTGACGCTGCGAACGGCTTCCTCTGCCAGTGTCTTCATCTTAACAAACCACTGGGCGGAGATGATCGGCTCCACATCATTGTGGCAGCGATAGCAGGTGCCAACATTATGGGCGTGGTCTTCAATTTTGACAAGATAGCCCTGCTCCTGCAGGTCGGCAACGATAGCCTTACGGGCATCGTAACGGTCCATACCCTCGTACTTGCCGCCGTAGCTATTGACAACGCCGTTGTCATCCAGCACACGAATGACCTCCAGATTGTGCCGCAGACCCACTTCAAAGTCGTTGGGGTCGTGGGCGGGGGTCATCTTCACGCAGCCGGTACCGAATTCCATCTCTGCGTAATCATCGGCAACCACAGGGATCTGCTTATTCACCAAAGGCAGGATCACATTCTTGCCAACAATGCTCTTATAGCGCTCGTCGTTGGGGTTGACGCACACACCGGTATCGCCCAGCATAGTTTCCGGACGGGTGGTGGCTACGACCACCTCGCCGCTGCCATCTGCCAGAGGATAGCGAATATGCCACAGGTGACCGGGCTTATCCACATACTCCACCTCTGCATCGGACAGAGCCGTAACGCAGTTGGGACACCAGTTGATGATTCGGCTGCCTTTATAGATCAGACCTTTTTCGTACATAGATACGAAGACCTCACGGACAGCCTTGGAGCAGCCTTCGTCCATGGTGAAACGGGCACGGTCCCAATCGCAGGACGCACCCAGCTTTTTCTGCTGCTCCACAATGCGGTTGCCGTACTGGTGCTTCCAGTCCCAAACACGCTCCAGGAACTTTTCACGGCCCAGGTCATAACGGGTCAGACCTTCCTTAACACGAAGTTCCTCTTCCACCTTGATCTGGGTGGCGATGCCGGCATGGTCCACGCCGGGCAGCCACAACGCATTATAACCCTGCATCCGCTTAAAACGAATCAGCGTATCCTGCAAAGTTGCATCCATCGCGTGACCCATATGGAGCTGACCGGTGACATTGGGGGGCGGCATAACAATGGTGAAGGGCTTAGCATCCTTACCCTTTTGCGGGCGGAAATACTTGCCATCTTCCCACATTTTATAGATATCCTGCTCTACCTGCTGGGGTTCATAAACCTTGGGCAGTTCTCTTGCCATAAAAACACTCTCCTTAAACTAAAAAACGCCCCGAGCAAAATCTGCTCAGGGCGGAATTGACAAAATCCGCGGTACCACCTGAATTCCCCAAACGGGGCACTCAACAGCTATAACGGGCTGACCCGTACTTCCCTACTGCCACCTACCATATGTCATTGCGAGCCGCATCGCGGCGTGGCAATCTCATATAATAAGCTGTACTTTGAGATTCCCACACCAGTGTGCGCACTGGCTCGGAATGACAAAGTAGCCTCAGGAAATCCGCTCCGGGGCGACAATCCAGCCTATGCCATATGCGCTCTCACCCAACGCGCACTCTCTGAAATGACATTTTGGAAGGAAACTCCCCTTCATAACATTTACCAGGAGTAAAAATATCATAATCAGCAAAAAAAGTCAACCAAAATTCAGCTTTTAGTCTTTTATTCTTTCAAAAATGTGCTATGATATAGCTGGTGATTAAAAATGAAGAACAAGAGAAAATTCAAAAAGTTTTTGCGGGCATTTTTTGTCCTATGCGTTTTCGGCGCTTTGGTTGTAGCAGGTTTGAATATTCATATGATCTCCTATTCCGACAAATACACCCTGTCCCCGCAGGATGCCTCCTTACTGGAGGATGTTGACTGTATTATGGTACTCGGCTGCGGTGTATGGGACGGTGCGCCCTCCCCTTTGCTGGAAGATCGCCTAAAGCGGGGTGTGGAAATTTTTGATCTTGGCGCTGCGCCCAAGATCTTAATGAGCGGCGACCACGGTCAAGAAGACTACGACGAAGTCAATGTGATGAAACAGTACGCCTTGGATGCCGGCATTGACGAAACCGATATTTTTATGGATCACGCCGGTTTTTCCACATATGAAAGTATGTACCGGGCTGTGGAGATCTTCGGCGTTAAGAAAATGATTATTGTGACCCAAAAGTACCACCTGTCCCGGGCGGTCTATATTGCCAACAAGCTGGGCATTGAGGCATACGGCGTTGCTTCTGATTACCGCAGCTTCAGCGGGCAATTCAGCCGGGACTGCCGTGAAGTGCTTGCTCGCGTCAAGGACATCGGCACCACAATCTTCAAGCCTTTGCCTACATATCTGGGCGAAGCCATTCCCATCAGCGGTGACGGAACCGCTACCAACGGTTAATATCCATCAGGAGGATTCCAAATGAAACTTTCACTTGTCGTACCCTGTTACAACGAAGCGGAAAATGTAGCCGCTTTCCAGGAAGCAACCATTGCTGCCTTTGACGGCTGCGGCTACGATTATGAAATCGTATTTATTGACGACGGAAGCCAGGATGCCACGCTGCACAATCTGCGCAAAATTCACGCAGCACAAAAATGCCCTGTTAAGGTGGTCAGCTTTTCCCGCAATTTTGGAAAGGAAGCAGGCATTTACGCCGGTTTGACCCATTCCAGCGGCGAATATATCAGTTTTATCGACGCAGATCTGCAACAGCGTCCGGAAATCGTACGGGATATGGTAAAAATTCTCGACGAGCAGCCGGAATACGATATCGTGGCAGCCTACCAGGACCGTCGGGGAGAAGGCAAGATCCTTTCCTTCTTCAAAAAGAGTTTTTATAAGCTCATTAACCGACTTTCCAACATCACCCTCAAATCCGATGCCAGCGACTTCCGCACGATCCGCAGAAGTGTTGCCGACAGCATCATTGATTTGACAGAATACCACCGCTTTTCCAAGGGCATTTTCGCCTGGGTCGGCTACAACACCTGTTTTATCCCCTATACCGCCTGTGAACGCCTTGCAGGTAAGACCAAGTGGAATTTCCGCTCCTTGATGAACTATGCCATCGAGGGCATCATCGGCTATTCTACAAAGCCTTTGCGTATGGCAACCTTCTTCGGTTTTCTGACCGCCGTAGCTTCCCTGGCGTATATGATCTTTGTGGTATGCCAAAAAATCTTCATCGGTATTGAGATCGAAGGTTACGCAACCATCATCGTTCTGACGCTGCTTTTAGGGGCGATTCAGCTTTTCTGCATTGGCATTATCGGCGAATATGTGGGCAGAACCTTTGAGCAGACAAAGGACCGCCCCATCTTTATTGCAAAAGAAGTTCTTGACTACGAAAAATAATTCTTTATCCCAAAAAGGAGGTAACATCCGTGAGAATGTACAGCACATTTGGCATTTTGCTTTTTATTCTTCTGATACTGGCCGCTGCATTCATTGGAGCGGTTCTGGTGGTCGGTGTAATCGTCGGCATCATTATGCTGATTAAACACAGCAAGAAAAAGACCAGCCAAGAAACACAATAAGCACAACCGGGGTGCTGCGGCAATGCAGCACCCCGGTTGTTCTTTTTATAGTTTTGCGTGGACATCCCGCAATTTCTGGCGAATGCTCAGAAGATCATCAAAGGTCTCCGGTCTTTTGTTAGGATCGCGAAGCAACGCTGACGGATGATAAATCGCTGTCATCCATACGCCGTTGCGGCACAGCCACTTTCCATGGTCTTTGGTAATGCGGTAATCCGGATCCAATATCCGTTTTGCAGCAATTCTGCCAAGGCAGACAATAATCGACGGATTCACCAGCTCGATCTGCTTTTGCAGGTAGGCTATACAGGCATCCTGTTCTTCATCCTTCGGATCGCGGTTCATCGGCGGGCGGCACTTGACTATATTGGCAATATAGCAGTTTGTCCGATTCACATCAATAATGGACAGCATATCATCCAATAGTTTCCCCGCAGCTCCTACAAAAGGCTCGCCTTGCAGATCCTCCTGCTCCCCCGGGCCTTCGCCGATAAACATAATATCTGCATTTTCCCGACCGACACCGAACACGACCTGATGACGGGTCGTATGCAAGGGACATTTTTGACATTGCAGGCATTGTGCTTTCAGTTCATTCCATTGGGACATATCAAGCTCTCCTTCTGCTTCTTCTGCGGTTGCGGTGCTTTCGTTGGGCAGTCAGGCGCATCAAAAGCAGCACGCCAAACGCCACCGCAACAGGCAGCACAAGAATCAGCAAAACAATGAAAATTATCCTGCCCACGCGGCCGTTTTTTGCGATTACAGCCCCCTTGGCATAGGCAAGGGGCACATCATTGGCAGCATAAACATCGGTTTCGGCAATGCAACTGCCCTTATACCAAACCTGCAGATTTGCCATATTCTGCCCCTTGGTAATAGGCGCATCCATACTGCCGGGCACTTGGGTATAGCGGAAATCCAGCTCATTTAAAGAATAATCCGCAGGCAGAATTGCCATGCAGGTTTCTTTGCTGTAATAGAAAACGTGATTATCGCCGTTGTTCACAGGCTGCTGCTTTAAAATCTGATCGGCACAAATAATCTGCCGCCGGGCAGTATTGGCATAGGCCTGGTCGAGCAGGGATATGGTTTGGGGGAAGCCGCCGTAAACGCCCACGGAATAGCCATTGGACGAGATAACGGATTCTGCACCCATTACGATGCACAAAACCTCCATATCGCCGCTTTGGGACAACGATGCAATATTGCGGCTCTGATCGTTGTTCAGACCGGTTCTGCCGCCCTTAACCCGGTGATCCAGATAAATACCCACATAGTCGGCATTGATCAAATAGTTATTGGTGACCAATCGGCGCTCATCGGACATATTGGTTGCCGGCAGGATATAAAACTCCGTGCAGAACAAAGTGCGGAACATCTCGTACTCCATAGCTGCCAGAATGATCCGGCAGCAATCCCTGGCAGTCATAAACTGCTGATCATGGTGCAGACCATGGGGATTATAGAACACAGAACCGGTGCAGCCCAATTCCTGCGCCCGGGTATTCATCATTTCCACAAAGGCTTCCTCAGACCCGGCCACATGCTCGGCCAGCACAGATGCAGCGTCGTTGGCAGCATAGACCATCATGGCGTACATCAAATGTTCTATGCTCATCTGCTCACCGGGTTTCAGATTGATGGAAACATCCTGCTTGCCGATGTGGCGCAGAGCCGATTCGCTGGCTGTGGTGACATCCTGCAGATCACAGTTTTCCAAAACCAACAGCGCAGTCATAATTTTTACCAAACTGGCGGGGTGGACCTGGGTATCGCTGTTCCAGCTATACAGCAAGGTATCGCTGGTGGTTTCGTACATAAACACCGATTTGACCTTGTCCGCCAGTTTCCCCGTTCCCATATAGGCCGTGGAAGCATTCAAACCGTAGCTGCCATTGGTTGACATAATATTCTCTTCCGTTTCTTCTGTGGCCGATGCCGGGATGACCAGCAAGCCAAACACCGTAACCAGGCACAAAATCCATGCAATTGCAGACCGAATTTTCATATTCCTACCTCTATATCTATGGTACAGACGGTAAACCGTCTTTTCATCTGTGTATTTATGCAATTATAGCAAAGAATTTCCCCTTAGTCAATCCGCAAGCGCATCACCGGATTCCGCGCTCTGCGGAAATAAAATGCCGCAAACTTCATACCGGCAAGCGAATTTCCCCTGTTCCAAATTTCCCAGCGCGGGAAAAGGCTGATCCGGGTAAAGGGGAACGAACCTTTCTTTTCCCATCTGCTCCAAGGAGAAATGGCACGCCCCCTGGCTGAAATATTTTGCCGGCAGACGGGTCTGCGCAACAAAGTATTTTCCCTGAGGAACGCACAACCCCAAATCGTGGCGTTTATCTGCTGTATGGACTATCAAGTGACAGCGTGTCCCTTCCGGAAGCTGCGCCCGACAGAAAAATCGATAATACAATCCCTCTTTTTCTACCGTGACCTCACCCGATTTCTGATTATGGTAATACACCGGATACTGCGATTGCAAAAAAATCCCCCCTTGCCACAGCCTATGCAGCAAGGGGCGTATTCATTCACATTGTCCGGTTCTCTCCCAAACCAAAGCTGACGGCAATTGCATTATCCACCATCAGCATATGCGCATCGTCCAGCCGACCCATATGCTCCCGCAGGCGGCGTTTATCAATGGTTCTGATCTGCTCCAGCAGGATCACAGAATCCTTACTTAAGCCAACACTGCCGCCGGCAATATTAATATGCGTAGGAAGTCTTGCCTTCCCTGTCTGGCTGGTTATTGCCGCTGCAATCACAGTTGGGGAATGTCGGTTTCCGGTATCGTTCTGAACGATCAGAACAGGCCGGGTCCCCCCCTGTTCACTGCCAACCACCGGCGACAGATCCGCATAAAAAATGTCGCCGCGCTTGACTGTGCTGTCCATACCTTTCACACTCCGCAGATATCATTGCCTGCGCTACGATTTTTCCATTATGTAACGCGGGTATTCCTATTGTCCCACGCACAAACGGAAAATATACAGCGCCTGCACAAAATATCCTATGCAAAAACAGACACATTGCTACAAACAGAGAAAATTACTGACACGCAAGGACAGAATTTTTCTGCCTTGCCATGAAATCTCGCTATAGATCGGATTATCCGCCGCGTCCGTCCAGACCTCCACCTGCAAGGGATCTTCCTCATAGCTATCGTGAAGGATCATTCGCATTCCTTCCGTTTCCTTGCCGCAGGCATGGATATAGCCGCCGCGCAAGGTCTTCATAAAAATCCACGGGGCGCTGACCGGGCTGATATAACCATCTGCCAGTAACTGGAACATCAGCGCGTGATCATCAAAGGTCAACTTGCCGCCATCGCCGTCGATTTTCCCGGTAATTCCTCCAATGCTTTCCGGCTCTGTGACCTGAAAAGTCAGATCGCCCCTTTCATCAAACTGGCAATGCAGGCCGAAGGTATAAGACACCTCGGCGTAATCAGCAGTGATGATGCAGTCAAATTCGCAGCCTTTGGCCTCAGTCAGCTTTTTCCGCAGCTGCATAGCTCTTGTAAGCTCAGAATTTTCACCGGAGCAGCCGGTCAGCAGTACCAGACACAAGAAAAACCCAATCCACCGTTTCAAACAATCATCCCTTATGGCAATAGTCGCGGCAGAAATTGCAGCATATCCGTCGGGAGCATTCCGTATTGCCCGATTCTCTGAGCCGCCAAATCTCCGGCAGCACCGTGCAGGTATGCACCGCAGGCTGCCGCATACAGCGGATCCAGACCTTGTCCCAGCAAACTGACGATCACACCGGCCAGCACATCGCCGGAGCCGCCGGTAGCCATCCCGGGATTGCCGGTTTCATTGATAAACAGCCTGTCACCATCGGTAATCACCGTCCTATGGCCTTTGAGTAGTATTATGCATCCCAGCTCCCCAGCCAGCGCCGCTGCTGCGGATACCCGGTCAGACACCTGGCTGCCGCCAATTCTGCAAAATTCCCCCATATGGGGTGTTAGGATGGTAGGTGCTGTCCTGTCGCGCAGTATATCCTTATGCGCAGCCAAAACATTTATGCCATCGGCATCCAGCACAACCGGCCCGTCAAATTGCCGCAGAACAGTTTTTACCGCCGAAAGTGTGCCGGCAGATTGTCCTAACCCCGGACCGATCAAAACCGCATCCATTTTGGGCAGATACGCCTCTATCTTCTGTGCTGCCGCCTCCGCCAGCATACCCTCTTCATCGGGTGCAGGGATCACAACGCTCTCCCACAGTTTACCTGCTTCAATCTCGTAAATAGACTCCGGTACCAGCAGATACACCACGCCGGCTCCGCTTCGCAACGCACCCATAGCCGCCAGTGCGGCCGCACCGGTATAACCGCGGCTGCCGCAGATCAGCAAAATCTTGCCGTAATCCCCTTTATGGGTCTGAGGCTGTCTTGGCGGAAGCAGCCTTTGGATATCCTGTTGGGTGATGATTTGATGTTGCATAGCCTGCACTCCTTTGTGCCGATATCGTTATGTTCATTATAGTACGGTATCATTCATTTGGCAAATGCTGATTTTTATCGGGTTTTATCAAAAAATACTTGCTTTTATCTATGCAATATGCTAATATTCATTCGGAATATGCAAAAGCGACGATTGGGTCGTCTTGTATCGGCAACACGGTTAGGTAACTGATGATAAAACGGCAAGAGCCAAGGGCGAGAGATTTTGGCACAAATCAAAGTTTGAAAACGCCGGAATACTGTATGTATTTCAAGTTTTTCAAACTGCAAAGTTGGGGCCAAAGATCCGTCACTGGCCGTAGGCGTTTTCATCAGCAGTTACACACAGAGAGGGCGGGATGGTGAGATCCGTCCGCGTGCGGTACCGGGCCTTCCCCCATGAGCTGCAGGCTTGAACCAACAGTAGAGCCTGCCGTTTGATCCCGTTACCGATCAAAGGTGTGTCTGCACCGAAAAGCTGCGCTCTATGAGCGAATTGCGGGTGGTACCGCGGAGGATCTTCCTTCGTCCCGGTTGGGACGGGGGATTTTATTTTTTTGTAAGTTATCTTTCGAGAGGAGATAGATTGATGAAAGAGCAATTAAAGCTGATTGAACAAAATGCCATTGCTGCCCTGAACGAAGCACAGACTCCTGCCGCATTGGAGGAACTGCGTGTTCGTCTTTTGGGCAAAAAGGGTGAGCTGACCGCTGTTTTAAAGCAAATGGGCGGTTTATCCCCCGAGGAAAGACCCATTATGGGTCAGTTGGCCAACACCGTTCGGGCCAACATCGAACAAGTTATGGAGAACCGCAAGGCTGCCATCCACGCTGCTGTGCTGGAACAGAAGCTGGCCAGCGAAGCCATTGATGTGACCATTCCCGGCGAAGCTGTATCTTTAGGTCATCAGCATCCCATGAATATGGTACTGCAGGAGATCAAGGATATTTTTGTGGGTATGGGTTATACCGTAGTTGACGGCCCGGAAGTGGAATTTGCCAGCTACAACTTCACACGGCTGAACATTGAAGAAGGCCACCCCTCCCGTGACCGTTCCGATACCTTCTATTTTGACGAAAATGACGAGGTCTTACTGCGCACGCAGACCAGTTCCATGCAGATCCGGTTCATGGAGGAGCATCAGCCCCCGCTGTGCATGCTGGCCCCCGGCCGTGTATTCCGTAAGGACGAAGCCGATGCCACCCACTCCCCCATGTTCCACCAGATTGAGGGCCTTGTGGTTGCAGAGAATATCACTATGGGCGATCTGAAGGGCGCTTTGATCACCATTATGAACAAGATCTACGGCCACGACGCCCAGGTCCGTTTCCGCCCCCACCACTTCCCCTTCACAGAACCCAGCTGCGAAATGGATATGCAGTGCCATAAGTGCCACGGCACCGGCGAGGTGGACGGTCAAGTCTGCTCTACCTGTCACGGAGAAGGCTGGATCGAGCTGTTGGGCGCAGGTATGGTCCATCCCGAGGTACTGCGCAACTGCGGAATCGACCCGGACAAATACTCCGGCTTTGCCTTCGGCATTGGCCTGGAGCGCACCGCCATGGGCCGGCTGAAGATCACCGATCTGCGGCTGATCTTCGACAACGATGTACGGTTTTTGAACCAATTCTAAGGAGGTGACGGAATATGAAACTGAACAGAAAATGGATCAATGAAGAATTTTTGGATCTGAGCCATGTATCCGACAAGGAATATGTGGAAAAACTCACTGTATTCGGTCAAAAGGTAGAAACCTGGGAACGGATGAGCGCTGAGATTAAAAATGTAGTCGTCGGCAAGGTCGTTTCCATCGTCCGTCATCCCAATTCCGACCATATGTGGATCTGCCAGGTGGATGTGGGCCAGGAAGAGCCTGTCCAAATCGTCACCGGCGCACAGAATGTCCACGAGGGTGACCTCGTTCCCGCCGCTTTGCACAACTCCTGGCTGACCGGCGGTGTGCATATCACCAAGGGCAAGCTGCGGGGCGAAAAGTCCAACGGTATGCTCTGCTCCATTGCCGAGCTGGGTCTGACTCCCAACGATCGGCCCGAGGCCTATGTTGACGGCATCTGGATCCTCAACGACGAAGACTGCTATGTAGGCCAGGATATCAATGAGGTCATCGGCAACGACGATACCGTTGTAGAATTCGAGATCACCAACAACCGCCCGGACTGCTACTCGATTATCGGTCTTGCCCGGGAATCCGCTGCTGCATTCGGCCTGCCTATGAAGCACCACGAGCCTGTTGTAAAGGGCAGCGATGCCGGCTCTATGTACGAAATGCTGGATGTGGAAGTTCCTGCTGAGGAACTTTGCAACCGCTACACCTCCCGGATGGTTGCCAATGTCAAGATTGGTCCTTCTCCCAAGTGGCTGCGTCAGCGGCTGCGCGCAAACGGTGTGCGGCCTATCAACAACATTGTTGATATCACCAACTATGTTATGCTGGAATACGGTCAGCCCATGCACGCCTTTGACTACCGTTATGTTTCCTCCGGCAAGATCGTTGTCCGGGAAGCCGAAGAGGGCGAAACGCTGACCACTCTCGATGGCAACATCCGTGCTTTAAAGCCGGGTATGCTGGTCATCGCCGACGAGAACAAGCCCATTGGCCTTGCCGGTATTATGGGCGGCGAGAACTCCGAAATTCTCGACGACACCACAACTGTCGTTTTCGAATCTGCCAACTTCAACGGCACATCCATCCGTCAGACTGCACTGGCTCTGGGTATGCGCACCGAATCCTCCGGCAAGTTCGAGAAGAATCTGGATCCTATGATGACCGTTCCCGCTGTGCAGCGGGCCTGCGAGCTGGTAGAGCTGCTGGAATGCGGCGATGTACTTGACGGTATGATCGACATTATCAACTATGTTCCCCAGCCTCACGACATCACCCTCGAGCCGGAAAAGATCAACGCTTTGCTGGGCACAAATATTCCCGAAGAGGATATGGTCAAATATCTCCAGCTGCTGGAGATCCCCGTTGAGGGTCGCACCATTCACGTTCCCTCCTGGCGGCCTGATTTGAATTTGATGGCAGACATTGCGGAAGAAATTGGTCGTTCTTACGGCTACAACGAGATTCCCACCACCGCTTTCAAGACTTCCACCCAGGGTGGCTATTCTGCGGAAATGAAGTTTGAAACCAAGGCCGGCAGCCTTTGCCGCAGCTTAGGCTTCAGCGAAATTATCACCTATTCTTTCGTTTCTCCCTCTATTTTTGATCAGATCCGCCTGCCGGAAGATTCTCCCCTGCGCAATCCTATGCGGATTCAGAATCCTCTGGGCGAAGATACTTCTGTGATGCGCACCACTGCTCTGCCCTCCATGCTGGACATCCTGAGCAGAAACAATGCCTACCACAACAAGCAGGCAAAGCTTTATGAGATTGCCAAAATCTATCTGCCTGTTGCCGGTCAGAAGCTTCCCCAAGAGCCGAAGATTCTGGTACTTGGCACCTATGGTGCCGGCGAGACCTTCTTCACCCTGAAGGGCGAACTGGAAGCCATTTTCTCCGGACTTCGCATTGGTAAGGTCAGCTACGAGGCAGACAGCACCAATCCCTCCTACCACCCCGGCCGCTCTGCTAAGGTATCCTACAACGGGGAACTTTTGGGCTATATTGGTCAGATTCACCCCATCGTCGCTAAGAATTACGGCATCGACTGCGAGGTTTACTGCGCTGAAATCAATATGCAAAACCTGTTTGCTATCCAGCTGCCGGAACCCACCTATGTTCCCCTGCCCAAGTACCCCACCGTATCCCGTGACCTGGCTATCGTCTGCGATGAGGCCGTCACCGTTGCCGCCATTGAGAATGTCATCACCGCCTCTGCCGGCAAGCTGCTGCGCAGTGTCCGGCTGTTTGATATCTACCGGGGCACCGGAATTGCCGAGGGCAAAAAGAGTCTGGCATTTGCTCTGGAACTTCGCGCCGACGACCGCACATTGACCGATGAAGAATCCGAAAAAGTCATTGGTAATATTCTTAAGGCACTTGCTGATAAGCTGAACGCCGTTTTGCGGTAAAAATATCGTAAAAAAACACTTTACACTATCCGCAATTTAGGATATAATATTTTCATTATAAAGAAGGGGGTCGTTACTCATGACGGACAAAAACAGTATCACCAGAAAATTCCAAGTTCCCAGCGATGATCGGGAACAAATGCGTCTGATACTCCGCGAAGTATTCGACGCTCTGAACGAAAAGGGCTACAACCCCATCAACCAGATCGTTGGCTATCTGCTGACAGAAGATCCCACCTATATCACCAACTACAACAACGCACGAACCAAAATCTGCAAGTTAGATCGGGATGAGCTTCTGCAAGTACTGGTAAAGCACTATCTGTTTGACTGACTAAATTTATCGGGAGGCTTTTGCCACCACAAAAGCCTCCCATTCATTCTGTTTAAGGAGGTTCCCCATGTCTGAAGAAAAGACTGTTTTAACATACAAAGGCCATCCGCTGATGCGTAAGGACAATCTGATCTATTACGGCTCTATGGCCGATTCCCACATTGTTATGCTGCAGGTCCTCGAATCCAAGAAGGTGCAGGATCTGGATGTGGCAACGCGGGTATCCGTTCAGCTGCAGCTTACGGATCCGGCGGTGAAAAGCCGTGATCGGGTGGTAAAGAAAAGCGAAAAAGCGGGTTTGTACACCGCTTTGGATGTTGGCTGCGTCTGGCTGGAACGGGCATTAGCCGGCAAGTAAAATACAGAATCTCAGGTCGCGCTGCTTCTGCAGTGCGACCTTTTTTGTTTAAATTTTTCCGATCTTCATATACTACAAGAAAGGATGTGAAGAAATGGAAAATCACCACCTTGGAAAACACAGTTTTATTTTTTCAGAGCCGCCTGTTATCGCAGCCTGGGCCAGCGCCGCGGGAAAAATGGAATCCCAAGGGCCATTAAAAGATCATTTTGATATTACCGCACAGGATGCATATTTCGGACAAAAAACCTTTGAACAAGGTGAACGGAAAATGCAGCAGCTTGTGCTGGACGCATTGGCAGTCAAGGCTGGAAAAAAAGCACAGGAACTGGGTGTTGTGCTGTCCGGCGACCTGCTGAACCAATGCATCGGGTCTTCTTTTACGCTGCGCAATCGTAATATTCCTCATCTGGGATTATACGGGGCCTGCTCCACCATGGCAGAAAGCCTTCTTGTGGCATCTATGGTCGTAGGAGGCAGTTTTTTCGAAAGTGCAGTTGCTATGACTTCCTCACATTTCGCCTCCTCAGAGCGTCAGTATCGCTTCCCGCTGAATTATGGCGGGCAGAGACCTCCCACGGCACAGCGGACAGTTACAGGCGCAGGTGCAGCATGGATAACGCGCAAGGGGTCAGGGCCGAGAATCGCAGGCTGTACCGTTGGAACGGTCAAAGATTTCGGAATCAAAGATGCCAACAATATGGGCCCCGCCA
The DNA here is from genome assembly GCA_017380435.1 of Oscillospiraceae bacterium. Classification (GTDB taxonomy): domain Bacteria; phylum Bacillota; class Clostridia; order Oscillospirales; family Oscillospiraceae; genus Faecousia. The sequence goes on from JAFODZ010000059.1 coordinate 82,899, forward strand.
TGGCGCCTGCGGCCATGGATACCCTTCTGCGCCACTTTGAGGATTTTTCCGTGGATGCCGATGCCTACGATCTCATCGTCACAGGCGATCTTGGGCAGCTTGGGAAGGAAGTGTTGATCCAGCTGATGTCAGAAAACGGCACTCCGATCGGCGGAAAAATTACCGACTGCGGGACTCTGGTCTTTGATCCCACCAAGCAGGATGTCCATTGCGGTGGCTCCGGATGCGGCTGCAGCGCCATTACCCTTTGCGGATATCTGCTGAACCGATTAAGCCGTGGGGAATTGCGGAAAATTTTGTTCTGCGGAACAGGCGCGCTGCTATCCCCCACATCCACGCAGCAAGGGATGCCCATACCCGGTGTATGTCACGCCGTTGTGATTGAGGGAGGAAATGGCTAATGGAATATCTAAAAGCTTTTGTCACAGGCGGTTTGATCTGTGTGATCGGGCAGATTTTGATCGATAAAACAAAACTGACGCCCGCACGAATCCTGGTAGGATATGTGGTGGCAGGCGTCATATTGGGAGCCATCGGCGTGTATCAACCGCTGATGGAGTTTGCCGGGGCAGGCGCATCCGTTCCCCTCTCCGGGTTTGGCAGCTTATTGGCAAAAGGTGTCAGAGAGGCTGTTGACAAAAACGGCCTGCTTGGGGCGTTCACAGGCGGTTTGGAAGCATCTGCAGCAGGTATCACCGCCGCCATCTTCGCAGGACTTCTGGCTGCTACCATTTTCCGGGCAAAGGATAAAACATGAGCGTTGGGGCAAACTAATGGGGCGGATGACCGCTATATAGAAAACAGGAGGATATTACGATGAACAACCAGAATCGAAATCAGAATCAGCAGAATAACCAGAACAGCAAGCAGAACAATCAGCAGAACCAGAATCAGAACAACCAGAATCAGAACAACCAAAATAGCAGAAACCAGCAGAACCAAAACTATCGCTAAATGCCAAAAGATATTCCCACGCCAAATAACGGCGTGGGAATTAATATTTATAAGATATATAGAAGAAATAAAGATATTTCACAGATGTCAATCGATAGGCTGCAATTTCTTAACGCCTGCAGCAACCAATTTGCGGGTCAATTCGCAAATTGAGGGATTGCAATGACCGCTGTGCAGATCCTTCAGCCGGAAAGCCGGACACTTAGGACAAGTCTTATCATAGGGACATCCGACACACTCTGCACCATGTACAACCTGAGAAGCCGCTTCTACCGTTTTCTTCCAGGCTTCGGCATAGCTCATTTCCAGCAGAGATGCTCCTTCGCCTACCATAGCGTTAAAACAGGGATACATTTTTCCATCCCACGTTATAGTCGCCAAAGCATTGCCTGCATTGCAGGTTAATCCATTTGCAGGTGCTACACACATCGGGCCACATGGTTCCGGTGTACATTCCACAGGATTCAGCGATGCATAAAGCTCAGCACGCTGTGCCGACAAGTCAGCAATCTCCTCCATAGTCAAAAAATAATCATCTTTTAGTGGATCATCCCGATTGGGAATTAGCATAATCTCCGTATTCACTGCGTAAAACTTTTTCTCTTTACACAGCTTGACAGTATTAATGAAGTCATCCTTCATATACTGGCTTGGTGTTACTGCAACACGGACATCAATTCCTGCCGCTTCCAAAGACGAAATCGCAGCAATGGCTTTTTCAAAACCCTTGTGACCGGTAACACGAAGATAACCTTCTTCACTGCTACCATACAAGGATATCTGAATCATATCCGGCGGATAGGTCTTAAAGAATTCTACATAATCATCATTAATCAATGTACCATTGGTTAATACTGTGACGAATATATTTTTACTCCATAGATGAAGATATAGTTCCTTGAAATCACTGCGCAGCAGACATTCGCCACCAGAAAGAGACGCATAGAGAAGTTCACATTCATATGCTTCATCAAAAATTCGTTTCCACTGCTCAGTAGTCAGCTCTTTTTTTAAGCACTCTGCGTTACTCTGGTTATGTACAAAACACATTTTGCAATCAAGATTGCAGCGAGCAGTCAATTCAAAATGTGCTAATACTGGTTTTTTCTGAATTTTTGCATCATTTACAATATCTTCTCTTATTTGTTTATAAACAGAATCTCTCATGGGAATCTCCTAAGATTAATTTTTGGCGAAACGAAAAATCGTTTCGCCAATTTTTCGATTAGCCGCAGGGAGGTACCAAAGCAGGAACGGTGGTCTCGGGGGTAGTGGGCTCAGTTTCATTGGAAGTAGCTGCAACATTAGCCAGAGCCAACAGAACCTTGGATTCGGGTGCTACATACATGGGTATCATTCTCCTTTCATAATATTTCGTATCAGCAAAATACTACCACCAAAAAGGAATCATCACGACATAATGAGTTATGCCTTTTTGATTATGTAAAAGTATCCTGCATAATACACATAAGCAATACTATTCTCAACAGAGACAGAAAAAGCCTATAGGATATATACATAATTATTATACATCAACGGGAATGAAAGTCAAGAAAAATAATCCTATTGTCCTTTTGTAATTCATTTATACTGCATACGTGAAAGTATTTGTATCGACTGGTGATATAGAACAGAAGATCGTGCCGAGGAAATCCCCGGCACGATCTCTTTTCTGTAATCTCTTATCTAATTGACGGTTCCATTAACCAGCGGCATATGCTGCAACAGAATCGCCGTATTTCATCATTGCTTTGTACACATCAGCCATATC
>JAFODZ010000060.1 GCA_017380435.1 Oscillospiraceae bacterium
CAAGGATGCCCACATCCCCGGCGACGCAGCTACAGAGGAATCGGCACAGACCTGCACCATCTGCGGCTATGAAATTGCCCCCGCTTTGGAAGCAGAAGAAACCGAGCCGACTAACAACGGCGGCACAGAAAAGGGCGATTTCCCCTGGTGGATCATTATCGTCATCGCCGCTTCTGTAACAGTTATCGCTGTTGTTGCGGTGGTCATTAAGAAAAAGCGTTAAAATCAAAAAAACTCTGAGCCAGCCTGAATCGGCTGGCTCAGAGTTTTTTAGGATTGTCTTTTCGGTATAGGGCAAGTGCGCTTGCGAAACAATCGCAAGATAAATACCGCGATCAAAATACCGGTAACTACACCGCCGCAGTCGATGCCCACATCCCGAAGCTGCGCGCCCCGGCCGGGGACCATCAGTTGGAGCGTCTCATCCAAAGCTGCCACAGTCACACCAATCGCCAAAGGCAGGACACCATGCAGCCATTGGTTTTGCATCACAAGCTGCGCGCAGCGATACAGCAAAAAGCCCAGGCTGCAAAACTCTAAAAAGTGAGCAATTTTACGCAGTGTCCCCTGCCCCTGTCCCTGGGCAAGTCCATCTGTACCAAACAGCAGGCCTAAAATATGACCAACCAGTTTGCTCAGGGACGATGAAACTTCCCGGGGCAGCAGGGAATTTCCCCAAATAAATGCAACATTCAGCACAACCAAAATCGACCAAAAAACCGGCCATCTCTTGGCTTTTTTTATTACAAATCTATTTTCCGGTTCTTTTTTCATAGGCTAAGCAAAAATTTCACCAAAATGCCTGCGCCCCAGGCGATCAGCAGCACACCGCCGGCAATTTGGGAGGGTTTCTCGTATCGGCTGCCAAATACATTGCCGATCTTCACGCCCACTGCGGAGAACAGGAATGTGGTAATGCCGATCATTGTGACGGTGACAAAGATATTCACATCGCCTTCCACATCCAAAGCAATGGACAGTCCGCCTGCCAAGGCATCGATGCTGGTAGCAATCGCCAAAACAAGCATGGTTTTAAAGGAAAGATCGCCGTCCTGGCTGTCTTCACATTCGTCTTTTGTGAAAGCTTCCTTAAGCATATTCGCGCCGATCAGCGCCAGCAGAATAAACGCGATCACCGGTGCTACTATGGCAATGGTATCGGCAAAAATACTGCCCAGATAATAACCGATCAAAGGCATCAGTGCCTGAAATCCGCCGAACCAAAGTCCGCAGATCACACCGGCCTTCCAAGAAGCCTTTTTCATAGCAAGGCCCTTACACATGGATACGGCGAAGGCATCGGCTGTAAACCCCAATGCCAGCACCAGTGATCCCCAAAGATTCATCATTCTTCCTCCAACGGAAATTGCATATTTTTAGTGGCTGCCCACGGCTTCTTTATGCAGCTTTTGGAATGCCGCATCTTTTTCTCCCACTTGATCCGGGTGGAATGTGGGAACCATATTGGCCACCATGGAAACGATATCGCCGTCGTTATTGTAGGCGGCACGCATTAATTTTTCCAGATCCAGCAGGAATTTATCGGTATCAAAAGGAATGGGACAGCCAATATGGATCAGCGAATTGGGTGTTTTTTCCAGTCCTTCCTCTGCCATCAGTTTTTCTTCGTACAGCTTTTCGCCGGGCCGCAGACCGGTATAGACAACGGGAATATCCACATCCGGCTCATAACCGGAAAGCTTGATCAAATTGCGGGCCAAGGTATCGATCTTTACAGGTACGCCCATATCCAGCACAAATATCTCACCGCCATTGGCATATGTACCGGCCTGCATAACCAGGCTGACTGCCTCGGGAATGGTCATAAAATAGCGGATAATATCCGGGTGCGTAACCTTAACCGGGCCGCCCTTGGCAATCTGCTTTTTGAACAGAGGGATGACCGAACCGTTGCTTCCCAGCACATTGCCGAAACGCACCGCCACAAATTCCGTACGGAACGATGTGCTGATTACCGCTTGAGGAACACCCTCATGTTCCTCAACCTGGTGGGTGAAGAGCATGGGAAGATGCTCTGCTGTGCCATCCTTAATGGCACGGTCAAAGCTCTGAATAATCATCTCGCACAGCCGCTTGCTGGCGCCCATAATATTGGTGGGATTGACCGCTTTATCGGTACTGATCAGCACAAAACGCTGGCAGCCATAGATCATTGCTGCATAGGCGGTTTTATATGTACCAATTACATTGTTTTTGATGGATTCACAGGGGCTGTTCTCCATCAGGGGAACATGCTTATGCGCCGCTGCGTGATAGACCACGTCCGGCCGGTATGTAGAGAACAGGCTGGTCAGTCGGCGGCTGTCCCGCACAGAGCCGATGAGCACCTTCAGATTCAATTCCGGATGGTTTTCTTTCAGCTCCTGTTCGATATCATAAGCATTGTTCTCATAGACATCAAAGATAATCAGCAGTTTCGGATTATGTCCTGCAATTTGCCGGCAAAGCTCGCTGCCGATGCTTCCGCCGCCACCGGTAACCAAAATAGTCTTGCCGCTGATATAGCGGTAAATTTCGTCCATCTCAACCCGAATAGGTTCTCTGCCCAGCAGATCCTCCACAGAGATTTGCCGCATATCGCCCACGCTGACTTGACCGGTAACCAATTGTTCAATACCCGGCAGAGTTTTGATTTGGCAGCCGGTTTCTTTGCAGATTTCCAAAATGCCCCGCTTATTCTCCGCCGAAGCGCTGGGAATGGCAATAAATATTTGATCGACTTGATACTCTTTTACCAGTTCTGGGATCTGGTGTCTGCCGCCGGCGACCAGAACGCCCTCCATATAGCGTCCCCATTTATTCGAGTTATCGTCCACGATGCAGCAGATGTGCATATTGGCGTTATTCAGCCGATTCACATCCCGCAGGATCATCTGACCGGCATTCCCCGCGCCTACCAGCATTACCCGCTTAACTTTGGAGGAAACGGGATTTGTTTGGGTGCTGCGTCTGAGCATCAAAACAAAGCGATAGGCAAATCGGATTGCCAGCGAGAGGATCAAATGCAGGCTCACACCCACAACCACATAGGGAATGGAGATCCATTGGAACAGCAGATAGTACAGAACGCTGTGAACTGCCCCGTGGATGCCCACAGCCATAATGGTACGAACCAGCTCCGTATAGCTGGCAAAACGCCAAATGCTGTTATACAGCTTCATACCCAAAAACAGGCCAACGCAGAGCAAGCCATTGAGGCCCACAAAAATAAGATAATCCTGCAATAATTCTTCCGGAATATTGGAAAACTGGCAATCAAACCGGAACCACAAACCCATAAAATAGCTTAGGTTGACAGCAATGAAATCGTAAGCAAAGAGCAAAAGTGTAATCTTATGCCAATGCTCGATTCTCCTCTTCTTAGGTTGTTTCATAGCGGCTCTCCTCATAGGTTTTAAGATAACTCTGACAAATTCAGGGCATAAACTTCCCATATTAATGGATTTATTTTATCACGGCTTTTTTTAAAATGCAACTGCGTTACCTATGTTTTTTACAATTCTCCGTCAGTTTGATCAGCCTTTGGCAAGAAATTCCGGTAAATTGACTAATTTTACGGAAAATCTTTTTTCCGGTTGCATCCAACTTCATCCGGGATTATAATACGAATAGTTACTTACAGGAGGATCTTCTATGCATCCGTTTCAAAAAGCTGATATATTACTCCCCCAGGGGGTATCTTTGGAAAAATGGTCTGTCATTGCTTGCGATCAATTTGTATCCCAGCCGGAATACTGGGAGCAAGTGCGGCAAACCGTAGCCGACTCCCCCTCCTCGTTGAATCTGATCTTGCCGGAGGCAGATTTGGAGGGCGACTGCACCGGCGCAATTGAGAAAATCAATCAAACTATGATCCGATATCTGGACGAGAATATCTTCCGGGTATATCCCAATTGTTATGTTTATGTGGAACGAACCCTTTTGAGCGGTACGGTGCGCTGCGGTGTTGTAGGTATGGTGGATCTGGAGCAATACGATTACACGCCCCAATCCCAGGCCGCCATTCGTGCCACGGAGCAGACTGTTGCAGAGCGGATTCCTCCCCGGATGGATATCCGTCGGAATGCGGCACTGGAAATGCCCCATGTGCTGCTGCTGTGCGATGACGAGGAGAAAATTCTGATCGACTCCCTTGGCAGCAAAAAGCAAAATCTCCCTCTTCTGTACGATTTTGAGCTGATGCAGGGCGGCGGTCGGATCTGCGGCTGGCTGGTTGCCGGTGGCGATGCCAAAGCCTTTGACGATGCGCTGCTGCGCTATGCCGATGCCATGGCCCGCAAATACAGAGGAAACCCGGTACTTTATGCCGTAGGCGACGGAAATCACTCTCTGGCCTCTGCCAAAGGCTGCTATTTAGAGAACACCGGCTGTGCCAACGCCCGGTACGCTCTGGTGGAACTGGAAAACATCCACGACGATTCCCAGGTCTTTGAGCCTATCCACCGCATCGTCAAAAGCACCGATCCCCACGCTCTGCTGGCTGCTATGGAAAAAGCCATCGGCAAACCCTCCGGCACACCCATCGTGTGGCACATCGGTCAGGAGCAGGGCGTCTTCTATGTCCATAGCGAGGAAGGCTTGCTGCCCGTAGGCATCGTGCAAAACTTCCTGGACGAATATATGAAAACCGCTCCCGGCGTCATCGACTACATTCACGGAGAGGATGCCACCCGTCAGCTTTCCCAGGTCAGCGGCACCATTGGTCTTCTGATGCCCCCGGTGGAGAAAAACGCCTTCTTCCAGGGCATTATTGCAGGCGGTACTCTGCCCCGCAAAACCTTCTCCATGGGCCACGCCCAGGAAAAACGGTACTACTTAGAAGCCAGAAAAATTAAATAAAAATTGGGAGTGTTGCAGTATTATGCAACACTCCCGTTTTTCATTTTAATATGGTTTTGATGGCAAATAGCTGCCATCTTTTGGGCAGCAGGTTCAGCAGGAGCAAAAGCGGATTGCGGTTGATATGGTAGGCAAAAGCCGGATTTCTTTTTTCAAGAATCCCCATAGCTTTCCGGGCCAGCTTCTCCGGGGCAATGTTTCTCGCCTCCACCCCGTCCACGATCCGCCGAAACCGCGCGGCATTGCAGCGGTAGAGCTGTGTTTCCTTACAGAACCGATCTAACGCATCGGTAGAAACGCCCAGCATCCCCGTATCCACCGCACCGGCCCGCAGCACCGACACGGAAACGCCCAAAAGCTGCAGTTCCATACGCAGAGAATAGGCGTATTTATCCAGGGCGCTTTTCGTCACAGCGTAAATGCCCGTAAAGGGCAGAGGATCCAAAGGCGCCAGCTCGCTGGTGGTCATCAAAATACGGCTGCCCTTGTGCAGCAGGGGCAGAAAGGTCTTATTGACCAAAAACGCCCCGGTCACATTGATGCGGAATATCCTTTCAAAGTCCTGCAGCTGCATTTCTGCCAGAGAATCCAGCATATATATCCCGGCAAAATGCACGATGGCAAATAGGTTATCCGTGTAGGAACGCACCGTCTGCAGCGCTACCTGCAGGCTTTTTTCATCCGTAATATCCGCCTCCAGCGGAATAACATTCTCCGCCCCGGGAACCACTCTCCGGTCCAGCGCAAAGACCAGATACCCTTGCGCCTGCAAGGTCCGAACCGTTGCCCGGCCCATACCGCCGCAGGCCCCGGTGACCAATACCGCTTTCTTCTCCATTACAGTTCAAAATAGCGCACCGCATTGCGGTAACTGATGCCCTCTACGATTTTTTGCAAAGCAGGCTCATAGTTGGGATACTGCCCGCTTTCTACCCAATCACCAATGAGATTACAGGCAATTCTGCGGAAATACTCATGGCGCGGGTAGCTGAGGAAAGAGCGGGAATCGGTCAGCATACCGATAAAATTCCCCAAAAGTCCCAGATTGGCCAGAGAAATCATCTGTTCCTCCATACCGGTCTTATTGTCATTAAACCACCAGCCGGAGCCTTGCTGGATTTTGCCGGGTACGGTGCTGTCCTGGAAGCAGCCGATGAGCGTGCCGATGAGGGCGTTATCCACCGGGTTCAGTGAGTACAGAACCGTCTTGGGGCAGCAGCCTTCTTCATCCAGAACAGACAGCAGCCGGGAAATATTCTCGCCGCAGGTATTTTGGGCAATGGAATCCACGCCGGTATCCGGGCCCATACTCTTGAAAATACGGTTGTTATTGTTGCGCATACAGGAATAGTGCAGCTGCATTACAATGCCCAGGCGGTGGTAATCCTTAGCCAAATGGCGCAGAATAACCGTCTGATAGCCTTCAATTTCCTCGGTGGATAAGTTTTCGCCCCGCAAAGCCTTCTGATATACGCCATCGGCCTGCTCCACAGAATAATCCGCAAAGGGTACATAATCCAGGCCGTGGTCGCTGGCCTTGCAGCCGTGCGCGGCAAAATGCTCCAGCCGGGCGGTTAAAGCGTCCAGAACCTCCTGCATAGAGGAAAGGGTTTTCTTTCCCACACTTTCTGCCAACGCAGCCAGATACTCACGCCAGCCAGCCTTATGGATATTCACCGCTTTATCCGGGCGGTAGGACGGACACACACGGAAACTAACGGTGGGGTCGGCAGCGATTTTCTCGTGCCAAATCAGGGAGTCGATGGGATCGTCGGTAGTACCGATAAACGCCACATTGGACATCCGGATCAAGCCTCGGGCCGTCATTCGGGGATCATTTTGCAGCAGATCGTTGCACTTTTCCCAAATTCTGGGGGCGCTTTCCTCCGTCAGAGGTTCGGTGATGCCGAAAAACCGCTGCAATTCCAAATGACACCAATGGTACATCGGGTTGCCAATGGCCATTTCCAGGGATTGCGCGAACTTCAAAAAGCGCTCATAGTCCGGCTTATCCCCGGTGATATATTCTTCCGGCACGCCGTTGGAGCGCATCACGCGCCATTTATAATGGTCGCCAAAATAGGAGCCGTCTGCCTGCTTTCCGCCCAGCCACACCTGAGCCAGGTTTTCGAACTTCCGGTCCTCATAAATTTCCTGGGGGTTCAGATGGCAATGGTAATCCACCAAAGGCAGTTGCTCGGCATAGGTGTGGTACAAATGCTTTGCCGTTTCGGTCTGCAAAAGAAAATCACGATCCATAAATGCTTTCATCGCATATCCTCCCGTTTTTTTCTTTTATTATAATCTACATTCCCCTTTTCCGTCAAGACAATGTCAAAAAGTTCGCTGCCAAGGCAGCATCTTCCAGGATTCTTCTTGCCACTTCTTGCCGAATGTGATATACTCAAGAAAACCGCAGGAGGTTATTGCTATGAAAGAATTTCTGGCTTACTTTTTCGGTCAGGGAACTGAACCGGAATTTGCTATTTTTACTTTTGCCCATTTTGCGCCTATTTTGTGCGGCGGTTTGCTGATTCTTTTGATCTACCGGATGCGCAGCAAGCTTGCCCGGATGGAAAAAGAGCCTGTTTTCCGCTACATTTTAGCTTTTGCGCTGATTTTTGCGGAGTTTGGCTATTACTGGCGGCTGACGAATCTTCCCCATCTGGCCGTTGGCCCGGTGGAAAATCTGCCACTGGCTGTCTGCGGCTGGTGCGCCATTTTCGGCAGCTATATGCTGGTCGGCAAAAATCAGACCTTATTTGATCTGATCTATTTTTGGCTGTTCTCCGGCTCGCTGTTCGCCCTCATCACCCCCACCCCTCTGACCTACACCGGCCCCACCCGGTTCCGCTACTACCAGTTCTGGACTGCCCATGTTTTGGGTTATGTGGCTGTGTTCTATATGATCTTCGTCCACAAAATCCGCCCCACGATCAAATCAGCCGTCAAGTCCTATATTGGACTGCTGATTATGGTGGTGATCGCTTACTTCGTCAATGATATGCTGCCCGGTGCCAATTATCTGTACATCGCGCGGCCGGAATCCGCCCCCTCAATTCTCGATATCCTGCCGGAGAATTATGCGCTGCGGCTACTGGTTATGGCCGCTGCCATCACAGCTATGTATGCTTTGGCGTACCTGCCCTGGTTTATGAAGGACAAAAAAGCTGCTAAAAAAGCAAATTAATCAAACAAAGGGAACGACGCCTGTCGTTCCCTTTTATGCATAATGGTATTTTTTGCGAAAAATCACAAAGCAGGAAGTTGTTACCAATAATGTCAAGCACTCCGCTGCCGCAACCGACAGCCATATGCCATCCAAGTCCAGCACCAACGGCAACAGCAGCATCGCAGCCAACTGAAACAGCAGGGTTCTGACGAAGGAGATCAGCGCGGAAACCGGGCCGTTATTGAACGCCGTAAACATATTACTGCCAAATAAATTAAAGCCGCAAAGCAGGAAAGTCAAAGAATAAATTGCCATACCTCTGGCCGTCATTTCCAGCAGTGCCTCATCGTAGCTAACAAAGATCCACGCCAGCGGTCTTGCCAGTGCTGCAGCAAGGCCAGCCATCGCCGCAGCCGTCACCCCTAATATCACCAGGCTTTTGCGGAAAAGGCTTTTCAGCTCCGGGCGGTTATCCGCGCCGTGGTTGAAGCCAAACAGCGGTGCTACACCAATCACAAGACCAATGTAAATTGCCATAAACACCAGATTCACATACATAATCACACCAAAGGCAGCAATGCCGTTTTCCCCGGCGTATTTCAAAAGCTGCCAATTAAACACGATGCCCACGATGCTGTGGGACAGGTTGCTGACAAGCTCCGAAGATCCATTGGTAACGGTACGCCAAAGGGCGCCGAAATCCATACGGAATTTCACCAACCGCAGAAGGCTACTATTGGGGCGCAGGAAATACACAAGAGGGATCACGGCTCCCAAGATTTGAGCCAGTGCTGTTGCCGCAGCCGCACCTTTCAATCCGAATTTTGGCACCAGCAGCCAATCCAGCAGCATATTGCAAACGCCGCAGGCCACCGTCATAATCAGCGACAGCTTCCCCTTCTCCGCTGTTACGCAAAAACTTTGGAAGGCAAATTGGATAATATAGGCAATTCCCGCAGGCAGCACGATCATACCGTAGAGCACGCTGTTTTCCAGAATTTCGCCCTCGGCGCCCATCCATTGGGCCACCGGCCGCAAAAAAGCAATGAAAACAACACTTAACATCATACCGCCGACAATACACACTACCGTCAGCATAGAGAATATTTCATTGGCCTTTTTCCGATCGCCCATGCCAAGAGTTTTGGAAATCAGCGCCGTGCCGCCGGTACCGATCAAAAAGCCTAACGAACCCAGCGCCATAATATAGGGCCAAATCAGATTCAGACCAGCAAAAGGAATCTTGCCTGCGTAATTGGATACAAACAGACCATCTACCACGCCATAAATGGAGGTAAAGATCATCATAATAATAGAGGGCATAGAAAAGCGGATCAATTTACTGTAAGTAAAATGATCGGATAACTGAATTTTCATAATCTTCCTCCTTTCTGTGTGGTAGTCGAAGAAATTATAGTATGACGCCCCGGGAAAGTCAATACAATTGACATAGCAGACTGCAGATGTTATACTTTTCATAGACACCATTGGCAAAATACATAATTGGAGGTTATTCTATGCTGCTTGTAAACATTGACCACATCCCCGGCAAGGAATATGAAGTTTTGGGCCTTGTGAAAGGTACCGTTGTACAGTCCAAACATATGGGCAAGGATTTCATGGCCAGCTTCAAAACCATTGTTGGCGGCGAAATCAAAGGCTACACCGAAATGCTGGTAGAGGCACGAAAGATCGCCACCGACCGAATGGAAGCCGATGCAAAGGCTCTGGGCGCCGATGCGATCTTGAATATCCGCTACAGCTCCTCCGCCATTATGCAAGGTGCTGCGGAAGTGGTTGCTTACGGCACCGCTGTTAAGTTTAAATAAGATAAATCAGAATTCACTTTATGCCTACACGGGGTATGATACCCCGTGTCATTCCGAGCCTGCGTTAGCAGGCGTGGGAATCTCTTGGCACAATATTGCTTGTTTAGGAAGGCTTGATATAGAAGAAACTGCCTACTATGAGATTGCCACGGGTGCTCTGCACCCTCGCAATGACACCCGGTTCGATGGCTTTCTTAGAACCTTAAACAATCATTTACAGCAAAAAATCTCCCGGGAAATCCCGGGAGATTTTTATTAAGCTGTGTAAGTCAGGCAGATCCAGCCTGTGGGAATCTTACCCCACTGCTCGCCTGCTACCGTTTTGATCTCCGTCACTGTCACCTTGGCTCCCTTGTACAGATAGCCTACGGTGGCATTGCCGGTGCCTGCAGCGGAACGCACACACAGGCAAGCTGCGGTTACCGTCCGGGTGCCGGCATTTTGATTTTTGTCCGGAATCGCATCTGCGCTTCCATCCAGGCTGACAAAGTCCAGGCTGATCCAGCCGTTGGAAATTCTGCCCCAGACGGTGTTGCCTACGGTCTTCTTCTCCAGAATCGTAACCTTCGCACCGGCTGCCAGGAAGCCAACTACATCGCCGGAGGTACTGGCCTCAGAACGAATCCGCAGTTCACTCTTGACGGTACCGGTATTCTGGGAGCTTGTCGTCCCCTGTTCCGGCGTGCTGTTGCCGCCGCTCTGGGAGGACAGCGTCACATAATCCAGGCTGATCCAGCCGTTGGCAATGCGTCCCCATTTTACGGAATCTACAGTCTTCTGCTCCAAAATGGTAACCTTTGCACCGGGAGACAGGAAACCTGCCACCGAGTATGTTACACCGGGTCCCTTACGGATACGCAGATCGTCGGTACCGGTAACTGTGCCGGTCACTTGAGTCGGTGCGCTTCCCTGGATATTGGAGTCACCGCTGTTGCCCATGGCGATATAGTCCATGCTGACCCAGCCTTTGGCTGTCTTGCCCCAGGTGGTAGCGCCAACAGTCTTCTTCTCGGTAATGGTGACTTTATCGTTTTTATAGTAGGATGCAACGATCTTATAGGTGATGCCCGCGCCGTCGCGAACATTCAGCTGCTCGCAATTGACCGTTCCCACCTGTCCGACCGTTGTGCCGGGATCGGTATCCGGTGTCGTTTCCGACTGACCGTCCAGCACCACATAGCTCATACTGATCCAGCCGCTGGAAATTCTGCCCCATACCATAGCGCCGCCGCTCTTCTGCTCCAGAATTTCCACTCTGGTGCCGCTGGGCAGGGTATCTACGGTTGCATAGCCTGTGCCGGGGCCTTGACGGACCTTCAAAAATCCGTTGGTAACCGTACCCATCACCTTTTTGGCAGGCTGTGTAGCCTCCGGCTCAGTCACTTCCGGCTCGGTTTCTTCCGGCTCAGTAGGCTGCGGTTGGGTAACTTCCGGTTCTTCCTGCTCCGGCTGTGTAGCTTCCGGCTCAGTTTCTTCCGGCTCGGTAACCTCAGGTTCTGTTTCTTCCGGTTCGTCGGTGTTCTCTCCGGAGATTACCTTGTCGTAGTTGGTGTACTGCAGGCAGATCCAGCCTGCTTTATAGTAACCCCACAGGTAGTCGCCTCCCTGCTGCACCTGCCAGATATCAAAGGTATCGCCGGTGTGGGCGGTGCCGGTAATGGCATAATTGGTGCCGGGGCCCTTGCGCAGATTCACATCATCTGTCGTGACGGTGATCTTAACTGCCTCGTCAAACAGCTCGGGCTCTTCATATTTCATACCCTCCCAATGGGCATAGAGGGTCATTTTATTATGCTCAGCCTTCAGGCTCTCTACCTTCTCGCCACCGGTGGGAGAAGTAAACCAACCGGCAAAGGTATAGTCATCGTGGGTTGCCACAGAAGAAGGCGTTGCGGGCATATTGGTATTGTAGCCCTGGGCACTCTGGGAGATAGAACCACCGTTGCCATCATATGTAACATAGCAGTAATATTCCGGAGGTGTGTGGGCATAGAGGCCTTCCTGGTACATATACGACTCAGAAAGACGACGCCGCATCAGGAATGCCTTCACCTGTCCACCGGCTCTGCACCAGCTGGAGAGAGCATCCACAAAGGTGTTATCCGTTGCGCCGGATACGACAGCTTTATGGATCTTCTGACTGGGGCTGGTGATCCAGCCGCCGCCCATATTGTAGGAGAACATAACCAGTGCATCAAATTGGCCCTGGGTCATGGTCAAGTCATACTTTTTGATCAAATAGTAGTTGATCAGATATTCCGTATTGGTCAAGTGGTTGCGAAGCAGGGCTTCGGCCTGCGCATCGGTAATGCCGTTTTTCTGGTACTCTGCCAGCTTATCGCTGGGGCAGCGCGTGCCGTAGCCAACAGTCCACTGACTGTAGTCCCAAATGGGATAACGGCAGAAGCCTTCCTCAAATTTCAGCAGAGCGATCAATTCATCGCTGACAGTCATATCTGTGGAGACAGGCTCTTCCGCAGGGGGCGTCGCAGTAGCCGACTCATCCGTCGGGGTCGCAGCCGCAGGCTGTGCAACCAGTCCGATAGCGCCAAGGCACATCACAAGGGCCAGCACTAAGCTCAATATGCGTCTCATATGTAAGTCCAAACTCCTTTCGCAGCATAACTTCTGGGCCATTATAACAGACTAAATTTCATTTTTCAAGACCTAAAACGAAATTTTGTTACAACTTTGTTACTTTTAGGACCTCGAAAAAATGGCTTAAATAGGGGTTTTCTACCACATATAGGTGTTTGAAATTCCCATTGTCACAAGATATTGGTTACAAAATTTTTATAAAATTTACTGTTTTGTAAGCAACTTTCATTGCATTTTTGTCATATCTGTGGTAAAGTAACCACATAAATGAACAAACAGGATGTGAAACGATGAAAACTGCAATGATCGCCATGAGCGGCGGTGTGGATAGTTCGGTGGCTGCCTGGCTAATGCAGCAGCAGGGGTTCGACTGCCGGGGCGGCACTATGCTTTTGTGGGATTTGGAACCCGGCTTTTCTACCGACGCCAAGGCTGTCTGCGCCAGTCTGGGCATCCCGTTTTCCGTGTTGGATGCATCTGCCCAGTTCCGTCGGGAGGTTGTAGAACCTTTTATTCAGGCCTACGAAGCTGGTCTGACACCCAATCCCTGTTTTTTGTGTAACCGCACTTTAAAATTTTCCTGGTTTTTAGATCGGGCTTTGGAAATGGATTGCGACTGCATTGCCACCGGCCACTATGCCCGCCTTGTTCGGGAGAAAGACCGAACCCTGCTCTATAGCGCCCCGGACAAAGCCAAGGATCAATCCTACTTCCTTGCCGGACTGAATCAGCGCCAGCTCTCCCGCAGTTATTT
Organism: Oscillospiraceae bacterium; assembly: GCA_017380435.1. Lineage (GTDB taxonomy): Bacteria > Bacillota > Clostridia > Oscillospirales > Oscillospiraceae > Faecousia. The sequence goes on from JAFODZ010000060.1 coordinate 13,214, forward strand.
TCCCCTGGGCGATCTGACAAAAGATCAGGTGCGCGCCATTGCCCAAGAGCAAGGCTTCTGTAACGCCCGAAAGAAGGATTCCCAGGATATCTGCTTCATCCCCGATGGGGATTACAAGGCCTTTATGGAGCGCTACACCGGCAAATCCTACCCCGCCGGCAAGTTCCTTGATTGCAGTGGAAATATTGTCGGATGCCACAGCGGCGCTGTGGGGTACACCCTTGGGCAACGAAAAGGCTTGGGTCTGGCTATGGGCAGTCCTGTGTATGTATGTGGAAAGGATATGGCTGCCAACACCGTTACCGTCGGACCGGAAAAGAACCTGTTTGCGGCCACCGTATTCGCCCAGGACAGCAACTTTATTCCTTTCGACGCCCTCACCTCCCCCCTTGCGGTCACCGCAAAGGCCCGTTCCCGTCATTTGCCTCAGCCCGCTACTGTGTACCCCGAGGAAGACGGTAAGATCCGGGTGGAATTCTGCCAGCCTCAGCGTGCCGTCACCCCCGGGCAGGCCATCGTTCTCTACGACGGGGATCTGGTCATCGGCTCCGCCACCATCACCTCTGCAAAATAATACATTATATAAATGATTGTTTAAGGTTCTAAGAAGGCCGCCGAACCGGGTGTCATTGCGAGGGTGCAGAGCACCCGTGGCAATCTCATAGTAGGCAGTTTCTTCTATAGCAAGCCTTCCTAAACAAGCAATATTGTGCCAAGAGATTCCCACGCCTGCTAACGCAGGCTCGGAATGACACGAGGTATGATACCCCGTGTGATCATAAGGTAAATTCCAATTTGGTAAAGATAAAGCTTAGAAAATGTTCGTCAAGATATTTCGATGAATATATGGGAAAATTCTTAAAATTTCCCCTTGCTATTTTAAAAAGGATGTTGTATAATGCTCATGCACCTGCCGGTGTGATGGAATTGGTAGACGTAGTGGACTCAAAATCCACCGCTGGCGACAGCGTGCCGGTTCGAGTCCGGCCACCGGCACCAATAAATCCCATAGTGAATGATACATTCACTATGGGATTTATTTTTGTACCGGTCGGACTTGAACCGCAGGTGAGAGTCTGGGGAGCGAGGGGAGCGCTGCCGGTGGCAGATGAAGCGACCCGAGCGAGTGGCAGCGGTCGACGAGGGACGAAGGCTTTTGAAAGCCGAGGACATTCGTCGGGTACCGCAACAGGACACCGGCACATTTTTACACGAAATAACGGGATACCCGGCTCGGGTATCCCGTTGTTACGATTATAAACACTTAGCAAAATGCTGCTGCGTATGATTTTTCAGATCGTCTTTATTGTTGCTCCTGCAGCCGCAGCAGATCCATAAAATAGCCGGTATATTCCAGGTAGTACTCGCTGTCCGGGAATAGATAATGGTACAGATCGATCAGATAGTCATCGGTCATACTGGCGATGTAGTCCACCACGATCTGGTTCGGCTCAGTTTTTTCATAGGGAACCGGCCGGGGATAGTGGGTCTGGTTTACATAATCTATGTGGTGCTTGAACACCGGAGAATACCCCTTGCCCTGGACCAGATCTTCCAGCAGCTGCTCATAGATCTCGGTCATCATAGGCTTAGCTACCTGCTCCAATCTGGCTCTGCCCGGCTCGTTCTCGTAGATCATGGCGTAGTTGTCCCGTTTATAGGCCTTTACTGCCTGGAAATGCTTCTCATCCAGCTTGATATAAGGCTGGCCGTAGCTATTTTCGATGATATTAACCACCAGATTGTTGATGATCTCAGAGTTAATGCTGCCGATATCGGAGCTGGGGAAATCGCTGTCTTCCAGCATTCGGATTCGGCCTGCATCCTGCCGGTCCTTACCCAAATAGGCGATAATATCGGAAATGCGCACGACATTACCTTCCAGGGTAGAAGGCTGGATCTTGTTGGCATAGCCGGGGATGGTGTAGCACTTTTCCAATTCAGCCTCAAACTGTTCAAAGCTGTCCATCGGTACGGGGCGATACTCAGAAAGCTCAATTTCGCCGTTGTGACCTGCAATGCCTACCAGGGTCTGCAATGTCAAGTTCAGAGAAAATATCTTATCCAGCACACGCACAGAATGGATATTGTGATTAAAGTACCGGCCGGTGTGACTGTGATACAGATCATTCAGAAAAACTTCGCCGGTGTGGGCAAAGGGCGTATGACCGATATCGTGACCCAGCGCGATGGCCTCGATGAGGTCCAGGTTGAGATTTAACGCTCTGCCGATGGTACGGGCGATGCGGCTGACCAGCTGCACATGGAGGCTGCGCCGGGTAATGTCATCGTTCTTCACAAGAGAAAAAACCTGGGTTTTATCGGTATAGCGATTGTAGTAAGGACTGTACATGATCCGGTCGATATCTTTGGCGAATTTGGGGCGCCAGACCGGAGTAGGGGTTGTGTTGCTGTGGCGGCGGAAGGCCATGCTGTCAGGGAAGGCACGGTCTGCATAGGTACGGGCGCGCTTTTCATATTCAATACGCTCAGAGAGCTCGGCGGACAGTCGTTCTTTTGCCATGGAAACACCTCCTGATAATATATAGGAATATTATACAACATCCGGATGAAAAAGGCAATTCCCCTGTTACAAGTTCAGAAGAAATATTTTTTACATTAAATGCCCCAAACGATAGGAAAAACCCACATTTGCCGACAGGTAAATGTGGGTTTTGGATCATTTTTTCAAAGCCTTACGCAGCACCGGCACTATGAGCAGTGCAACAGCTCCGCCAATGAGCGCGGTAAACAGCTGAGGCCATGTAAACATAGTCGGCAATTTTTGCAGCATGGGCGGTGCCAGCACCACCACATTGCCCAACTTCTTTCCAAGTAAAGCGCCCGAGGCAATGCCGCAAACAACCTTTACAACCAGTAAATACAAAACCGCGAATTTACCGCCTGCCGCTGCTGCCAGCGCCAAAGGCTGCCGCCAAATCGGTTTATGGCTCTTTCCTGCGATCAGCCGCAGCAGTACCACAAAACACACATTGCCGATCATAATAGGCAGAACAGTCACAAAATTTGGCGCAATTCCCAGCAAAAAAGCGCACACAGGGCTAATCAGCGCCACCGTGATTCCACCGCTCATACCCACCAGCAATACCGTAACCGCCAACACGGCATTCACGCAGGAGCCGGTAACCAGCTGTCCCAAAGGCTTGGTAACTGCCTGAAGTGTCACCAAAAGTGCCAGCATAACCGCAGTTTCTGTGATCCATCGGATTTTCTTGTTCATATTTTCTCCTTGCATTTTCCCGGCGCATATGCCGGGAGGGGTTTTTCTTATTATACAACAAAATTACTCACTTGGCAATTTGGAATTTCCCTTCCTCATAAGATTCCCCTTGCCAAGTTCTACAAGAATATGGTATTTTATAGTAAGAAATAAAGACCGATGGGAGGCTGGATATGAATTATAATCACCTTCTTTATTTTTCCGTTTTAGCACAAACGGAGCATTATACTACCGCTGCAGCGCGGCTGGGTATTTCCCAACCGGCTTTAAGCAGTGCCATCCATCAACTGGAAAACTCTCTTGGCGGTGTTAAGCTGTTTGAAAAAGTGGGGCGCAATATCCGGCTCACCGATGAGGGTCGTTTTTATCAAGAGACCGTGGATGAAGCTATGAAGCGGCTTCACGGTGCTTCTATGCTGCTGCGCCAGAGCAAGACCCAAGCGCCTGTGATCATCCGTATGGGTGTGGTTTCCGGCACGCTGGACGGACTCCTGGCCAGACAAATCGTCAGCTACACCGAAAGCAACCGGCGCATCCGTTTTGACTTGACGGAAAGCTCATCGGAAAACCTGATGAACCTTGTACGGACGGAAAAGCTGGATATGGCCATCGTCGATACCTCCAACCGGGATCGCAGTTTGCATTTCCGCAAGCTGTGTCAACGGGATTTCCTTGTGGCACTTCCGGAAAATCATCCTTTATCCAACCGAAAAGAGATTGATCCGGCAGAATTGGTATCCGAACCGCAAGTGGTCTTCAATTATAATATCAGCCAAACCTTCAAAGAATGGGCCTCCGGAGACCCGGCAGACGGAACGGTCGTCTGCACAGTCGATACCTCCCGAGCTGCGCTGGATTTGGTCAAAGCGGGGATGGGCATTACATTTATCCCCACCGAATGCGTAGAACAGCGTCCCGGCATTCGGTATGTGCCCCTAAAAAACTGGCACCAGGGATTGTATATGTGCATACTCTACGACAAATGGCTGGAACCTCCGATTTGGGATTTCATTGAGCTGACTGTGAAGGGCTTCCGTGCAGAAAAAGCCAAGGCTTGACCCTTAATCCCGCTCAACAATTGACATCCCCGGCAAATGAATTTATACTGATAGCAAGCAAACCAGGCAGAAAGGAACTTCGCTTTATGAAAGAATTTCAGACACTGCACCCCCATTTTCTCCACGGTGCAGACTATAATCCCGACCAATGGATCTCCTATCCCGAAATTTTGGAGCAGGACCCGGAAATGATGGCCCAGGCCCATTGCAACTGTATGTCTGTGGGCATTTTCGCCTGGTCCACTTTGGAGCCAAATGAGGGAGAATATCACTTTGAACTGCTGGACAGCATAATCGAGAATCTATCTGCCAAAGGTGTCAAAACTGTCTTGGCAACGCCCAGTGCCGCCCGCCCCCGTTGGATGGCAGAGAAATATCCCGAGGTCTGCCGCGTAGATAAATCCGGTGTGCGTGAGATCTACAACACCCGCCACAATCATTGCTATACCTCCCCCATTTATCGGGAAAAGACCGCAGCCATTGACCGGCTGCTGGCCGAACGTTACGGCAATAATCCCAATGTGATTTTGTGGCACATTTCCAATGAGCTGGGCGGCGAATGCCACTGCGAGCTGTGCCAGCAGGCCTTCCGCCAATGGCTGAGAAAGAAATACGACAACGACCTGGACAAGCTCAATCACGCCTGGTGGAGTACTTTCTGGAGCCACACCGTTACCGACTGGGATCAGATTCGTGCGCCCCGAGAGCATGGCGAGCCGGATATCATCATGACCGGCCTATATTTGGACTGGCGAAATTTCGTCACATATCAGACCACCGATTTCATGAAAATGGAAATCGATACCGTCAAATCCGTCAATCCCAATATCCCTGTCACCACCAATTTGATGTGGCTGCCCCAGCCGCTGGATCTGCACTATCTGAGCCAATTCCTCGATGTTGTATCCTGGGATTCCTACCCCTCCTGGCATGAGCCGGATCAGGTGCGCTGTGCCGTGGATACCGCCTTTAATCACGACTACTTCCGCAGCTTAAAGCACAAGCCTTTCCTGCTTATGGAATCCACCCCCAGCAACACCAACTGGCAGGCTATCAGCAAGCTGAAGCGGCCCGGTATGCACCGGCTGGCATCGCTGCAGGCTGTGGCCCACGGCAGCGACAGCGTGCAGTACTTCCAATGGCGCAAAGGTCGTGGCGGTTCGGAGAAATTCCACGGTGCTGTGATCGACCATAACGGCAAAGCCTCCGGCCGCGTCTTCGAAGATGTCAAGCAGGTAGGTATTGCTTTGGAAAAACTCGATCCCATCTGCGGCAGCAAGACCGAAGCCAAAGTGGCTATCATTTTCGATAACAAGAACAGCTGGGCGCTGCAAAACACTTCCGGCTTTGTCAATGCAGATAAAAAGTATATGAAGACCTGCCTGGCGCACTATAAGAGTTTCTGGAAACGGGGCGTCGATGTGGATATCGTCAACACCGGCGAGGATCTGAGCGCATACAGCCTTGTGGTTATGCCTATGCTCTACAGTACAAGCCCGGAGCAGATCCGGCTGATTGAAGAATATGTTGCAGGCGGCGGCACAGCCGTGGCAACCTATGCCACCGGATATGTGGATGAAACCGACCTTTGCTATTTGGGCGGTTTCCCCGGCGGCAAGCTGAAGGATGTTTTCGGTCTGACCGCTGACGAAATCGATACACTCTACCCCACCGATACCAACAGCGTGGTTTGGGACGGAAACACCTACCCCGTTGTGGATTACTGCGAGCTGATCACCCCCTCCACCGCACAGGTTTTGGGAACTTATGGCTCTGATTTTTACAAGGGTATGCCCGCACTGCTGAAAAACGACTACCAAAAGGGTACTGCCTATTACATTGGCTGCCGGGATACCGGAGAACTGTCTGACCGACTGTACGACCAGCTGCTCAAAGAACTGGGCATTACTGCCTATGATTTACCCGAAGGCGTAACCATCAACAGCCGGGAAAAGTACTTCTTTGTGCAAAACTTCAGCTACGCCCCCGCAACTGTAAATCTTCCCGGTAACTACCGCAATATGGAGACCGGCGAGATCTGCAACGGCTGTATCTGTATTGACAGCAGCAATATCGTCGTGCTGGAAAAATTATAATTATCAGAGAATATACCTCATAGGGAGTGTTGCAAAATACGCAAATCTATCGGCAGAATCCGTAGGGGCGACGTTTCGTCGCCCTTGTCATTCCGAGCCAGTGCGCACACTGGCGTGGGAATCCGTATTCTCTAAGCCGTACAATTCCACAGGAGAACGGATTGCCACACCAGTGACCTTAATCAAGGTATGATTGCCACCGGCAATCATTGATATTGGTGATTCGCTGCGCGGAGCACCACGGTCACTGGTTCGCAATGACACGATTTTTGACAGTCTGCATAGGGCGGGAACAACTTCCCGCCCTACCCTAATAGTATCTCAAAAAGAAGGTGATTGGCGTGAAAAAAAGGCTTAAACGCAGCATTTCTGCCGGTGCGCTGTTTCGTCATTTGATCGTGGGATGGTTCTGCGGCGTTTTGCTGGAGTATTTGTGCCTTTCCCAGGATCTGCGGGGTCTTGCGCAGCTGCAAGGCATCGCTGCTATGTCCTTCCCCCGTCTTGTTCTGATTACCGTGGTCGTAGGCGCGGTTCTTTGTGCGCTCTGTCTGCTGTTTCCCATAAAATGGGCAGAGCGTTGGGTCGGCGTGGGTCTGTTCACTGCCCTGGGCATTGTCACATTGACAAGCAATTTCAGCTGGGCGCTGGCAATTTTCTTCCTTCTTGTGCTGGTGATCCTCACGATCTATGCCATTTTCGGCTGGAAAGCAGAAGATTCAGAGCCTGCCACAAAGGAAAAGGCTCATTGGGTATTCCCCTTGATTACCGGGATTCTGACCATCGTCATTTTTTCCGTGATCTGCCTTTGGACAATTTGCCGGGTACTGACCTTCTCCTCCCCCACCTATGATTTCGGCATCTTTTCCCAAATGTTTTATTATATGAAGAATACCGGCCTACCACTGACCACTGTCGAGCGCACCGGTCTTCTTTCCCATTTCGATGTCCATATCTCTCCGATCTACTATTTGATGCTGCCTATCTACTGGCTGTTTCCCTATCCGGTAACCTTGCAGGTCTTGCAGTCTGCCGTGATCGTTTCGGCCGTGATCCCCATGTGGCTCATCGGCAAGCAGCGGGGATTGTCCGGATTGCAAAGAACGCTTCTATGCGCACTTTTGCTGCTTCTTCCCACCACCGCAGGCGGCGCATACTACGATCTGCACGAAAACTGCTTCCTGCTTCCGCTGGTTCTGTGGCTGCTTTATGCACTGGACCGCAAAAGCATACCGCTGACCGCGCTGTTTGGTATTTTGACCCTCTCGGTCAAGGAGGACGCGGCCGTATATGTGGCAATCATCGCCATTTACGCAGCCGTCAGAGCTCTTGTTAATCACGGGAAAACCCGCCGCCGGGAATTCATCCTCAGTTTCGCCCTTTTGATTTTCTCCCTTGGCTGGTTTTTTGCCGCCACCGGATATTTGGCCAATCAAGGCGACGGTGTTATGACCTCCCGGTATCGCAACTTTGATTACGACGGCTCCGGGTCATTAACTGCGGTTATCAAAGCCGTTTTGCTGTGTCCCATGAAGCTGATGTACGAATGCACCAAAGAGCCGGACCGTCTGATCTACATTTCCCAAACCCTTCTGCCTCTTTTGGGTCTTCCGCTGCTGACCCGTAAATACGAGCGGTATTTCCTGCTGATTCCCTATATTCTTGTGAATCTCATGGCCGACTGGCAATACCAGTACAACATTTATTACCAATATAATTTTGGTTCGTCGGCGCTGCTTTTGTACCTGTGCGCCGTGAATTTGGCGGATATTCGCTGGAAAATCCCCCGTTTGGCAGCATCTGTGTGCGCCGTTGCCCTAAGCTGTGGCTTTTTCTTCAGTCTGATCGTTCCCCGGGCAACCGAAACCAAACAGCTATACCAGGACTACAAAGCTTACTACACCGGTGTTCATCAAACGCTGGAGCAAGTCCCCGACGATGTTTCCGTCACCGCCCACACCTTTTATACCGTTCCCCTTTCTCAGCGAAAGGTACTTTATGATATCCGCTACTGCCAGCTTGATCAGTTGCTGAGTTCTGATTATGTAGTTTTGAAGAAAACCTCCACGCGGGACTATCAAAATACAAATCTGCGGGTGGATGGCTTTGCCGAATTGGAAGCACTTCTGTTGCAAAACGGATATTCTTTGCATATTTCCAAGGGCAGTCTGATGATCTATCAAAAAACCTCTTAGGAGTTGATTTTGTGGAATTGTTAACGAATTGGCTTAAAGGCAATATGGGTACACCGGGAGACTATTCTTACCGGCCCATTCACTGGTACACCATTGCTGCGATTGCGGTTATCACCATCATCGCCGTGATTTGGCAGCTGCAGTTAAACGGCGGCAAAAAGGCAGGCAAACTGATTACCACCATTGCCTGGATCCAGCTTGTTTTCGAAATCGGTTGGCGATTGATCTACCTGCTTTTCCATCACACCCCCTGGGCAGAACTTTGGCCCAGCTACCCCTGCAATTTAGGCGGCATTCTCATCCCGCTGATTGCCTTGACAGACTGGAAAACCGGTAAAAAGATGTTTTATCTGTTCGCTCTTGTGGGGGCAGTGCTTACCTTCTCCATCCCCGACGGAATTTTCACCAGCAATGTATTTGTATTTCCCATTTTCAAAAGTGTGATGCAGCACACCGGCATTCTGCTGATTCCCGTTCTGGAATACATCCGGGGAACATACCGCCCCAGTTTGCGGCATATGGGATATATCATCTCCGGCTGCGCCATCCACGCGGTCAACAGTGAGATCATTGCCCGGATCGTACTGGGTCTGCCGGAGGATTATATGTTCTTCCGGGGTACGCTGCCTTTTGTCATCGACGGTGTCCCCCAATTCATCACCGTATCCGTCTGCGCCCTTGTTGTGCTGACAATACTCAGTTTTCTTGGGGACATCCGGGATTCCGTCCGCTTTCTGCGCCGTAAATGATTGTTTATCTTGCTAACGCAAGATAAACAATATAATGCATAATTCATAATGCATAATGCAAAATTATGGTATTTTCTTCGAAAATGATTTCAAATAGTCGCCTTTGGCGACACATTAATTATGCATTTTGCA
>JAFODZ010000008.1 GCA_017380435.1 Oscillospiraceae bacterium
GCTGAGAGCCACAACGGTCAGGAATGGGAAGAACCGGACAGCGGGATCGATATTGAAGAGGCCGTCACCTCGCAGGTATTGGTTGACCAGTTCAAGGCTACCTTGAGTGACAAGGATATGGCGATTCTCCGAATGCGTATGGAGGGCAAAACGCTGGAAGAGATTGCTAAAAAACTCGGGTATCAGAATCACAGCGGCGTATTGAAGCGTATTCGCAAGATCGGCTTGGCTTACGAAAAGTTCACCGGTATCGACTACGGCTTTGAAAACAGAAAAATCATTTAATAACACCTATTGATACAAAATCGATAGGTGTTATTTTTATGCCCAAAAATCAGAAAAGGAGGAAATGCCCATGGTATGGAAGATACACCCGTCGCAACTGCGGCGGGTGAACAAGTTAGTGAAAACCTTATGCTGTTGTTACGATCGGGGCAACTGCATAATGCTGGACGACGGCGAACCCCATAAGTGCGTACAGATTATCAGCTGCTCGGGGATCTACTGCAATTATTTCAAAAGATCCGTTTTGCCTGCGGACAAGGAACTGTACGGACAAATCAAAAGACTGAATCAACCAAAAGAAAAAGGAGAAATGCAAAATGAAGAAGTTTAAGAATGTTTATGTAATTGGTATCGACCACGGATACGGCAACATGAAAACAGCCAATTGCTGCTTTCCCACAGGCATTATGAGATCCGATACCGAACCTACCTTTATCAGCGACCTGCTTTGTTGGAATGGCAAGTATTATTCCATCGGCGTAGGTCACAAGGAATTTACGGCGGACAAGTTTACCGACGAGGACTATTACGTTCTCACCCTTGCCGCCATCGCACGGGAAATTAATCGGGAGCGTGTCACTGACGCCGCAGTATTCATTGCCGCAGGCCTGCCCCTCACTTGGGTCAGTGAGCAAAGGGCGGAGTTTAAGAAATATCTGCTTCAGCACGGAGAGGTCAGCTATACCTTCCGCAATGTGGATTATCACATTCAGATCGTCGGCGCAGAAGTGTATCCTCAGGGATTCGCCGCCGTTGCGGAAAAGCTGGGTGACTTTAAGGGCGTGAATATGCTCTGCGATATTGGCAATGGCACCATGAACCTGCTTCGGATCGTCAACAGCAAGCCGGATGCCCAGCGCATGTTTACCGAGAAGTACGGCACCCATCAGTGCGCTTTGCAGATCCGTGAGCAGATGATGAAGCTGCACCACGCCACCCTTGATGATGCTATCATCACTGAGATTTTGAAGAAAGGCACGGCAGACATTGACGGCAAGTACCTGGACACGGTGGTCAAGACCGCAAAGGAATACACTACTGGAATCTTCCGCCGTCTGCGTGAACACGAATACGATTCCAAGCTGATGAAGCTTTATGTGGTCGGCGGCGGTGGCTGCCTGATCCGCAACTTTGCAGACTTCGATGCCAGCCGGGTGATCGTCAACGAGGATATTTGCGCCACCGCAAAGGGTTATGAGTATATGGCGCTTGTTACCCTTAACAGAAATGGCGGTGTGGTGTGAGTATCAAAAATGTAAAGATCCGTTTCAATTTAGATAAGGAAAATGACCGCATGGCGTATGACTATCTGCAAGGAGCAGAGAAATCGTACAGCAAGGCGGTCATTTCTGCTATCTGCGCATTTCTAGAACTGTCCGAACGGACGGCCACCGAAAATGCTTTCCTTGAGAGAGTGATTGTCACCATCCGGGAGGAAACGGCAAAGATTAATCCGTTGGGCGGCCTTTTACAGTTTGTGCAGACACCTTCTGCACAAGCACCCGCCGAAAAGGAAACCAGCGCCGAAACCGAAGAAGCGGTACTGGATTTCCTCGATAACTTCTAAGGTGACACTTATACCTGCTTTTGACGGCACTGTGATGGCAATATCCAAGAGAATTGCCCCCACAGCATCCAACGGTTCCACTATTTCGCAATACTGGCATCACTCCCATAAAATGTGGTGCCATTACCAAGAGAAAGTGGAACTTACAGAGGATTTACACCGAAAGGAACGGTATACGGTCGCTCCCTCACGGGAAAAGCCGCGTAGGACACCCGCATAGGTGTGTCCTATACCATAACGAGCAGGGAACTTGTACTACAAGCTCCACATCCGACAGTTCTCACTGCCGGACCTTTAAGGGCGCTGCCCCTAACACCCCGATTGAAAGGAATGATTTTATGACAGAAAAAACAGAGGTGATCAACACCCGCGTTTCCGAAAAGGAAAAGCAAACCATAGAGCAGTACGCTGCCGCCTGCGGCCTTACCCGGTCGGAGTATTTGCGCAAGCGGGCGCTGGGATACGAACCCAGGCCTGCTTTGTGTGATTCCTTCTTCCCGTTTTATAGTAAGCTTTGCGACCTGTGCAACAATCCTATGGGCACGGATTTGGAAGCGGCGCTGTTGGAATTCATTACAGATGTTCGTAGAGAGCTTATGCTGCCGCAGAAGCAAACAAAGAAAGAGGTGGTATCTTGGCGACTACAGGATTCTGGCCAATCAAAGGACGGCTAAAGGATGCCATCGACTATGCAGAGAACCCGAACAAAACCACCGACAGCAAGTACCTGGACGAGGATCTGTATAGTGCCTTGCGGTATGCCGCCAACGATGAAAAGACTGACAAGAAAATGTATGTCAGCGCCATCAACTGCCCCAAGCAGCTGGCGTACGAAACCATGATGGACACCAAGCGCCACTATGGTAAGCTGGGTGGAAATGTAGCCTACCATGGATACCAAAGCTTCAAGACCGGTGAGGTGACTCCGCAGGAGGCGCACACGATCGGCATGGAGACCGCACGGCGGATGTGGGGTGATGATTATGAGATCGTGGTCACCACCCACCTGAACACGGATAACATCCACAACCATATCGTCGTAAATTCTGTGTCTTTTCGTAC
>JAFODZ010000061.1 GCA_017380435.1 Oscillospiraceae bacterium
GTCCATGATCCCCTACTACTGCGGCGTGGAAGGCGAAGAGAAGGCCGGCCTGAACTGCGGTACTGAGAACTACTGGGCTGTCAACTCCGAGGCTTCCGAGGAAGACATCGCTGCTACTCTGGCATTCATGAAGTGGCTGGTCACCGATCCCGAGGCTTCTGCTATGGCAGTTGAGACCTTCGGCGTTATGCCCTACAAGAACGCTGTTGAGTCCACCAACCCCTTCCTGGCTCAGGCTAATGCTTACCTGGCTGACGGCTGCTACAACATGTGGTGGGCAACCAACTATCAGCCCAACGTTGACGCTTACCGTCAGGCTGCCGTTTCCGCTCTGAACGCTTACAACGCAGATCCCACCGACGCTAACTGGGAAACTGTTGTTACCGCTTTCGTGGACGGCTGGGCTGTTCAGTATCAGGCTGCCAACGGCTAATTTGATCTGAAGATCACCCTCTATAAGCAGCGGGGCGAGCAAACGCTCGCCCCGTTTTTCAATACCATGGAAAATTCCGCACGAGGTGTTTTCCGTGAATCCCTACACCTTGGAGTTGAACCTTATGAAATACAAAAGAAATAACGCCGCCATCAATGGTGCGATTCTTCGCAGACCCATTCAGCGGTGCGCCCCCATTTTCCTGCTGCCTATCGCAGCAGCCTTCGGAATTGGCTTTATCTGGCCGTTCCTGCAAGGTCTGTTTTTGTCCTTTACCAAGTTCAAAACCACCAGCAAGTGGACTTGGGTGGGCATTGAAAACTACATCAAGGCCTTTGCAGATGAGAGCTTCCGCTATTCTTTTGCCTATACCGCCCTCTATGCCATCATATCTCTGGTGCTGATCAATCTGATCGCCTTTGCCGTGGCCTATGTGCTGACCCAGAAGATCAAGGGCGCCAACCTGTTCCGCACCGTGTTTTTTATGCCCAACCTGATCGGTGGCATCGTGCTTGGCTACATTTGGAGTATGGTTTTTGACGGCCTGCTCTCTGCCTACCAAACCTCCATCCTCACCAACTCCACCTGGGGTTTTTGGGGTTTGATCATTCTGATGTGCTGGCAGCAGGTTGGCTATATGATGATCATTTATATCGCCGGATTGCAGTCTGTGCCGGAGGATATGCTGGAAGCGGCTCGCATCGACGGTGCCAGCGGCTGGCAGACTCTTATGAAGGTCACCATCCCCAATGTGATGCCTTCCATCACCATTTGCACCTTCCTTTCTCTGACCAACGGCTTCAAGCTGTTCGACCAGAACCTGGCGCTGACCGGCGGTCTGCCCTACATCATCAATCCCGACGGCAGCTCCGTCCACACGACGGAAATGCTGGCTCTGAACATTTACAACACCTTCTACGGCCAGAACATCAATTCCCGTGGTACTGCCCAGGCAAAGGCTGTTCTGTTCTTTATCCTGGTAGCTGGACTGGGCCTGCTTCAGCTGCGCAACACCCGTAAAAAGGAGGTAGCTGCATAATGAGACTGAGCGATTTTCAGAAAAAACGAATCCGCAGAACTTTTTTGACCGTTTTGTTCACCTTGATCAGTATCGCCTATGTATTCCCCGTGGCTATGGTGGTCATCAACTCCTTCAAAATCAATACCTTCGTAAAAACCGATACCTTCGCTTTCCCCAACGCCGAGTCCTTTGCCGGCTTTGACAACTTCATAAAAGGTATGACCTTCGGCGGCTATCCTTTCTGGAAGTCCGTGGTTTACAGCGTGGTCATCACCGTTTTGTCTGTTATTCTGATTCTGCTGTTTACCTCCATGGCCGCTTGGTATATCACCCGCGTGGATTCCCCTCTTTGCCGGCTGTTTTACTACCTTTGCGTATTCTCCATGGTCGTACCCTTCCAGATGGTTATGTTTACCCTGTCCAAGACGGCGGATACGCTGAAGCTGAATACGCCCTGGACCATCCCTGTGATCTACCTTGGCTTTGGCGCGGGACTGGCGATCTTTATGTTTGTGGGCTTTGTCAAGAGCATCCCTCTGGACATTGAAGAAGCAGCAGCCATCGACGGCTGCGGTCCTCTGCGCAACTACTTCAGCGTGGTTCTGCCCATGATGAAGCCCACTATGATCTCCGTGGGCATTCTGGAGCTGATGTGGGTATGGAACGACTATCTGCTCCCTTACCTGGTTCTGGACATTACCGAATACCGCACTCTGCCCATCCACATTCAGTATCTGAAGGGCAGCTACGGTACCGTGGATCTGGGCGCAACTATGGCGCTGATCCTGCTGAGCATCATCCCCGTGGTCGTATTCTATCTGACTTGCCAGAAGCACATCATCAAGGGTGTGGCTGCCGGCGCAGTTAAGGGTTAATCTCCCATATTTTATGAAAGTGAGGTGGTTTTGTGACCATTAAAGATCTGGCAGAACAGACCGGTTACAGTGTAGCCACCATTTCCCGCGTACTAAATAACCACCCCAATGTGAGCCAAAAGACCCGGGCGCAGATCACCCAGGCCGTGGCCGAAAGCGGTTTTCAGATCAATGCCAATGCCAAGCAGCTCAAGCAGCACGCCACATCCATTTTGGTGGTTGTCAAAGGCACCTCCAATGAGCTGTTCAGCGAAATGCTGGAAACCATTCAAAACCTGGTAGCCCAAACCCACTATCCCCTGCATGTGGATTATCTGGATGAGGATTGCAACGAGGTGCTCCGGGCCGTTCAGCTTTGTCGGGAGAAAAAACCTCTGGGCATCCTGTTTTTGGGCGGCAACAGTCAAAACTTTCTGAATTTTTTCAGCAAGATCGATATCCCCTGCGTGTTGGTATCCAATGACGCATCCGGTCTTCCCTTCCCCAACCTTTCCAGCGTATCCACCGACGACCGGTTGGCAGCTCGCTCCGCCATAGATTCTCTGATTGCTTTGGGGCATCGAAAATTCGTGATCGTGGGCGGTGACCGAACTGTTTCAGACACCAGCCGTCTTCGCTACGAAGGCTGCCTGCAATCTTTCCGGAATCACGCCATCGCATACAATGAGGAGCTGGATTACCAAGGGGTTCGCTATTCCTGTCAGGATGGCTACAACGCCACCCAGCAGCTCATCGCCACCGGCCGGCCCTTCACCGCACTGTTTGCCGCTGCTGATGTTATGGCAATCGGCGCTATCCGGGCGCTGCACGACAATGGTCTGCGGGTTCCTCAGGATGTTTCCGTTATGGGATTTGACGGACTGCCTCTGGGCAGTTTCCTGGTTCCCCAGCTTTCCACAGTGATCCAGTCGGCAAAGGTTATGGCCCAGCGGAGTGTAGAAATTCTGATTGACCGGATCCAGCACGGCGGAATTGCCTGTCACGAGTCCGTTCCCTATACGATCTGTCAAAGAGAAAGCACCCGCCGAATCAATGAATAAACAATAACAGCGCAGTAGAATCCCTACTGCGCTGTTGTTTTATTTCTGTTCAAAATAAAGAAGTTGCCCGCCATCTCCCCATTTGCGTCCAAAATAGAGCTGTCTGCCATCGGAAAGCGGATAGTTTTCCGGCGAACCTATGTAGAAAACGCTTGTACCAAACAAGGACTTTTTCAGAACCAACATGTTCCCCTTCTTTCCAAGGGAATACAGCTGGTCAAACATGTCCTTCTCATCCGGATGCCAATGCATCACCGAGCACCAGGCGGATGTGCCATTAATCTCTATGCAAGTATCATAACTATCACAGTACGCACGAATATATGCGTCCTTGTATATACTCCAAAAGAGATTTTCTCCATCGAGTTGAGGCAATGAATGTAAATCGGGCATTTCGAGAAGTTTCTCGTATAGCTGCTTTGTGGTTATTTCATTCCTCATAACATCACCGCCTTTTTATTTATTATAGCACGGCGAAAGCAAGAAGCAAATCCTGCGGTATAATCTCCTGTCTTTTACAGATACTAACATCATAATTTGTAACATTATTGTAGGCGGGCGAACACAGTTTGCCCCTACGGATTCTACCGATAGGTTTGCGTATTTTGCAACACGCCCTTGCGTTTGGTTTTATAGGAGAACTTCTTTATTCGTTCCGTAAAAAATATCGTCTTTATGGCTGATCAGCTTAAAAAACTCTTCTAATTTAACCCAATAGTCCGCACAATAGTCCATTTCGTAGGAATGTCCCCAAATGTAAAATATCTTGGGTGTTTCGGGTGTCAGTTCCATAAACTTTTCTCCCAAGCGCATCATATCCTCGAAATCCAGATGATAGGCTGTTGGGTTAAAGCGATAAAGATTTTCCTGTAAATCAAAGCTACCCGTTGTGGTAATGGTACGGCTATACTTGACGCCCGTATTTTTCTTAATAATGTCCGCAACACGGTCATCATTGTTTACGCCGCCGCAAGGGTATGCCATACCAACGACCTCATATCCTACCATCTCGGATAAATTCAGCCGATCCGTTTCCACCTGGCGAATAACCTCCGCATCATCACACCGGGTCAGGTTTGGATGTGTCAGGGTGTGAACCGCAACCTCGTGACCATCATAAAGATCTTTTACATCTTCCTTATGTATTTTATAATGAGAAATCCGCTGCCCGTTGCGAATCAGCATACCCTTGTGCGATAAAAGTTCGGAATTGAGATTAAAGGTACATTTTAAACCGTACTTATTCAATAATTCTACGAATCTTATATCCTGTGTTACGCCATCGTCGTAACTGAAGGTTATGGCTTTTTTCTTTTCTTGATCCAAAAAACGCATACCGTCACCCCTTTTTATTTATTATATCATGGCAAAATCAAAAAGTAAAGCATTATAGAGGCGGATGCCCACATCCGCCCGCTTATTGCATATGCTGCTTAAAAAGTGTTTCTGTTTCAGGAAGATAGATAATTTTAAACAGATACTTTTTGTTATTTCTAAGAACAATGTATGGTATTTGTGGTATCCGTTCGCCCTTTATCTTAATTGAGGACCCCGGTACAACTTCGGCAGATGTAATATCCGAAAAAAGAAAATGTTTTTCCTTTTTAATACCCCAGTAATAATCCACGACAAGAATATCCTTATCTGTTATTTCCACATGCGCCTTTTCAAGATCTTTTATTGGGATCAGGATCAGCACCGTTAAACAAACCGCAATAAGGATAACGCATATACCCCAAATAAAACTTTCCGCATAATAAATGCAAGCAAAAGCAAGCATACCAACAATGAAATACTCCAAAACAAATAGTAAGAGGAACATTCCCTTTATAAACTTGCTGTTTTTAGGTCTTGGCGTGCGGTCATGTGTATTTAATCTCATAGTGTCACCGCCTTTTTCAAATAATTACAGAGCAGCGTGCGCATCACGCATCCGGTTCGTCTAGCACCCAAGGTAATTCAACAAAAAACTCTATATCAAAATGAGGCTCTGAAAACTCCGGTGCGCCGTATGGATAAGTTTCATAACAAAAATGCGCATCACCGACGATAGGCGATGAATGATTCTTGACAATATTTCCGCAGATACGATAACTAAACTGATACACACGCTCAAAGCTGGGCAAGCGACAGACATAAGTCGCTTTCGTCGGAGGAATTCCAAAAACAGACAAATAATGATTGACTATATCGGGAAGCTCTCCTCTTCGGGCTACCTCCAGGAAGTTGATGCAATCTCCGCACTCACATCCCCATTCTTTCGCATTGGCATACCACTGCTTCGTCTTTTCTTCATCCACTTCGATCTGACAATCCAGCATGGTGTAGTTTTTCATCGCAATCACCGCCTTTTGTTTATTATAGCATAGCACCACAAAAAAGTAAATCAACCAGAATAATTCCTCTTTGTTTACAGACACCCACAGCGTAATTTGTAAAATTATTGTAGGGGACGGGTTTCCCGTCCCGCGGGCGGGGAAACCCCGCCCCTACGAGTCTGTAAAGGAGATAGAAAAATTATGAAAGCAAGTGGCATTGTCAGAAGAGCGGAGTGAATTTCACTCCGCTGCTTTATTTTGCTTATGTAAAATATCCAATCGGACAATAGCGGTCAGTGTCGACAGGGTGATCAATGTTTCACCGACAATCCCGGGAATGCTTCCCATAAAGGCATTGTAAACCAACCAGCAAGGACTGCTGAGGGAATTTAGAAATCGAATCGCACGGGGGTTTTTGATGCCCAGTGCAACGGAAGATAATAACTTCGCTGCAACCACAAAAAGGCTAATAGGACCGTCCCAGGATAGGAGAGCCAGAATAACAAAAGAGATTCCAAATATAATCTGGAAGGGTAAATTGTTTTTGTTTTTCTTGTTTCTGTACCAGTACACACCGCTTGTAAAAATGCTCGCCAGATTGATCACCATTCCGGTATAGCCGCCAAGAAATATATAGTGAACACCACCAAAAAAGGAGTTAAGTATTTTACACAGTACAATCCGGTCGTAGCTTTTCTGCTGCATACCAATTACAACAGCAATAACACCAACGAAACCGATCAGTTGCCCAATCAATACATTATGGGGCATCTTTCTCGCCTCTCTTTATCCATTATCTTAGACAGCATTTATTTGATTAAGATTGTTGTTTAATTTTCTCGTACCCTACGAGAATGCTTTCGCCTGTATTAATAATTCTTTCAAGGACAGCAACCAATTTTTCTTGAGATAATCCCTTTGGAATAATTGTATAGTCAACACATTTACCCCAGACCTCTTTATATTTCTGTTCAAGTGCTTTTATTCTTTCTAATGCTTCTTTATTCACCATAATTACTATCCCCAATAACATAGCTCATAAAAGATTAAAGAGATTATAGCACATTCTATTCACAAAGTAAATCTGCCAGTATAAATCTTCCCCTTTTACAAATAATAGCATCGTAATTTGTAAAATAAGGAGATAGATATATATGAAAGCCACAGGTATTGTACGCCGTGTTGATGACCTCGGGCGTATTGTGATTCCCAAAGAAATCAGAAGGACCCTCAAGATCCGCGAAGGCGATCCACTCGAGATATACACTGAAAAAGACGGGGGCGTGATCTTCCGCAAGTACTCCCCCATGAGCGACCTACAGGATTTCGCCGCCCAGATCTGCGAATCCATTGGCGCCAACACAGGGCGAATCGCTGCCGTATCTGACCGGGATTCCATCATTGCTCTGGCTGGGGCATCCAAACGAGAATTAATGGACAAGCCCAATTCCGGCGCATTAGGAAAGCTGATGGAGGAACGGAAGAACTACCGCTACACCCCCGGCGACGCCCTTGTGCGGGTATCCGACAGCTCGGACAAATACCATTTGGGCGTAGCCGCACCTATTTTGTGCCAGGGGGATCTGATGGGCTGCGTGATGCTGCTGATGGACGACAGCTCTGCGCCTATGGCCGAATCCGACCAGAATCTGGTGCGCACCGTCGCCGGATTCTTAGGAAAACAAATGGAGTGCTGACAAAAGGGTGTCTCGAACCTACGAGACACCCTTTTGATATAAATGATTGTTTATAGCATCAACTACCGTATAAGATCGTAGGGGCGTTCTTTGAACGCCCGCGGGCGAACACAGTTCGCCCCTACGGGTAATTCGTAAGGTAAATTCCAATTTAGATGGGGCTGAGGCGGAGGATGACTACGGTGGCATCGTCATCTTTCGAACTTTCCGGCAGGTTATGCAGGATTCCGGTCGCCAGCTCTGCCGGGGAACAATCCCCGTTTTCCATACAGCACCGCAACGCTTCCCGCTGTCCCACACCGTCGCTGACCATAACCAGCCATTCTCCCCGGCGCAAAGATATTTTTTCCACCCGCTCCTGCTCCAGTACCGACAGTCCCGGAGGGGGCGAAACCGCACCGATCCGTTCAGCGCCGTATTTGGTCGTCAGATAAGAAGGGGCTGCGCCCCATTTGTACAGACTGACTTTCCCGGAATCCAGCATCACCTCCGCCAGATCTACAGATACCACACCTGCCCGATCCCGCAAGGCGCACAGGCTGTTTAAGCTTCTGAGGGCGTACTCCGCCGGATATCCGGCTGCCAGCATTCGATGCAGTAAGGATGCAGCGGATTTCCCCTCTGCCACAGCGCCAAGGCCCTGCCCCATACCGTCGCACAGCATCACATAGTACTTTCTTCCCACGCCTGCAAACCGCAGGCAGCGATCACCGTTGTCCTGCTCCGAGCGATTGCCATAAACCGTTACCTCGGGGTAAAAATGATTTCGGGAGGCATCTGCCCGCCGGGGAAGCTGATCTGCTAAATCCTGCAAAAATACCGACAAAAACCGGTACTGCTGAACCACAGCTGCCCGGTATTCCTTCTGTCGCTCCCGGTCTGCCCGGATGGAGCGAAGCTGCTCCTGGCAGCGATGCAATTCTGCCAAAACTCTGCCCGGTTTCCGGCAAAGCACCGGCAGTTCCTCCGTTGAAAGCAACGGCTTATGCAGGATCACCGAGGGCATCTGACGCAGCCGCTTGGAATCCCGGCAGCTTTTACGGTAGGCGCAATTGCTGCAAGCCTTCTCCGCTGCCCGTTCCACCAATGCGTCTTCATCCACCGGGGCAGCTTCTACCTCTGTCAGCAGCACCTCTGTTTGGGTTAAAACGCCTGCTGCCAGCTCCAACCGAACCTGCGCCACGCCAGTCTCTCCCCGCCTGTGGGCAAATTTCCCCGGCACAGGCAGCCAAACACCCAGCACGCCCCCTATTAGCAATCCCGGCAACGGGTGGATATCCCACGCCCCGGCCAGACTCATAACGCCAAGATACACCACCGCCGGTGCCGTGGCTGCCAGCGTTTTGGGGTATCTGGGCAAAAACCGAACTAAATACCCCAGCGTCATCACCGCCGTCATCGGCACCGGCGTGACCTGGGCAAGATCCAGCGCCAAACCGGCAAACGCCGCCATAGGAAACGCGCCGGAACCCACAATGAATCCCGCTGCCACATATCCCAATCCCAAATAGGGGATGGGAACGATCTGCGCCAAAGACAGCACCAGCAGTCCCGATACCAGCCAGTCCAAAATAGGATTTCTGCTTTGAAAAACTCTGGCAAACAGCACCGCCGAGGATGCCCCCAGCACCACCCGCAGAAGATAAATCGGAATCGGAGTCTGATCCTGCAAAATCACCTGAAAGAGCAGTCCCGAAGCTGCCACCAAAAATCCCACCGCCGCCGGCAGCAGCAGCGGCGATTTTCGTGACAACCGATGCTCTCCCATCAGCAAAACGGCTGCCAATGCTGTGAATATCCAAAAAATACCTATGTAGCCTGCGCTGCCCCAAAACACCAAATATCCCACTGATCCGCCGGCTGCTGTCAGCAGGATAGCCCAGCCGCTGCAGCCGCAGACCAACGCCATCGCCAGCGGCAAACAGCAATTGCCCAAACTGGCAGCGCTGAAACAGAATCCTGCCAGCACATACGCCACCGCCCGCAAGCTGCTGTGCCATTTAGGATTGCGCATCCACCGTCGAAGCAAATGCTCCCCACGGTGAACATAGGATTGCAAGGAAATGATCATTTGTGTCACGACCCCTCAAACGGTAATAGATACCAAAATTCTATCATTTGAGGAATAAATTTTTTGTCGGAACAGGTTTTCCCAGAAAGATTCTTGCACTCAGCGCACATAAGGTGTATAATATACAAAATCAGTATGAGGGAAAGTAGGTTTTGTGGCTATGGGAATCGAATATGAAGTGAAATTTCAGGCAGATGCCCAGGCTCTATCTGCCATTTGCAGCGCCTACAGTCAATATCCCTGCCAGCGGTTTCAAATGGAAACCACCTATTATGACACTCCCACCGGTGCACTCTCCGCCCGCCACTACACCCTGCGCCGGCGTATGGAAAATGATCAAAGCATCTGCACGCTGAAAACACCCGCAGCAGGCATTGGCAGAAAAGAGCTGGAAATTGCCTGCGATGATATTTTTCAGGCAGCCCGGCAGTTTTGTCAGCTCGAGGCCCCGGAGGATTTTCCGGAGCTGATCCAAGCCGGATTGATTCCTGTATGCGGAGCAAAATTCAGCCGCACCGCCATCACCGTAGCGCTGGAGGATGCGGTGGTAGAGCTGGCTTTGGATACGGGTATCCTTACAGGCGGCAGTCAAACCCAGCCTCTTTGCGAGGTGGAGGTAGAGCTGAAGTCCGGCGCAAAGGAAACCGCCGATCTGTTTGCCGCAATTCTGGCCAATCAGTACGGCCTTGCCCGGGAACACAAAAGTAAATTCTGCCGGGCCAATGCCCTGTATCAGCAAGGAGGATCTGTATGAGCGCCCTTGACCGCTTTTTTGACCAATACGACCGACTGGTATTTTTCGACACAGAAACCACCGGTCTGAACTATAGCCGGGATGAAATCATCGAGTTTTCTGCGGTGGTTGTGGAGCGTGTGAACGGTCAGCCCACCGTAACCCGGGAATACGATCAGCTGATCACCCTCTCCCCCGGTATGTCCGTCCCTCCCTTCATTGAAAATCTCACCGGCATCTCCAATGATGACATCGCTGCAAGGGGCATTTCCAAGGCAGAGGTCTGCCGGGATATTAGCGAAATTTTCCGGGGCAACGCCCTGCTGCTGGCATATAACGCCCATTTTGATTTGAGCTTCTTATTCTATCTGCTTCTGAGAAACGGCGATCCCACCGTGCTGAAGGGCAAGGACAAGATCGACCTTCTTACCGTCTATAAAGATCGCCACAGCTACCCCCATAAGCTTTGCAATGCCATTGAGGTCTATAATCTGTCCGGCAAGGTGGTAAACTCCCACCGGGCCATTGACGATGTGCTGGCCACCTACGCCGTTATGGAAGCTATGGCAGAAGAAAAGGACGATCTGCACCGCTACATCAACCTCTTTGGCTTCAACTCCAAATACGGTCTGGATGGAAAACCCATCAGCTCCATTACCTATAAATCCCAGGACTACGATCCTCCCAAACCACTTTACGAATTATGAGGTGACCCCCATGCTCAATTCCCAAGCTTACGATTTAGGCGCCAACCGCTCCTGCATCCGGGAGCTGTTTGAATACGGACGGCAAAGAGCCGCCATAGTTGGCCCGGAAAATGTTTACGATTATTCTCTGGGAAATCCCAGTATTCCCTCCCCTGCGGAGGTCAACCAAACCTTGGCTCAGCTTTTGCAGGACACCGATTCTCTGGCTCTCCATGGCTACACCACCGCCGTGGGTGACCTGGCTACCCGCCAGGCCATCGCCCAGGATCTCAACCAGCGCTATGCCACAGATATCACCCCCGGCGAGCTGTTTATCGGCTGCGGCGCTGCCCCGGAGCTTTGTGCTGTTTTGAAGGCGCTGACCGTCCCCGGCTCCAAGGTGCTGGCCATTGCCCCTTATTTCCCCGAGTACAAGCCCTTTGCAGAGGCTGCCGGTGCGGTATTTGCGGTAGTGCCTGCGGATATCCCCAATTTTCAGATTCCCTTTGCGGATCTGGAATCTATGCTCACCGAAGATGTGACCGCTATTATTATCAATTCTCCCAATAACCCCTCCGGCACGGTTTACACCCAGCAAACTCTGGAAAAACTGGCCGAGCTTCTGACGAAAAAGAGCCAGCAATACGGTCACCCCATTTACATTGTGGCAGACGAACCCTATCGGGAGCTGTGCTACGACGGCATCGTCGCCCCCTTTATCCCCACAATTTATAAAAACACCGTGGTCTGCTATTCCTATTCCAAATCCCTGTCCCTGCCCGGTGAGCGGATTGGTTATATTTATGTGCCCCGGCAGGCAGACGACGGAGAAGCTCTGTACTTGGCAGTTGCCGGTGCTGCCCGGGCCGCAGGCCATGTCTGCGCCCCCTCCATCTGGCAAAAGGTGATCGCAAGATGCACCCATCTGCGCCCCGACCTCTGCGCTTATGACAAAAATCGCAAGGCTCTGTACGAAGGTCTGGTGGCTGCGGGTTACGAAGTCGCCAAGCCGGACGGCGCATTCTATCTGTTTGTGAAAGCTCCTGGCAGCGATGCCGTTGCCTTCTCGGAATTTGCGAAAAAATACGATGTTCTGCTGGTTCCCGGCGACGGTTTTGGCTGTCCCGGCTGGTTCCGGCTGTGCTACTGCGTCAGCTACGATCAGATTCAGCGCAGTCTGCCGGTATTCCGGCAAATGGTCAGCGATTGGAAATAAGCTACCGAAAATCTTGACGGAAAGTGGGTGATGAAATGGCTTCCAAGGCCGATTATATTGCCGTGATCGACTCCGGTGTGGGTGGTATCAGCGTTCTGCGGAAGTTGGTTCAGCTCATGCCCCAGGAACGGTATTTGTATTTTGGCGACTCCGCCAATGCTCCTTATGGCACCAAACCCGCCGCCCAGGTGCAGGCGATGACCGAAGCTACCGTAGAGCGGCTAATGAAGCGGGGCATCAAGGCGCTGGTGGTTGCCTGCAACACCGCCACCGCCACCGCCATCGAGCTGCTGCGGGAAAAATACCCGGATTTTATCATTGTGGGTATCGAACCGGCGGTAAAGCCTGCCATTTTGCAGCACCCCGAGGGTGCTGTGGGAATTATGGCCACACCGGTCACTTTGCAGGGAGAAAAGCTGGAAAAGCTGCTTCGTATGTTCCCCCATTCCAATATCCATAAGATTCCCGCGCCGGGACTTGTAGAACTGGTGGAAGCCGGTCTTGCCAATTCCCCACAGATGGACGAATTTTTGGCTACTGTGCTGGGGCCTTATGTGGGAAAGCTGGATGCGCTGGTTCTCGGCTGCACCCATTATCCCTTTGCCATTCCTGCCATCCGCCGAATGATGGGCGAGAACACCGATCTCTACGACGGCGGCGCCGGTACTGCCCTGCAAACCCGTCGGCGTTTGGAGGCTGCCGGCTTGCTGCATGACGGCCCAGGCTGTGTTGTGTTTGAAAATTCTCTGGAAGACCCCACGATCATTAATTTGTGCAAATCACTACTTACGGAGGCCCATTATGGATAATATCTTGGTCATTGGCATTGCAGGCGGCAGCGGCAGCGGAAAAACCACCCTGATGAAGCGCTTGGTGGAGCGATTTGGAGATAATGTCTCTGTCCTCAGCCACGATAACTACTATAAGCGTCACGATGAACTGACCTTCGAGGAGCGGGAAAAACTCAATTATGACGAGCCGGATGCGCTGGATACCAGTCTTCTGGTCTATCAGCTGGATCAGCTGCGTCATAATATGGCAATTGATTGCCCGGTTTATGACTTTACCCTCCACAACCGCAGCAACGAAACCATCCATGTAGAGCCACGGCGGGTCATCATTGTGGAAGGCATTATGATCTTCACCGATCCCGATCTGCGTTCACTGATGGATATTCGGATTTTCGTGGATACCGACGCAGACATCCGCCTGTGCCGCCGTATCAAGCGGGACGTGAACAAGCGCGGCCGTTCGCTGGAATCGGTTATCACCCAGTACAAAGCAACCGTCAAACCCATGCACGAAAAATATGTGGAACCCAGCAAAAAGTACGCCGATTTGGTCGTTCCCGAGGGTGGTAAGAATCAAGTCGCGCTGGATATGATTGAAGGCCGGATCCGCCAGCACTTGGAGGTGTAAGATGAGCATTCATCTTAACAGCCATTGCGTGGATTGTTTGATGGGCAGGTATTTGAAAGCCGCCCGTGAATACGGGGATGCCCAAACTGCTTACGACTTTGCCAAAGGCGTTATGCAGTTATTTCTGGAGGCAGAGCCGGATGCCAATTCCTCCCGGCTTGGCGCCCGGATCACCCAGCTGGCAAAAGAGTTTTATAACTTGCCCGAGGATCAATATTTGGCAGAAAAGGAAACCTCCAATCGGTTTGTTCTGGAGCGGCTGGATTCCATCCGCCAGCAGGTGCGCCAGTCTGACGACCCGGTCCTAACCGCTTTGCAGTATGCCATTTTGGGCAATTACATTGATTTTTCCGCTCTGGGAAAATCCGTCAGCTTTGAGCGGTTGGAACAAATGCTTTTGCATCCGGAGAATTTCGCCTTTGATCCTGCCTACTACCCCACCTTCTGCCGGGATATGGACAAGGCAAAGAACCTGCTGTATGTCACAGATAACGCAGGAGAAATCGGCTTTGACTGGGTGCTGGCAGATGAGCTGGTGCGCCGCTGGCCTCAGCTTAAAATCACCTTCTGTGTCCGGGGTATGCCCACCTACAACGATGCCACCGGTCAGGATTATGACTTTATGGGAATCCCCTACCCTGTCATCGAAAATGGCAGCAATATCGCCGGAACTGACCCCAAGTATGTAAACCAGGAAACCTTGGATGCCCTTGGCAACGCCGATGTGATCCTGTCCAAGGGTATGGGCAACACCGAAACCCTGTACGGCTCCGGCTACCCCATCTATTTTGCGTTTTTGGTCAAGTGCAAGCGAATCGAGGAAGTTTTTGGCAAACCCCATATGACGCCGATGTTTGTAAAAGAACCGGAGGGAGTCTGACGACTCCCTCTTTTTTCGTAAATGATTGTTTATCTTGCTAACGCAAGATAAACAATATAATGCATAATTCATAATGCATAATGCAAAATTATGGTATTTTCTTCGAAAATGATTTCAAATAGTCGCCTTTGGCGACACATTCATTATGCATTTTGCA
>JAFODZ010000062.1 GCA_017380435.1 Oscillospiraceae bacterium
GGTTAACGTTGTAAACGATGGTGGGCAGGTCATAGCCGGCGGGAGCGGAGATAACAACCTTCTTAGCACCGGCGTCAATGTGAGCCTGAGCCTTAGCCTTAGAGGTGTAGAAGCCGGTGCA
This sequence comes from Oscillospiraceae bacterium, assembly GCA_017380435.1. Classification (GTDB taxonomy): domain Bacteria; phylum Bacillota; class Clostridia; order Oscillospirales; family Oscillospiraceae; genus Faecousia. Next base: position 122 of record JAFODZ010000062.1, read on the forward strand.
CTCCAGCACAACGTCAACACCCAGCTCGCCCCAGGGCAGCTCGGCAGCGTTAGCCTTAGCGTAAATGGTGATCTTCTTGCCATCGACAACGATGTTGTCCTCGCCAGCTTCAACAACGTGACCCTGGGCAGCGTAGTTACCCTGAGTGGAGTCGTACTTCAGCAGGTGAGCCAGCATCTTGGGAGAGGTCAGGTCGTTGATAGCAACAACTTCGTAACCCTCAGCACCGAACATCTGACGGAAAGCCAGACGGCCGATACGGCCAAAACCGTTAATAGCAACTTTTACAGACATGGTGATTTCCTCCATTTTTACTGCTGCTTTTGCAGCATTATAGATTTTTTCACGGGGGTTTACCCCATACTCCGTTATTATACAATAACAAAATGCGGTTGTAAAGTAGCTGTTTCGCAAAAATGCACATTTTTTGTATGTGAAATTTAGTTTAATTCCACAATTTATGGGTCAGAAAGAATTTTTCCACTTCTAAGCGAGTACTTTTGACTGTTCCCTGGAACGCCGGATCCCGACCGCCGCCCCGTCCGTTCAGAGCTTGCATAGCGGCTGCTCCCAGTTCCCGAACAGAAGTTTCCCGGCTTACCAAGCAGATATTGTACCCGTTATCATCCTCGCCGGAGCATACTGCTGCCACGCCCCCGCACTGATTAGCAATAGCATCTGCCAATTCCCGCACTGCGCCGCCGGTCAGCTCCGGCTGAAAATGCAGCACATTTCCGGCGCCCCGGTATGTTTCGGCAATGGCGGAAAACAAATGCTTTTGCAGTCCCGTCGTGCGGTATTTTTCCGCGGCGTAGCTCTGGTTCAGCTTCTGCACCGCTTGCGCGGTCTGGGTCATTGGGGCAGAAAGCTGCTGGCTGATTTGGCGGTTTTCCTCAAAGATTCGGCTCACATATCGGTACGCCCGCTGACCGCACACCAGCTCCAACCGCACACCGGCATGGAATTTCACGCAGGATATAATTTTAATCAGACCAACCTGTCCCGTCCGGGCCACATGGATGCCGCAGCAGGCGCAGGTATCGCCCCCGGGAATATCCACGATCCGCACCGGCCAGGGCAGTTCCCGTTTGGTGCGGTAAGCGATTTTCGGCAATTCCTCCGGAGCGGGATATGTGCAGGAAACCGGAATATCCGCCCACACCAGTTCATTGGCCTGTTCCTCAATGGCGGCAAGCATTTCGGTGGGAATCGGCCCATCGAAATCCACCTCCATCACCTCCGCTCCCACATGGAAGCCGGAGTTGTGGTAGCCGAACAGCCGGTGGATGACACCGGAGAGCAAATGCTCACCGGTATGCTGCTGCATCAGATCAAACCGGCGCTGCCAATCGATCTTTCCCTGCACCGTTGCGCCGACGGGCAAAGGACGGTCGCAAAAATGGCAGACCTCTTCCCCCATTTCCTGCACATCCAGCACTTTTGCCTCCCCCAGCGTGCCCACATCGCAAGCCTGGCCGCCGCCTTCGGGGTAAAAAGCAGTCTGATCTAAGGTGACGCGCCACCGCTGACCCTCCGGCTCACAGCCGGTGACAGTTGCGGAAAACATCTGCAAATTGCAGTCCTCATAGTATAATTTTTTCATATTTTTACCTTTGTCCCTGGGATTTTGTATCATTGTATCACACCTTGCAAAAGGATGCAATCGCCGTTGGCTATCTGTCGATTGATTTGGCAGAACCGGGCCTTGGTTTCGTGGATTTTTTATTCTCCGGCAAGATAAAATGAAGAAAAAATACCAAGGAGGACCCTTTATGCAATGCCAAAAAATCCGCACCTATATGGAAACAGGGCGTGTTATATTTCTGCCCGTAAAACAGCTCCACGCCAACCCAGCCCAGCCCCGCTCCGTCTTTCGGGAAGACGCCCTTCAGGAATTATGTGAAAGTATCCGTAAGCACGGAATTTTGCAGCCGCTGTCCGTACGACGCACACCCGGCGGCTACCAAATCATCTGCGGCGAGCGACGGCTACGGGCGGGCATTCTGGCAGGACTGTCGGAAGTGCCCTGCATTGTGATGAATATGACTGACCAGGAATCGGGCATGGCAGCACTGGTGGAGAATCTGCAGCGGGAGAATTTGGATTTTATTGAAGAAGCAAAAGGCATCAGTCTGTTGATTTCCCAGTGGTCTATGAGTCAGGAGCAGGCTGCCCGGGTTTTAGGCAAGAGCCAAAGCAGCATCGCCAACAAACTGCGCCTTCTGCGCCATTCTGCCCCTGTTCTGGATACCCTGCGGCAGCATAGTCTAACCGAGCGCCACGCCCGGGCCTTGCTAAAGCTGGAGGATGAAAAAATAAAGCTGCAGGTCATCGAACATATTGCCCGGATGGGTCTGAGTGTGACCCGCACAGAGCAATACATCGATGACCTGCTGAAATCCGGAGAGAAAAAGCCTCCCCGCGCCAATGTGGATTTATTCTTAAAAACTGTGACCCAGAATTTAAGCCGGATTCAAGAAAGCGGCGTTGCCGCCATCTCCGAACGCCGGGAAACAGACAGCCAAATCGTGCTGACCATCACCATCCCGAAATAATTGACAATGGACAATTGATATAGCCTCCCCTATTAGGGGAGGTGGCTGTGCGTTAGCACAGCCGGAGGGGTTTGGGGGAGGTATATTTTAATAAATTCAGCTCCGTTAACCCCTCAGTCTGCTATCGCAGACAGCTCCCCTAAAGGGGAGCCTTTGGGTTCATATGACTATGCCAAGGTTTTTCGGGCAAGTTCTACATAGTGCATAGCATCCTGCTTCTGCTGCTGCATTTGTTCTGCAGTCAATTCCTTGACGATTTTCGCCGGACTTCCCAGCAGCACAGAGCCTGCCGGAGCGTTGGTTTTGCCTGTGACGACCGCACCGGCGCCAACTAAGCATCCCGCACCCAGCACCGCGCCATTGAGCACAATGGCACCCATACCAATGAGGCAGCCATCCCCCACGGTACAGCCGTGGACGATCGCCCCGTGGCCTACGGTGCAGTCCGCACCGATGCGGGTTTCCTCATGGACGATGCAGCCGTCCTGAATATTGGTGCGGTCGCCTATGGTAATTTTGCCGCTGTCGCCCCGAAGCACCGCATTGTGCCATATGGACACATCATTTCCCAGCTCCACATCCCCGGTCACAACCGCCCCGGACGCAAGATAGTATCTTTTTTCCATATGATCCTTCCTCAGATAAATGATTGTTTATAGCATCAACTACCGTATAAAATCGTAGGGGCGTTCTTTGAACGCCCGCGGGCGAACACAGTTCGCCCCTACAGGTAATTCATAAGGTAAATTCTAATTTACACAACTGTGGGCAAGGATTTTGCCAGGGTTTGAGCAACCTGGGCGCAACGGTGGGCTGCCATAGCCTCAAAGGAAGGATAGTCCATCTCTACAGAATTATCCGCCTTATCGGAAATGCACCGCAGAATCACAAAGGGAATGCTGTTGCGGTAGGCAGTCTGGGCAATAGCAGCGCCTTCCATCTCGGTGCAAAGGGCCTGTGTCCGTTCAATCACCCGTTCCTTCAGCACCGGATCTGCAATAAACTGATCGCCGCTGGCCACTCTGCCAATCCGAACACAGCTTCCCGTCTGCTCGGCAGCCTGCTTTGCCAGCGCGATCATTCCTTCATCGGCGGCAAAGCTCTGGGGCATTCCGGGAATCTTGCACATAGGGTAGCCGAAGTGATAGCAGTCAAAATCGTGATGCCACACATCGCTGCTGACCACCATATCCCCGATATCCTGTTCGGCGCACAAAGAGCCGGCAATGCCCGTATTGACAATATGGGTCACGCCGAAGCAATCGCACAAGATCTGGGTACAGATGGCGGCATTGACCTTTCCGATACCGCATTTGACCAACACCACCGGGGTGTTTTCCAAAACGCCCTCATAAAATTCTGTGCCTACCCGCTCTGTGACGGTAAGATTTTCCATTTTTTCTTTCAGGCTTTGGATCTCAACATCCATTGCACCAATAATTCCAAGTTTTGTCATACGCTTCTCCTATTATTCCGGGTAAACCAGCCGGCTTTCGTCTATTTGATCCAAAAGCACAAAATACCGCTTGCCCCAGTAGTTCGCCATGGGCAGATTCATATCCAGATAATTTCCGCAATCCTTTGCGGATGCGCCGGGAACCTCCCGGTCAAAATCCCGGATGAAAGCAAAGCAGCCTTTCACCAGTTCCAGCACATCCCGGCTGGTATAGTCCCCCGCCAGCAGCAGGTAAAACCCGGTGCGGCAGCCCATGGGGCCAAAGTACAGCACTTTGTCTTTCCAAACGGGGTCGTTTCTCAGGTAGGTTGCTGCCAGATGCTCTATGGTGTGGATCTCGGCGGTATTCATCACCGGCTCTTCATTCGGCGAGGTCAGCCGCAGATCGAAGGTGGTAACGGTTTCTGCGCCCACAGCATCCTTCCGGGAAACATACAGTCCCGGCTGCAACTTAATATGGTCAATGGTAAAGCTCGCAATTTTTTCCATACTGATACCTCTGATTATTTATTCTTTCGATCCGCCAGGACGCCAATGATCATAATCACCCCATACACGATCAGATACCACAGGCAGTCCATTTTATGCGCCCGCACACTGGCAAACAGCATGAACAAACAGCCGCACAGAGACAGTCCGGGCATCAAAAAACGACGCACAAAATTCTGGTCCTTTTCCTTGCGCATCCACTGAATCAGCATAGGCAGATACATCAAGTAAAGGGTAATAATCGGCAATTCCGAGGAATCAAAGGCAAAAATTCCTGTCCAAATGCCGGAAATATTGGTTACATAGTAGTACAAAAACCACGCCGTACTGACCATCAGCGCAAAGATACCGGAATTTCCGGGCATATTGGTTTTTCTATCCACCTGGCAATAGGTCATGGGCGCAGGTCCTCTGCCGCGACTGGCCATAGAGTACATACAACGGGTGCAGCCTAACATCAGACCATTGGTAGTACCCAAACAGGAAATCGCCACGAACAGATTGAGAATATTGCCGAAGACATTGCCAAACAGATTGGTAAACGCCCGGGCAGAGCCGTATGTCAACAGTTCCTCCTTGGTTGCGCCGCCTGCCACACCCACAAAGTACAGCAGATACACCGCCACAATAATCAAACCGCCGGCGATCAGCGCCCGGGGCAGATTCTTCTTGGAATCCTTAATTTCCGAATTGATACTGGTTGCGATGATCCAGCCCTCATAGGCAAAGGCCGTAGCGCACACAGAAGCCAGCAGCGGTGCATCATCCCCGGGATTATAGCTGTTCATCATAATAGCAGGGGTAGTAAAGTTGGTTTGCAGCATACCGCCAATAAGGCCTGCCGCAATTCCCACAACTGCCATCAGCGCCAAGGGGATCATTTTAATCACTGTGGTGGTGGTTTGAAATTTACCTGCCAGCTTCGGCGACAGGGTATTCAAGCCATACAGCATACACATATAAAACAGCGTCAGCGCAATGGTAGGCGCACCGGCAACCACATCCACGCCCTCCCCTAAAAATCCGGGGAATGCAGAGGTGATAAAGATCATAGTGTACATTGCCGAAACCCAAACCAACACGCCATTCATGGCAGGAAAATAGATGACACCCACAAACCATCCCATGAGATAGCCGTATTTCGGGCCAACCGTGGCTTCTGCATAGTCCACAAGACCGTTGACCCGTTCGTATTTCTGCCCCATAAAGGAGAAGGTCAGCAGGCTCACCAGCATAATCAGGCCGCCAATCAGCCACGCCGCAACGCCCGTTGGCAGGTCACCACGGGTGAGAAGCAGGATATCCCTTGCTTTGAAGAATACGCCTGAGCCTATAACGATGCCCACCACCATACAAATAGCAGTAAACAAACCGTATTTTCTCACAAGTTTTTCACTCATAACGCCGATTCTCCCACTGCGTTTTTTCCGCGAAGGCCAGACCGATGGAATAGACCAAAGTCGGTCCGATATTAAAGAAATGGCAATCCAACAAGCTCATCAGCAGCATCGCCAGCAGCGATAGGCCGATATAAATTGCCGGTGTTTTGCGTTTTTCCCAAAACAGCCGAATGGTATGCTGGCGGTGATTTCCGTAGGCCAGCAGTCCCACAACACCGCAGCTTGCCAAAAGCTGAATGACCGTATTATGCCACCGGGCAGGCAAAATCGCCTTGAGCCGCTCCTGTTTGGACCACTCATAAATCTTGTCGGTGCTGGGATAGAACCCCTCACCAAACACCGGATTTTCCCGAAATGTCCGGATTCCCTCGGGATATATGATGTCCCGCATCCGAGGATCCAGTCCCCGATCTACCAGCGCGTCAAAAAGAGTTCTCAGTTCCTCCCGCATCACAAACAACGCCGCTGCCAGAGCCAGCGCCGCAATTCCGTGGAAAATCAGGAGCTTTTTTCTGCACCGGCGATCCCGCAAGGACACCGCTACACTCAGCACATAAATCAGCGCCGCCGCTGCCATGGATGTGCGGGAACAAGTCAGGCACACGCATACAGCAATCAATATGGCCAGCAGGCAAAACAGCGTCACTTTTCCTGTGCGCCGGGCAAGACCCACAGCGCAGGGAATCATCATTGCCGCCATACAGCCCATATTGTTGGCATTGCCCCAGCCGGTGAAGATCATAGGAGTTACGATTTGGGAATCCTCGATCACATTATTTCCCAAAACCACGCCGATAATCTGCCCGCTAACCATCAGGCCGGCGCCCAGACCCACCCAAAGGAAGTAATCCGTATGCACCCGCTCCCAGCGGACAGCGCCGGTAAAGAACCAGTAGAATCCAGCCACGCTGACAAATTGCAGCAGGGCAAAAACGAGATTCCAAATACCGTTTTCAAAATATCTGCCACTGAACGCACCCGCCAGCAAATACGCCGCGCCCAGAATCACCATTCCGGACATCAAGCTGCGCCGGCAGCGCAAAAATCCCTTGCCCAATTGGCGATCCAGGCACAGCCGAAGGACCGTTGCCAAAATCAGCACAGCCAGCACCACAGCCAGCACCCAGCCGCCCTTTTCCGGATACAGCACGGAATTGGGATTTTGGCCGGGGTTATTATGCACCGACGGGCCCATATAGCAGCAGGCAGCAATGGCGGTCAGGGGCAGAAAATCCCTGCCAAAGGCCGCCATATACACGCCAAACAGCACCAGAACCGGATACACGATCAGTTCCGCGCCTAACAAATTGCACACCAGGATCAGTCCGCAGACCACACCGATAAACCAAGGTGATTCCATAAAATCATTGATTTTCCCGATGCTCTGGCTTTGACGGAGCTTCTGCATCCCGGTTATCTTTCTGTCTAATACACTTTGCGGCATATCTTAATCCTTAATTATCCATTGTTTCCTGTGACTCCAAGATGCAGCCGGTGTCAAATTCCACGCGACCGGAGTACTTCTTCAGCACACCGCTGACCGTGATTTCGTCCCCAATCTGCAAATTTTCTACGCCCTCGCCCCGAAGTCCGTAGCAGCGCACAGGTCTGTTCTCGCAGCCTTCTACCGCAATGGTAACGGTGATATTTTCATAATCCTCGCTCCATTCCTTCTCTACAGATACGATTTTCCCCGTCAGAGAGTACAGTCCGGGCAGGGACTTGCCGTTGCCCAGGGCATAGGCCTTCTCCACAACCGCAGCCATATCCCGGGTTTGGGGCAAGATATAATGCCAATCGTGGGTAATGCGATGACCTTCGGCAGTGGCAATGGAAGCTGTCAGCGTATAGGGCGTATCCTGGGGACACAGCTCGTTCACATCCACGGTGACGGTACCATTGTCGTTGGGGATGATTTTCACCAGATCCTCGCTGACATCCACCGACCAGATCACCTTATAAAATTTTCCGCTGTCCGTCTGGAACAGATCCAGCATCACATAATCCACGGCAGTTTCCACATTGTCCTGGGTGTAAAGCAGCTTCAGAAAATCCACCGCTTCCATATTCACAGGCTCTGTCACCGGCTCTGTGGGCGGCTCAGTAGGAGGCTGCGTAGGAGGCTCGGTCACTACAGGCTCCGTTATCTCCGGCTGGGTCGGCTCATTTTCTCCCCCGCAACCGCACAATACAGCCAATGCCAAAGCCGTTACAATCAGAAGTTTCCAATTTTTCACCATCAACACTTCCTTATTTTTGATCCACGCCGGCGGCAATAAATGCCTGGGCAATGATATAGTCGCCGGGGGTGGTAATTTTCAGATTGGTGTATTCGCTGCGCACCAAGGCCACTTGCTGCCCCCGCAGGCAGCAGATTTTGCAGGCATCGGTGAGAATATCCTTTTCCTCCTGGGTTAGGGTATTGTAGAGCCGTTTGAGCAGATTGATACGGAAACTCTGAGGTGAGTGACCGTAGTACATCACTGCCTTGTTAGGGATATCGCTGACAACCGCCCCATCTTCAGAAATTACAATGGTATCGGTGGCGGCGCAGACGGTATTGACCGCGCCGATCTTCTGTGCCGCATCGATGTTTTCCTCGATCATCCGCATAGTCACAAAAGGACGGGCGGCATCGTGGGTCACGATAATATCCTCCTCGGAGTCCTGCCGCAGCGTATCGATGGCTGCAATAATATTCTGAAGCGTATCATTGCGGCTGCCGCCGCCGCTGAGGATATGCACCCGATGCGCATCTTCGGGAACATACTGGGCAACGATCTGCTTTGTATGCTCCAAATAGTCCGGATGCACACCGATGAACACCCTGTCCATCCGGGGGCAGGCGAGAAATTTTTCCAAAGAATATACAATGACCGGCTTATCGCCCAGCATTAAAAACTGCTTGGGGATATCCGCACCCAGACGAGAACCTACGCCCCCAGCCAAAATTGCACCAAAAACCATAGCTTTTTCACCTTTTTAGCAGCGCCTTTGCCCGTTTGGCAAGGGCGCAAAACTCTTTACGATTAAAAATAAATCCCACAATTGCGGCAGCAATGCAATTGACTGCCACCAAAATGATGCCCCACAGGACAAAGCTTGTGTAACTGTCCACCTCCGGCAGAAGTGTAATCTCTGCCCAGGATACAGCGACGCCCGCTATCACCAAAGGCAACAGCCGCAGCAGCATCGCCGGAAGCTTTCCGGGGAAAAATTTGGTATGCACATAGCCCATTTCCAGCACCGCCAGCAGCACCGCGCACAGCAAAATCGCTGCCAGCATTCCGTAAACGCCCCAAAGCAGTCCGCCTGCTGCCATAGTGACGATCAGCACAGCGCAGGAAGTAATCTGAATATTCCGGCACACCCGGAAAAGGCCCGCCATATTCAAAAGGTGTCCGCTGGGAATATGGATCATCTCTACCACCGCGATCACCACCATCAGCAAGGCAATAACCCCGTCATAGTAGTTCGCGTCCGCAAAATCCGCCGTATAAAGACCGATAAAGGGCAAAATCAACGCCCCGCAGGTGGTGAGGGTCACAAACACCGCTAAAAACGCGATGTATTCATACTGAGAAAATACAGGCCAGATGTCCTTCCGCTCCCGTTCCGTCATAAGCTGCCCCAGGGAATGCCGGGGGGCATCAATGACGCTGTGCAGAAGGGTTTTGAGCATCAAAAGTACCTGATTATAGACATAGTAAACGCTGGCCAGCACCGTGCCGCCGGTAGGCGACAGGGTCAGAAATACCATGGGCGCAGCCTGGTAGATCACGCCGGTGATTTTCTGGGCCATCACATCCCCGGTTCCCTGGATCAAATCCTGCCGGGGATCAAATTTTTCTTTCACAAAGGGATTCTTCTTCCGGGCATAGGCACCGATCAGCAAGCTGTTGACCAGGGTGAACACCATGGTATTGCACCGCACCATCCACATCTGACCGTCCAGCAGGATCATGGCAATATTGGCCACATGGCCTGCGCCCACAGTCAAAATGGTGAACAGGCTGATGATGTATTCTTTCTGCTGGGTTTGCAGCAGCACCCGGTAGGTGGTGGCATAGTAGAGATTAAAGGCCGCCGGCGCCACCGTCATCACGATCAGTGTAAAAATCAGTTCCCGGGGCAGCGCGCTCTGGGCGGCAAAGGTATATCCCACGCCCACCGCCAGGCCAATGGCAAGAAACAGAAGACCGATCCTGCGGAACTTCTTCCGAGTAGCCGTCAAAATACCCCCGACCACATCGTATTCCTGCCGGGTCAGCGGCCCAAACAGCGCCACATTGGAAGCAACCGTAAAGCCGCCCTCCAAAACCAGCAGGATATTGACGATCTGATTGGCCGTGGAGTTCAGGCCGTTAAAATCCGAGCCGAATCGGGCAATGACGAATTTCGTCACCACAATGCCCAAAAGCCCGTTGACCAAAGTCGTACCCAAGGCAGCAAGGGCATTATATAAGCTGTTATGATTTCGTGATCTCATATTTTTCCCTTACTTCCATCGTCTTTCAAACCATTTTTGTAGGGACAGGCGTCCTCGACTGTCCGTAATAAGCCCGAACCTCCATGGGCCGGTTTTATTGTATCACCATGTAAACATAATTCTGGACCGTTAGGGATGCCGGTCTCTACATTTTATTCCTGGGGAAGATTTTGTTTCTTAAAAACCAGCCACAGCAGCACCAGCATCAAAAATCCCAAAAGATTATCCGCCGTCTGCCCCACCTGGTTGTTGCAAGGGATAAACAGCATCATCAAAATGTAGAAGAACACGCTGGCCCGGGCAAAGGGATCTTTCTTTGCAATAGCATCCCGGAACATCATTCCAAAAATCAGTCCGATGAGCAGCATCACCACGATGACGCCGTAGAAGGAAACATCGTTGGCGATCCAGGTGTAAATGGAGTGCCAGCGCACATCGCTATCCCAGCCAAACAGCTCTAATTTCTTTTGATATGTGTATTGATCGATGTCGTGGATATTGCCGGAGATAAGATTGACCACGAACATGCTGTTGCCCAGACCGTACATAGGCGTCCAATCCACCGTCAGCGCCTGGCTCATACCGTAGTAACCCTGGGTCAGATAGCTGGAGCCGCTCATCCACAGCTTTTGAAGCTTTGAGGTCGGCTTCTTTTGGGGTGCGGGGGTCGGATTCTGCGAACCTTGCTGGGACTCTTCCTCCTCCTTCTCATCGGCGGGAGAAAGACCGGCAATTTCGTATTCATCCACATCGTAGCCGTAGTTATTGGAGCGGCTTTGGATCATATAGCCGAAGTAACCGGCAAACAGCACACCGCACAGCAGCACCATAGCCACCGGCTTGATCAGCTTTTTCGGTGTGAGCTTTCCGGCGTGACCCAAATCAAACAGTTCCAAAATCACCGGCATCAGCACCAGCAAAATCACATGCAAGAACTGAATATTAGTGCCGATGGACACATAATAGACCACGATCTGCGCCAAATACGCCACGGTGAACACCTTGCCGTACCATTTGAGCTTCTTGAAATTGATCACCGACAGGATGATAATGGGCATTTTCAAAAAGCACCAGCCCAAATTGAACAAGGTAAAGGCTGTGCCGCCCAGCACATCGGTGCCGTCCAGACTTTGCTGGCGCTTATAGTGCATATAGTAGCCGTAGCCGGGATTTTTCAGACCCTTTCCCATCTCGGTAAAGAGCTTGCCAAAATCCAGGCTGTCCAGTCCATAGCTGCGGAAAATCAAAATCAGATACACCAAAAAATTGACAATGGACAGCACCGACAGCGTAACATACAGGATCTTTTCCGTTTTCGGTGTCCATTTCAAAAGGCCGACGGAGAACCGGCAGCGCTGCCCCAGAAAATAGCCGCCCACAAGCGCCGCGATATACAGCACATTCAGCGTCCAGAACAGTCCGGGCATCTTAGTGGGCCAGTTATAGGGGCAAAGCACATAAATCACCAGAGATGCGATCAGATACACCGCTGTCAGATAGATGGGCAGCCGCAGATATGTACCCTTTGTTTTGTTTGTTTTCATTCCATCACCTTTCAAACATCCCATTGAGAATCGATACGATCTTGGTGCATTGTGTTTTTGGATTTTTGTTTTTCAAAATAAATTGCCGGGATTTTTCCCCGATTTTCTTCCGTTCTTCGGCGCTAAGAGAACAAATCTCCACAAGTTTTAATTCCAGTGCCTGCACCGAATTGTCTTGTACATACTGGATATACCCATCATATTCTCTGGGGATTCCGTCCAGCCGGTAACCCAAAACGGGCCGCCCGGAGGCCAAATATTCCATAGTCTTTGACGGGAAGGAGAACCGGGTCAGACCGCCCACATTCTGCCGGGGATTGACCAGCACAGTGGCTTCTGCCTGCAACTGCCGCACCCGCTCACCGCTGACATAGCCGTAAAACTGAATGCCGGGGCAGTTTTCCGCCATTTCTTTGATTTTAGGCACAAGCCGCCCGTTGCCGCACAGCCAAAGCTCATAATCCGGGTGGTCGGGGTACAAATTCACAAATGCCTCCAGCAGATTTTCCATACCGTAGGCAGGATTGAGCTGACCGGAGTAGAAAATAATTTTCTTGTCCGTGGTAGGTTCTGCCAGCGGCGGCTGATGGTTGTTGTAAATGCCCTCCACCACGGTATAAGGCTTTTTCGTAACATCCACCACTTCTTTCATAGGCTCTGCCACGAACACATAGCTGTCAAACCCACGGATAAACCGCATTTTTACCTTGGCCCACATTTTCGCTTTGAAAGATATCTTTCCGCCGGTGCTGGCTGCCAAAACCTCAGTCGGCACATCCGGCATCACAATGCAGGTGCGAATATGGGGGAATCTGCGCTTTGCCCGACCCATAGCCAGAGCAATGCCCAGGCGGACATCGTAGGTCAGCAGGCAAACATCCTCCCCCGGAGCAGCTTTTACTGCCTTTTTGATGGCAGAAAAGGTGGTGATGGCTCGGGAAATGTGTTTGAGAACGGGCAGATTGATAAAACCGCAATGGATATCCTCTGCTCCCGGCGTGTGTTCCCAGGACTTTTTGCCGAAGAAAATTCGGGGGTAGGTGGGATAGCTGGGGATCTGCACATTGTTGACAAGCTGCACCGGTATGCCGGTGGCCTCATCCAAACCCAGGATAATATTGCGGTTTAAATTATGGTCTGCCAAAGAAAGGGGAATCTTGCTCTTGCTTGATAGCTTTTCATAATCGTCCATATCATAAATAGAGCTGCAAAATATGTACTTCATATACTCCCCTCCCCCGTAATTGTTTATTTTGAGATTGCCACGCCGCATTTGCGGCTCGCAATGACAACGGTAGGTATCAATTATTTCCAATATACATTGATCTCGTGGCGGGAAACACGCTCCGACTCCGGAGGCAGTTTCATATAATCGCCGTAAAGACCGGTCAGATACTGGTGGTAATTGGCCATCAAATAGAATTGATGCCCTTCAAAATCCATTAAAACTGCCGGATCCATAGCCTGCTTGGGCATAATTTCCCCAACGCCGGCTCTACCGCCAATGACGGCAACATAGTTGCTTTGGTCGTAGTCATACCGCCGGCAGATTTTTTCGTTTCTATTCAAATACCGCTTTGCCCCCACCATGCGGATAAAGGGCAGCGCAGGCAGCAGGCCGTACTGCAAGATGGTATGCAGCTTGGAGCGCCGCTTGCCGCCGAACTTTGTCAGGCAGGTAATGGTCAGATCCTGCACTGTCCGCATCTGCCGGAACTGCTTTTTCTGCTTTTTCGGATCGTCAGAAACACCGTCCAGGCAGAAAATATCGATCCAGCAGCCGATGGTATAGGGCAGGCGGAAATTGGAAAATGTCACTTCCGTGCGGACATCATAGATCCGGGTGATGGCAAAGGGGCAGCTGGGATCTAACTGCCGGTTGTTCAGCCGGTAGTTCTCCGTAAGATTGCCGTCGCTGCACAACGCCAGGAATTTCTCATAGTCCGGGCGGGGCATACACAGGTCGATATCGTCATCCCAGGGGATGAAACCCTGGTGGCGCACTGCGCCGATGGCGGTGCCGCCCCCTAAGTAGTACCGCAGGCCGTTGGCTTGGCAAAAATCGTGAAAAGCCTGCATAATATCCAGCTCAACTTGCTGGAGTTCCTTTAACGACAAAGGTAATCTATCCATAGTTCCTCTCTTTTCTGCAAAACAGTTCAGCAACCTTGTCCCTCTCGTTTTGAGGGGGATGTCACGGTGCTAACCGTGACAGGGGGAATCTCGTCCCTCTCGTTTTGAGGGGGATGTCAGCGAAGCTGACAGGGGGAGTTATACGATATTTAAATAAACTCCCTCAGTCAAATTGCCTAAAGTCGGCAATTTGCCAACGCTCTGCGGAGCATCCGGTCGCGGCTCTGACAGCCCACCGGGCTGTCATTCACTACCGCGACTGCGCTTCGCTTACCCTCACAACGAGGGAGCCGAGATCAAAACTTTCTCCAGACCATTTTATCCACAACGCCGGTATAGGACTGGATCAGCTTGACCACCTTTGTGGATACATTTTCTTCCACATAATCCGGCACAGGGATGCCGTAATCCCCGTTTATGTTCATCTGCACCGCAGTGTCCACCGCCTGCAAAAGACTCTTTTCATCAATGCCCGCCAGCACAAAGCAGGCCTTGTCCAGCGCCTCGGGCCGCTCGGTGGAGGTGCGGATGCACACCGCCGGGAAAGGATGTCCCACACTGGTGAAGAAGCTGCTCTCCTCGGGCAATGTACCGGAATCGGAAACGCAGCAGAATGCATGCATCTGCAAGCAATTGTAGTCGTGGAAGCCCAAAGGCTCATTCATGCGCACCCGGCTGTCAAGCTGGAAACCGGTGGCCTCCAACCGTTTCCGGGAACGGGGATGGCAGGAGTAGAGAATGGGCATATCGTATTTTTCCGCCATTTTGTTGATGGCAGTGAACAGAGAAAGGAAGTTCTTTTCCGTATCGATATTCTCCTCCCGGTGGGCAGACAGCAGAATATATCTGCCCTTCTCCAGCCCCAGGCGGCTGTGAACATCGCTTTTTTCAATTTCAGCAAGGTTGCTGTGCAGCACCTCTGCCATAGGCGAGCCGGTGACATACACCCGCTCTTTGGGCAGGCCGCATTCGTGCAGGTACTTGCGGGCATGCTCGGAGTACGCCAAATTCACATCGGAGATAATATCCACGATCCGGCGGTTTGTTTCCTCCGGCAGGCATTCATCCTTGCAGCGGTTGCCGGCCTCCATATGGAAAATGGGGATATGCAGCCGCTTGGCAGCGATGGCAGACAGGCAGGAATTGGTATCGCCCAAAATCAGCAGGGCATCCGGCTTCACCTGGGCCATCAGCTTGTAGGAGCAGTTGATGATGTTGCCCACGGTGGCACCCAGGTCGTCGCCCACGGCGTTCATATATACCTCGGGATCGGCCAATTTCAGGTCCTTGAAAAATACGCCGTTGAGATTATAGTCGTAGTTCTGACCGGTGTGGGCCAGCAGGCAGTCAAAGTACTGACGGCTCTTGTTGATCACCGCCGCAAGGCGAATGATCTCCGGGCGAGTGCCTACGATGATCAGCAGCTTCAGCTTGCCATTGTTCTGAAAGGAAATATCGGAGTAATCCAGCTTCATATCCATCATTCTACCACCTCAAAAAATGTATCGGGTTTATTGGGGTCAAAGGACTCATTGGCCCACATCACCGTGACCAGATCCTCTGTGTCTGACAAGTTAATAATATTGTGGGTATAGCCGGGGAGCATATGCACCGCCTGGATCTTTTCCCCGGAAACATAGTAATTGCGAATTTCGCTGTCGCCGATCTTCCGCATTTGGATCAGACCCTTGCCGGAAACCACAATGAAAAATTCCCATTTGGTGTGGTGCCAGTGCTGACCCTTGGTAATGCCCGGTTTGGAAATATTTACGCTGATCTGGCCGCATTTTTCGGTCTTTATCAGCTCCGTAAAGCTGCCCCGGTTATCCACATTCATTTTCAAATCAAAGATCGCCCCATCCGCAGGCAAATAGGAAAGATAGGTGGAATACAGCTTTTTGGCAAAGCTGCCGTTGGGGATCTCGGGCATCCTCAGCGTCTGCGGCTGGGCCTTGAAGCTGTTGAGCAGCTCCACGATTTCGCCCAAAGTCACCTTGTGGCTCACGGGGGCGGCACAGTAGCGGCCGTCTGCCTGCAAAACCGTATCCACACCGGCAAATTCGCAGTGATGCTCCTTGCCCTCCAGGGCATCCAGCATCTCCGCCACCAGATCGTCAATGTACAAAAGCTCCAACTGCACCGACGGGTCATTGACCGTAATGGGCAGGTCGTTTGCGATGTTGTTGCAGAAAGTGGCAACGGCGCTGTTGTAGTTGGGGCGGCACCATTTGCCGAACAGATTGGGGAAACGGTAGATCAGTACCTTAGCGCCGGTTTCCTCCGAATAGGAGAAAAACAGCTCCTCCCCTGCCTTTTTGCTTTTGCCATACTCGCCCTCAGCATAGCGGCCCACCAAAGTGGCCTGAATGGAGGAAGACAGCATCACCGGACAGGTGTTATTGTATTTTTTCAAAGTGTCCAGCAGTGTAGATGCAAAGCCAAAATTGCCCTGCATAAACTCCTCCTGGTTCTGGGGGCGGTTCACACCGGCAAGGTTGAAAACAAAGTCCGCATTCTTGCAGCCCTGTTCCAGAACTTCAGCGGGAGAATCGATATCATAAAGATACAACTCCCCGATAGAAAGTCCGGGCCGGGTGCGGTCTTTGCCCTCTTGGATGCATTGCAGCGCTGCGGTGAGGTTTTTGCCCACAAATCCCGCTGCTCCGGTAATCAAAATGTTCATACTTTTCCTCCAAAACTGTAGCAATTGTCTAATTGCAGAAAAGCCATACCTTCCCCCGGGGGGAAGGTGGCCGAGCGTAAGCGAGGTCGGATGAGGAATGCGGGCAAAACACTAAAGCAACTACCTTTTTATCAGTCCTTGTACCGCTTCCATACTGTCGCCATTCCTCACCCGTCACGGCTGCCGCCGCGACACCCTCCCCTCGGGGGAGGGTATTTTAATGGTTTATTTTCCTTCCCAAGCGGCTAATTCGTCGCGGATCAGCTGCAAACTAAGCAATTTTTCTTTTACCTGCTCCACATTCAGAAGCTCGGTGTTGCTGGAATTAAACTCGGTCAAGGTGTTGCGTTCCTTGTCGCCGTCCTTAAAGTACTTATCGTAGTTCAGATCCCGCTTGTCCGAGGGTACGCGGTAGAAATTGCCCAAATCGATGGCGTTGGCGCATTCCTCGTTGGTGAGCAATGTTTCGTACATCTTCTCACCGTGGCGGATGCCGATGACACGGATTTCGTGACCGGGGGCGAACAGACCGGTGACTGCCTGGGCCAGCACTTCAATGGTGCAAGCCGGTGCTTTCTGCACCAGAATATCGCCGGATACGCCGTTTTCAAAAGCAAACAGCACCAGATCCACCGCCTCGTCCAGGCTCATAATAAACCGAGTCATAGAAGGTTCGGTGATGGTAATGGGGTTGCCAGCCTTGATCTGGTCGATCCACAGCGGGATAACAGAGCCACGGGAGCACATCACATTGCCGTAGCGGGTGCAGCAGATCTTGGTGACCTCAGGGGCAACGGTGCGGCTCTTTGCCACAATGACCTTTTCCATCATAGCCTTGGAAGTACCCATCGCGTTGACGGGATAGGCCGCCTTGTCCGTAGAAAGGCAAACCACATTCTTGACACCGGCGTCAATGGCAGCGGTCAGCACATTGTCCGTGCCGATGACATTGGTCTTCACTGCCTCCATGGGGAAAAATTCGCAGGAAGGAACCTGCTTGAGGGCAGCGGCGTGGAAAATATAATCTACGCCGTGCATGGCGTTTTTCACAGAAGCCAGATCCCGCACGTCGCCGATAAAGAATTTGATCTTGCCTGCTACATCGGGCATCTTCGCCTGAAATTCGTGGCGCATATCATCCTGCTTCTTCTCATCCCGGGAGAACACACGGATCTCACCGATATCGGTTTGCAGGAAACGGTTCAGCACGGCGTTGCCGAAAGAGCCGGTGCCGCCGGTAATCATCAAAGTTTTTCCGGAAAATACAGACATTTTAAAGTACCTCCAATTTTATTGACGGGCAAGAGCTTCCAGCTCCCGCTCTAATGTTTCCATAAATTGTTCCCGGGTAAAGTGCTTTTCGTAGTAGGCCCGGGCATTTTGCCCCAATGTATGCTTTTGGGGGGAATCCAAAAACTGCCGCACCGCCTGGGCAAAGGCCGTGCTGTCTTCCGCCGGGGCGCAGTAGCCGCAGCCGGCATCGGCAATGACCTGGGGGATCTCGCCGTTGGCGGCAGCGATCACCGGCTTGCCCGCGGCCATATAGGATTGCACCTTGGCAGGCAGCGTCAGACCGATAAAGGGATCGGCGGTGAGGGTGACCACCATAGCATCCGCCATAGCGTAATAGCTGGGCATCTCCTCCGGCGGCTTTCTGCCGTGGAAGATCACATTGGCCAGATTCTTCTGCTGGGCGATCTGTTGCAGATGCTCCAATTCAGAGCCGTCGCCCACGATGTGAAACCGCAGCTTTTCAACCTCCCGGAGCATATCCGCAGCCTCCAGAACCGTTGTCAGGCTCTGCGCCGCGCCCACATTGCCGGCAAACATCAAATCCACCGTATCTTTCTGCCCCACAACCGGCAGCTTGTCAAACTGACCGGATGCGTACTGGGGCAGATAGCCGATTTTTTCATCCGCGATGTCAAAATTCTCCCGCAGATACCCCCGGAACATCCGGGAAGTAATCAAAAGCCGGTCGGCTCTGCGGTACAATTTTTGGGACACCCGGTAGAACAGCTTATAAATGGGAGAGTTCTCCCCTACCCCCCCGGCTGCCAAACAAGCGGGCCAGAGATCCATAATGTAAAAGGCAGTCTTCTTCTTATTCTTTTTACCGTAGGCAAGACCGCCCCGCACCATCATCACTGGCGAGGACTGAACGGCCAAAACCACATCGTAATCCTCTTTCAGACGCCGGGCATAGCAAGCGGAAGCCAGGCTGAAGCTGTAGTAGTTGAGAAACCGGAACAGAATATTGTTCCGCCGGCCTATGGTAAAGACCCGGGATATCTGCACCCCGTTGCGCTGCTCCTGCCGGTGCTTTTTCCCCCGGTATTCGGGGTAGATGATGCCCATGGGATAGTTGGGAATATCCGTGATCACACGCACCGTATGCCCCCGCTGCGCCAGCGTTTCGCACAGGTCGGTGGAAGGAAAGGGTTCAGGCCAGTAATGCTGGCTGGTAACCAAAATCTTCATAACTTATTGACAGGGATCTCCCTGCTGCTCCATTTCTTCCAGCATATGCTCGAGTTTTTTCTCGTTTTCCTCATTAACCTCAAAGCCCTCGGTGGATTCCCGGCTGAAAAGGATGCGGACAGTCATCAGAATCAGCTTAATATCCAGCACCAAAGAAAAATGCTCGATATACATCAGATCCAGCCGGATCTTATCATAGGCGCTGGTATTGTATCTGCCGTAGATCTGGGCATAGCCGGTCAGGCCGCCCTTGACCTTCAGCCGGTAGTAAAACTCCGGAATATCCGCGCCGTATTTTTCCATATGCTCCAGCCGTTCGGGCCGGGGGCCTACCACACTCATTTCGCCCTTAATGATATTGAACAACTGGGGCAGCTCGTCCAGACGGCAGCCCCGGATGATCCGTCCCACCTTGGTGATGCGGGGGTCCCGACCGGTAGCCGGAATGGAGATGCCCGGTTTCTCCGCATCCACGATCATACTGCGGAATTTGAGGATATTAAATTCTTTGCCGTCCCTGGTGGCCCGCTTTTGCCGATAGAACACAGGGCCGCCGTCCTCCAGCTTAATGGCAACGGCGATCAGCGCCATAATGGGGGACGCCACGATCAGCGCCGGAATGCTCAAAGCCAGATCCTCCAGCCGCTTGACAAACCGCTGACCAATGGTCAGTCCCTTGCCCGCCACCAGAATCAGCGGCGTATCGAAAGCGGTAATGTCCTCGCCGTTGCGGATGATAATATCGGTGATCTTCGGCACCACATACACCCGAATGGAGTGCTGATAGCAGTATTTCAGAATGTCGTTGCGCTCCTCGGCAGGCACATCGTTAAGCACCACGGCATCGTACTTTTCGATCTCTTGGCAGATATAGTCAAAGCCTTTATCCGCGGGGATCAGGGCATCCACCCGGTATTTATCCCGGCGGTTGTCCATTTTGATCTTCATACCCACCGCTGTGCGGCTGCCGTAGATCATAACCATATTGTAGGGGGCGTACATCAGCCGGTACAATCCCTTCACCAGCAGCATATACAAAGCAGTAACCACCACATCCGCTGCCATCAGCAGCAGGATCGGCAACGGACTGATCATATCCTCAGCGATCAGGCAAAGCTGGAAGTAGGTGATAATGTTGGTGATCAGCATGGCGATCCATTGGGCCACCAGCAGATCCGCCTTGCGAAGCTGACCAAATTGCAGACCATCGGAATTTTTGATCAGCAAATAGCTGATGACCGCATACAGGCCGGTCAGAATGTATTTTCCCAACCCATAGTATTTGGGGAACAGCTCTCCCTGCTGATATCCGCAGCGCCAAAATATGTAGTACAGCGCCGCAAGCAGCACGATCTCTACCAATCCCTCAATGCTCTGCACAGTACCTTTCGTGTGCGAGCTGAATTTTCTTTTTTTATTCATAGCAACATCTCCCATTAGATTCCCGCAGCATTTTTCTGTTTTTCCCTGCGTTTCCACAAAAGGGTATACTACCACATATAATCCTATACATTATACTTCATTTCCTCTCCATTTTCAACCCCTAAAGTAGGTCGCCGCCAGAATGTCGAACTGTAGGTCGCCGCCAGAATGTCGAACACATGTCGCAACCGCGCCAAATATGCTATAATTGTCTATATTTTCCTTTCTGCGCCCTTGCTCATTGGATACATCTGTGCTACAATAAATGACATCTTAATAATAAGGAGTGACCAATTGTGATTAAAACAAAAAAATCCCCTAAATTTTGGCTATGTCTGATTATTTTCTCTCTGGTAGGCCAGGTGGCCTGGGTCGTAGAAAATATGTATCTGAATGTTTTCATCTATAAAATGTTCTCTGCTTCTGCCGAGCAGATTTCTTTGATGGTCGCCGCCTCCTCCGTAGCCGCCACGGTCACCACCTTACTCATTGGTTCTTTGTCAGATAAACTGGGCAAGCGGAAGATCTTC
The DNA here is from genome assembly GCA_017380435.1 of Oscillospiraceae bacterium. Taxonomy (GTDB): domain Bacteria; phylum Bacillota; class Clostridia; order Oscillospirales; family Oscillospiraceae; genus Faecousia. The sequence continues at coordinate 21,304 of JAFODZ010000062.1, forward strand.
ATCAGCGGCGGCTATATCTGCTGGGGTATCTCCATTTTGAGTTTCGGTCTTATCCGGGAAGAATGGATCAGCAGTGTGATCCCCGCCACCGTCAGTGCTGCA
>JAFODZ010000009.1 GCA_017380435.1 Oscillospiraceae bacterium
TCAAATCTTCGGGAGAAAACAAAACGCATCTTAGATGCTCGGCCAAATCATATTGACGCTTTATTTTCACGCCGTTTACCGAAGCATTGGTTCGCCCACTGGCAGGCAATTCCATCCGCAATTCTTTTTCTCTGCCTCCGGAATGAACCGTAGCACAAAGAAACGCGGCTGCTTCATCCCAATGAACCAACTCACTTTTCCGCGCGGCACGCCAACTTCTTCCGCCGGTCAGCATCAAAATTGCCTCCAACAGGTTTGTTTTTCCTTTTCCGTTATCACCGAAGATGATATTACTCTCCGGAAGAAACTCAAAACTACCCTGTTGGTAGCTGCGAAAGTTCCGCAGACTCAGGCTTTTCAGAATCATCCTTCTACCACAGAAACGGTGTTACCAGCCAGAGTAACTTTGTCACCGGGTCGGATCTTTTTTCCGCGCATAATACAAACTTCTCCGTTTACCTGAACCTGACCGCCTGCAATCAGTTCTTTGGCCTCGCCACCGGTTCCTACCATACCTGCAAACTTCAGCAGGCTGTCCAGCTTGATAAATTCCGTTTTAATTGCAATGTTTTCCATCATCAATTCCCCGCTTTCAGACGTACAGGCAATACCAGATAAGTAAATCGATTTCCCTCAACAGGGCGAATGGTACAAGGAGACAAGCTGCTCTTCAGTCCCAGCACGAACTTGTCGTCGGGACAGGCCCGCAGGGCATCCAGCAGATAACGGTTGTTAAATCCAATCTCTACCTGTGCACCACAGTCGGGGATTCGCAGTTCATCATAGCTTCGACCTACAGCAGTAATACAGCTCAACTGCAGAGTCTCGGCATCAAAGTTACAGCGCACGGGGTTTTTCAGGCGCTCAGAGATAATCAAGCTGACGCGTTCCACAGCAGAAACAAGTTCACTCTTCTCCAATACGATATTAACGGGCTGATCCTCAGGGATTGCAGCCTTATAATTCAAAAACTCACCTTCCAGCAGGCGGGTCGTAACCACAGTGTTTTCAAAGACAAACAAAGCGTGTTTCCGCTGGGGATAAATGACGCAGAGCGTGTCATCATCGGGAAGAATGCGGGAAATATCACGCAAGGTCTGTCCGGGGACTACGAATTTGCAGTTTTCACCGGACAGGCATTCGATGGTTTCAGTACGAACTGCCAGGCGATATCCGTCAACGGATACCATACGCAGCTGCTTGCCTTCCACCTCAAAGAGAGAACCGGTGATGATGGGCTTATTTTCATTTTCGCAAACAGCAAAAATAGTGCCGCCGATCATATCTTTCAGCAGATTGTTGGGGATGTTTACGCCGTTTTCCCGGCCGACAAAAGGCATTTCGGGAAATTCTTTGGAATCGCCGGCAACAATGTTGAACTCACTGCTTCCGCAGCGAATGGTTGCCATGAGCTTTTCGTCAACATAAACGGTGATATCTGCGGCAGGCATTTTGCGAACGATATCGCCCAGAATGCGTGCATTCAAAACAACTTCGCCGTCTTCGGTACGATCGGCAGCAAAGGTGCGCTGGATACCGGTCTTGTAGTTGAAACCGGTCATGGTCACTTCACCGGCTTGAACGCGAATCAGCAGACCTTCCAGAATCGGGGTGGAGGCTTTGGCGCTGACGGCATGGCTGCAAATGGAAATGGCTTCACTGAGCGTCTCTTTTGAACAGGTAAACTTCATAATAGAGCAGATCCCCTTTCTACCTGATAACAGGAATTCTTATAGTAGTTGTAGTATAGGCTGTGAATTTGTGGAGAAACGCTGAAACCGCTTGTTTTTTCAACGGCTGGGGCGTCCACAACCCCATGTGCAAAATCGTTTCATTTTTCAACAGATTTTCACAGGCTGATTTTTATCCACAGAATTCAATTCACAATTCACAGGCAATGTGAAAAAAACCGGATTTTTAGGTTACAGGTTTTGAATGGTTTTTTTCAGGTCGTTGACCACGGCACGCAAGCTTTCATCTTCAGCCAACTGATCGGTCAGGGAGTTGATTCCGTAAAGAACGGTGGTATGGTGCTGACCCATAAATGCGCCGATTTCGGGAAGGCTCTTATCGGGAACCAATTCACGGATCAAGTAGTATGTAATCTGTCTGGGAAGAACGACATCTTTGGTTCTACCTTTACTCTTGATTCGTTCTGCCGGGAGACCGTAGAACCGGGCTACCTCGTCCAAAATCAACTGAGGCGTGGGACGCAGGCCGGGGCGAGAAGTGAACAAATCCTGAATGGCATCCATAGCCATATCCCGCGTAATGGGAATACCCATCAGTTTATGAATGGCGCTGATTTTCTTGACGGCGCCTTCCAGTTCACGCACGTTGTTGGTGATGTTTTCGGCAATGACCTCGATGACCTCCTGGGACAGATCCACATCGTAAAGGATAGCCTTGGATTTTACCAGCGCCATACGGGTCTCCAGATCGGGAGCCTTAATGTCGGCCAGCAGGCCACTTTCAAAGCGGGTAACCAGACGGGTCTCCAGACCGGCCATTTCCTTGGGGGGACGGTCACAGGTCAGTACGATTTGCTTACCGGCCTGATGCAGCGTTTCAAAGGTGTTGAAAAACTCTTCCTGCATCCGGTCCTTGCCCGACAGAAACTGTACGTCGTCCACCAGCAACAAATCGGCTTTTCGATATTTTTCACGGAAAGGAGCAAAGCCGGTATCAATTGCGGCAACCAGCTCATTCATAAAGTCTTCGCTCTTGATATATACGATTTTTGCGGAAGGTGTGCTGCGGCGAATGTAACTTGCGATGGCAAACAGCAGATGGGTCTTGCCCAAACCGCTGCCACCGTAGATAAACAGGGGGTTATAAAGAGAAGCGGGCTTTTTTGCCACGGCCAGAGCGGCGGCGTGAGCAAAACGGTTGTTATTACCGACAATATAACGATCGAAGGTATAACCGGAATATACACTGTTGTCGTGCTCGCTGCGCCATTGCTCCACCTCATCGGGAAGCAAAAACAGAGGTTTCAGCTCCGTACCCGACAATTGGGTGCACAAATCGCAAAGGATATCGTAAAAATGGGTGTTCAGGGTATCGCGGCTCAGCTCGTTGGCTACAGCAGCCACCAACTGTCCATCCTGCACAGCAATGGCCTGCATGTTTTGGATCCAGGGATCTACCAACAGAGAGCCTTTTGTTTCAATGAGTTTTTTAATGACGGCGTCTAATAAAGCAGAGGGGGTAAACATGGTCATATCTTCCCTTTCATTTGGTTGTGGTGCCAATTTCTATCTCTTCGCACGGGGCGGAAAAAGGGCATATTTTAACTCATTCATTATAGCACATTTTACTCTTCAAGGAAAGAGTTTTTGCCCATATTTTTATAATAAATAATAATATATATATAAATATAGCAATAAAAAAACGGGGAAAAATTACCGCTGAAAAGAATAGAAAAAAAGAAGAAACATGTACAGGAAAGTGTGGTTCTTGACAGGGACAACTCCTTTTTTCCTCTTGCGAAAGTTAGAAAAATATGCTAAACTAATAAGCTGGAGGGATATACAATGTTTATTTATGATGATATTCGTTTTAAATTGAATAACAGTAAGCCCCAGTTGGAAGAACTCCGGGCTGCTTTGGATCTGGACAAGGGTGCAGAGGAAATCGCAAAGCTGGAAGAAGCCAGCGCCGCGCCCGATTTCTGGGATGATCCTTCTTCCAGCCAGAAGGTGCTGCAGAAGATCAAGCAGCTGAAGGATAAGGCTGAGAACTATGCCAAGCTGCTGGGTCAGTTTGAAGATACGCTGACCATGATCGAAATGGCGGAGGAAATGGAAGACGAGAGCCTCTTCCCCGAAGTGCAGGAGGGCTATCAGGCCTTTACCGAGGAACTGGAGCGCCAGACCCTTACCACTCTGCTGACCGGTGAATATGATAAGAGCAACGTCATTATGAGCTTCCACGCCGGTGCAGGCGGTACCGAGGCCCAGGACTGGACCTCTATGCTGGTGCGTATGTATACTCAGTGGGCCGACAGCAAGGGCTATAAGTGGAAGATGCTGGACTATTTGGATGGTGAAGAAGCCGGTATCAAGAGCGCCGAGCTGCTCATCGAGGGTGAGAATGCCTTCGGTTATCTGAAGAGCGAAATGGGCGTGCATCGTCTGGTTCGCGTTAGTCCCTTTGATGCTTCCGGTCGCCGTCAGACCAGCTTCGCTGCCGTTGAGGTTATGCCTGATATCGATGAAAATGTAGAAGTTGACATCCGTACCGAAGATCTGCGCGTCGATACTTACCGTTCTTCCGGTGCCGGCGGTCAGCACGTTAACAAGACCGAGTCTGCCATTCGTATTACCCACCTGCCCACCGGCATCGTGGTTGCTTGTCAGACCGAACGCAGCCAGCATCAAAACCGCGAATACGCCATGCGTATGCTGCGAAGCAAGCTGGTTGAACTGCAGATGCAGCAGCATGCTGAAAAAATCAGCGATATCAAGGGTGTGCAGATGAAGATCGAATGGGGCAGCCAGATCCGCTCCTATGTCTTTATGCCCTATACGCTGGCAAAGGACCATCGTACCGGCTTTGAAAACGGTAACATCAGCGCCGTGATGGATGGTGACATCGACGGATTTATCAATGCTTACCTGAAGTGCAGCGCCACCGGAAACTGGGCCAAGCAGGTCTGATTGAGCCGGGGTAATCATTTCTAAAAAGCAAGTAGATTTTACAAAAAACTTTTGAAAAAAAGCGGTTTTGTGAAAACAAAACGTATACTTTTCCAAAGTTTCCACAGACTTTTCCACAGAGAGAAAGGAAGACGAGGGATGTTTTCCACAAGACAAGAGTTAAAACGCCGGGCAAAAGAAGCAATGGAGGGAACCAAACCTTCCTATATGATTTTTGGTATCATTATGGTTATTGCTTTGAATGCTGAAAGTTGGCTGACTGCCCTGTTCGGCAAAGGCGTGAACATTGACTTTACCACCTATGAAGAATTGATGGACCAGATTACCGCGGCGTCTATGGCGATTTCTTTGCCTTTGCGCATTGCTTCGTTGGCATTGGCGTTGTTTGTTGGCGTGTTGGCCTTTGGTTTCAAGCGCTATTGCCTGAGAATTTCTCGTGGCGAAAAAGAACTGGGCATTGATGAACTGGTCAGCGGCTTTCCGATTTTCTGGAAGATCGTGGGCCTGAACATCCTCAGCGGACTCTTCGTTATGCTGTGGTCTTTGCTCCTATTCATTCCCGGTATCATCGCCGTATATCGTTACCGCATGGCAGAGCAGGTATTGATCGATCATCCGGATTGGGGCATTATCAAGTGCATTTCGGAAAGTAAGCGCTTGATGAAAGGAAACAAGGCGCGCCTGTGTGTGCAGGATCTGAGCTTCTTTGGCTGGATGCTGCTGTCCTCCTTTGTGACGATGATCACCTTCGTCCCCGTGATGGACATTTGGCTGAACCCCTACATGACCACCACCGAATGCTGCTTCTACAATGAGCTGAAGGCACAGGATGAAATGCAAGCCGCAAACGGATCCTCCGATGCCGAGTGGTGGGAAAACTAAAATTACACAAAAACACAAGAGCCTGTGGAAAACCACAGGCTCTTATATTTTGCTATTTACTTTAACAGTTTGGTCAGCAGACCGGCTACATCGCCCAAATCAAGTCCGTCAGAAGCAGCCTTTTTCTTGGTGGTTGTTTTCTTGGCGGTTGTGGATTTCTTAGCCGTGGTTGTTTTCTTTGCAGTAGAAGTGGATTTTTTGGCCCTAGTGGTGGTTTTTTTGGAAGAGGTGGTCTTCTTCTTGGTGGTCTTTTTATCGGTCAGCAGGCCGGTGAGCAGGCTGCCCACATCCACATTGGCCAAAGCGGTGCTTACCAACTGACCCATCAGGTCGCCGGTGCCGCCGGAGGATTTTTTCTTGGTTTTGCTTTCACTTTTGGAGGACTGTCCCAACAGGCTCATCAGCAGAGGTGCGGCAGCGCTCATGATCTGGGCAGTGCTGTCAGCAGACGCGCCGCTGGACTTGGAGACTTTTTTGGTAGTACTGGAGGTGTTCCCACCCAGCAGATGGCCGATAATTTTGGCGCCGTCTTCCAGGTCGACACCGTTCATAAAGGAAAGCAGATTGCTGGTATCGTCGTTGCTGTGGTCTTCCAGAGCTTTCTCAAAGCCGGCAGCGGTTTCTTTATCATCGGCCTGGGATTGCGCACCCTGCAGAAGCATGGGCAGCGCGGAGGTCAGAACGCTGGTAACTTCGTTCTTGGAAGCACCGGTCTTTTTGCTCAGACCGGAAACGCTGTCAGAACTTAAAAGTGTCGTCATGATAGAAGAAATATCCATAAAAAAACTCCTTTTCTATCTCAAATTACTGACATTATGAGCCTTTCTGCGCGGAAAGTCAACAAAGACTTTCCTGTACCCTTGCGCAACGGGCGCAAGATTGGTATAATGAAACCAACATTCACGCAGAACTTGCGTATGAAGGAGAGAAAAGTATGGCAGAGAAGAAAACCAAAAAGATTATTGCCGCCGATACCGGTGAAGAAGTAGCCGCCGGTTCCAAGCGCGGTGCAACTCGTAAAAAAGCCGCTCCCGTTGGTAATTCTCTGGGCTATCGTCTGGGCGCCGTGGCACTGTGGGTGCTGGCTCTGGGCATGGAAATTGTGGCCCTGCTGATTTTTACCGGAAAGATCAACCTGACCTTTATGCCCAGCCTGTGGCAGCTGATTATTGCACTGGTGCTGGATCTGGCTTTTGTGATCATTGGTGCACAGCTGTGGAAAAAGGCAAACCGCATCAAGCCCGCCAGTGAAAAGAATAAGTTCCTTTTCTGGCTGTGGAATAACATGGGCGTGATCGTTTGCGCTGTTTGCTTCATTCCTTTTGTAATTCTGGCCCTGACTAACAAGGAGGCCGACAAGAAGACCAAGGCCATCGCTGTTGTGGTTGCTGTCATTGCACTGCTGATCGGTGGTGTGGCAAGCTACGATTTCAACCCTGTCAGCCAGGAAATGCAGCAGGCCGCGATGGATGCCATTCAGGACGATGTGTACTGGAGCCCCTTCGGTAAGGTTTACCATACTCACGATGATTGCCAGGCTCTGAACCAGAGCGATACGCTGACCTACGGCTCTGTTGAAGAAGCAATCGCAGCAAACCGCACCCGTCTGTGTGCATTCTGCGCCAAGCAGGATGACATCACCGGTGTTGCGACCGACGAATAAAAACATCTAAAATACGCTCCCTTACGGGAGCGTATTTTTATGCCTGTAAAAAGGACCCCGTCTGCTTATGCAGACGGGGTCCTTTGCTTTTTATGAACTTTACTTATGCGTTGGGCAGCTGAGCGATATACATCACGCCGTTGTTTGCCATGAAGTAGAAGGTGATGGCAGGAGTCTCACCCTCGGGGATCTGAGCAGCCTTCAGCAGGCTGGAGGCGTTGACCTTCAGGTTGCTGCCGTCCAGAGAGAAGATGTCATAACGGAAGATGTTATTTGCAGTGACCTGCAGCGCGTTGGAGTAGTTGATGGAGGAAGAAGAATCCTTCAGATCGGTCTTCACGTCCACCTTCTTACCCTCGACGGTGTAAGCGATGACGCCGCGGCCGGAAGCACCCAGCATATTGTTGTTAAACTTGGTCAGATCAAAGGCTTCGCCGTTGACCTTCAGGGTGTAGGTATCGGTGCCAACCAGTTCCAGAGTAGCCTCAACACGCTGGACACCGCGGATGCCGGCGACTTCGGGAGTCTGGGAAGGCATTACGTACATAGAGCGCTTTTCGCCCCAAGCCTTATCCAGCTGGGTCCACTTATAGCGATGGAAAGAGGTAGCGTCGCTGAAAGAATAGCTGTCGCCGCTGATGAAGTACAGATGCTTCAGGTCGCCTTCGTGACCGGCTTCATACTCGTAGCCGATGATGGAGATCAGATGGCCACCGGTGGAGCCGTAGGAGCCTTCCAGATAGGGATAGCTGCTGGACTTATCGTTGGAGTACTTGACGGACAGACCAACGGTGTTGCCCTTGGCCAGTTCCTGCATCAGGATGTCCAGGCTGCCGTACTGGAAGTAAGACTCATAGCCGTACAGGCCGCCGAAAGAGGCAGCGTAAGCCCAGTTACCGAAAATACCGTTGCCGAAGTCGTAGATGTTCAGTGCAGCTTCTTCGGGCAGCAGATCCAGCTGGGGATTGCGGGAGTTCAGCAGCATGGACATGGTGGTGGGGCTGCAGATGCTGCCGCCGATGTCAGGATGACGGATGCCCTGTGCATAAGCGGGAGCGACATTGTAGACAGAGTTGGGCAGAGTGCCGTCAAAGGGAGTCTCGGCATAGGTAGCTTCGATCTCACGACCGGAATTGGAGTTGCGGATGGTTGCGTTGATCTGGCGCAGAACGGGAGAGGCGTTGCTGGCGCTCTCGCGGCGCAGGATGGCCTTGAACTGCACCTTGGTGGCGCCGTGGACACCGCGGACGGAGAAAATGTCCTGGTTCATAAAGACCCAGCCGTTGCCGCCGTGGATGTCGCCGTCGTTGTTGGACAGACCGCCGCGCTTGACGGTGGGACCGTATTCGCCCCAGGTCAGCCAGCCGGACCAGTCGCCACGCTCTTCGAAGTCGTTGTGAGCCACGATGTAAGCGCGAGCCTGGATCTCAACAGAGCAGTTGCCTTCCAGGGTTGCGTTCCAGGATGCCACCATTTCTTCGAAGTCGGTGATGTTGTACTCAGCGGACAGGAAGACGCCTTCGGTAGCGCCGTCAGCCAGCTTGACAGCGCCGTTGCCGACGGTTTCGTCGACCAAGGCGCTCTCCAGAGTACCCTTGTTAAAATCTTCGGTGGAGGTCAGTTTGACCAGATTGCCTTCCAGCTTCAGCGCGTTATCCTTGTCGCCGCCGGTGCCGGCGCCGCCACAGGCGCACAGCATAACTGCCAGCAGCAGCGCTGTAATGGAAAGAGTGAGTTTCTTCATGAGATGGTTCTCCTCTCAAATAAATAATATAAGAATTTTACTACAATACAGTGAAAAAAGCAAGGCTTTCCACGAAAAAACGACGGGGACTTTATTTTGTTTTCAGCAAAGAAAAAACAATGCTGCCCCAAAGGGGGCAGCATTGAAAAATACAAAAAGTATATTTTAATTATATTTTTTACGGAAAGTTGCGGCGTTATTCGCTGCGGAGAGCCAAAACAGGGTCCTTTTTGGCAGCGAACCGAGAGGGGATCAGGCCGGCGATGAGGGTCAGCGCCATACTGATGCAAACCAGAATCACACCGCTGACCGGAGGCAGAGCGGCAATGTTGCTGACATCGGAAAGGTGGGCAATGATGGCATTCACGGGGATGCACAGCAACACAGTCAGGCCGATGCCGGTAATGCCGGCGGCAAAGCCCACGATCAGCGTCTCGGCGTTGAAGATGCTGGAAATGTTCTTTTTGCTGGCGCCGATGGCACGGAGAATACCGATCTCTTTGGTGCGCTCCAGAACGGAGATGTAGGTGATAATACCGATCATAATGGAAGAGACCACCAGCGAGATGGAGACAAAGCCAACCAGCACATAGCTGATCATATCAATGATGTTGGTGACAGAGCTCATCATCAGACCCACAAAGTCGGTGTACTGGATCGCCAGTTCTTCCTTACCCTCTGCGGTAACCCGGTCGTTGTATTCTTTGATGGCCTGCTCAATGCGGTCTTTGGCAGCAAAGTCGTGACAGTACAGGTTAATGACGTTGGGCTGTTCCAGCTCGCAAAAGCCCAGCTTCTGCAAATTGCCGTCATAGGTGCTGTTTTTGTCCGCGCCCTGCATCATCTGCTTGCGGAACATCTCCAGGATCTGATCCTCGGTCATCTGGGCGGTCATAGCGGCAAAGCCGGCCTGCTCCTGCGGGGACAAGGTAGAAATATAGGCCTTCACATCCTCCATGGTGATGCTCTGCTGATACCCCTCCAGATCAAAGGGTTTGCCGGTAAAGATGTCGGTTTTGGAATCCTGCACCTGTGCCTGGGCTGCAGGCTTCAGCGCGGTCTGCTCGATGACGTGCTTCGTTAATGCAGAGGTATAGGCAACCGTGCCGGAAATGGAATAGGCGGTGGCTTCGGGGTTGGGACGGATAATGCCAACGACCTTCAGGTCGGCGGCATTGTCTACCAGCGCCTTCATGTAAGCTTCATCCTCGCGCATATCCTTCCAGGTGTTGGAGGCGGCGTCCAGATTGTAATAATCGGCAGCAAGAACCAGTTTGAAGGTGGTGCCCAGAATCTGCTCATAGGTAAAAGAAACCTGGGGGTTTTCCACCGTGTTGCCCATCATCATTTGCTTTATGTTTGCTTCAAATTTTTCCCGATCCAGCAGACCCATGGAGTACAGGGTCAGGTCAGAGATCTCATTGATCTGGCTGACCACAACGACTACTTCGTTCCACGCGTCTTTGTCTGGCCAACGGCCGGCAACTACGTCGTACTGGCTTTCCAGAAGGGGGCGATTATCCATCATTTCACAATAGGTGTTCAGGCCGCCGCCCATCATCATACTGCCGGAGGGTGACTCCTGCGCGGCCCCCATACCCATCATCTGCATCAGGCCGTCGTCGGGATTCAGCTGAACGGCGCCCTTGGAGGTATCCGGACTGTAGATCTGCAGATCCAGCGCGTAGGAGTACTGCAAGGCAGAGATGGCGTCCTGAATTCCGTTGTTGGGATCCTCCAAAAACTCCTTGAAGGCACCCAAGTCGTTGGTCTGCATCTCGGTGGTCAGGGTATTGAGAATATCTGTCATGATATTGCTGCTGTACACCTTATCTTTGGGGTGATTGGCGTTTTTCAGCTCGGTTTCCATCATGGACATGATCATAGAGGACATGTTCACCGTTTCTTTGGTGAAGGACAAGGGATAAGAAGACAGCGTGTCTTCCTGCACCTTGGTGATGTAGCCGTTGATGCCGCTGGACAGGGCCAAAATCAGGGCGATGCCCACGATGCCGATGCTGCCGGCAAAGCTGGTCAGCAGCGTACGGGCCTTTTTGGTACGCAGGTTGTTCAGGCTCAGGCTCAGGGCAGTGAGGAAACTCATAGAAGTGCGGCCCATGCTTTTATGCACCGGTGCTTCCGGTGCGGTTTCCGGCGTAAAGTGATTGCTGTCGCTGACGATGCTGCCGTCCCGCAGGCGAATGGTACGGGTGGCGTATTCCTCGGCCAGCTCGGGGTTGTGGGTAACCATGACCACCAAGCGGTCCTTTGCCACTTCCTTCAGCAGCTCCATTACCTGCTTGCTGGTCTCGGTGTCCAGCGCGCCGGTGGGCTCATCGGCCAGCAGGATGTCGGGGTTGTTTACCAGTGCGCGGGCAATGGCCACGCGCTGCATCTGGCCGCCGGACATCTGGCTGGGCTTTTTGTGGCACTGGTCGCCCAGACCCACAGACTCCAGCGCTTTGCGGGCGCGCTCCCGGCGCTCCTTGCGGGAAACGCCCGAGATGGTCATGGCCAGTTCCACGTTGGCCAGCACACTCTGGTGAGGAATCAGGTTATAGCTCTGAAAGACAAAGCCGATGGTGTGATTGCGGTAGGAATCCCAGTCCCGATCCTTGTACTTTCGGGTGGAAATACCCCGGATGATCAGGTCGCCGCTGTCATAGCGGTCCAGGCCGCCGATGATGTTCAGCAGCGTAGTTTTACCGCTGCCACTGGGGCCCAAAATGGCCACGAACTCGCTGTCGCGGAAGGCAAGGCTCACGCCGTCCAGCGCCGTCTGGGTCAGGTCGCCGGTGGTATATTGCTTGCGAATTTCTTGAATTTGAAGCATAAAAGAATCCTTTCTGCAGGAAAGCCTGAGTTTGGGTAATAATAAAATTTTACTCCCGATTTATGGAAAATACAAGGGGAAGAAGTGTAAATTTTTCGTTGACGAACAGGTAGAGCCTCTCCATAATATGAAGTAAGGTTTGTAACGAAATGTCTAGTTCCGCGTTTAATTAACAAAGAAACACAGAAAGGAGGATGGCCCATGACACCGGAACAACTGTATCGTGATTACTACGGCTTGGTGTACGGCTTTTTGCTTTCCCTGTCCGGTGACCGGCATCTCAGCGAAGAACTGGCCGGCGAGACCTTTCACCGGGCCATCCGACATTTTGATCGCTATGACGGCAGTTGTAAACTGTCCACTTGGCTGTGTACCATTGCCCGGAACCTCTTGGTCAGCGAACACCGCCGCCGCAGGCGGCAGGCACCGCTGGAGGATGCCCTGTCCCTGTACAGTCCCTCGGTGGAGGAAGTTGTGATCGACAGAGATACGGCAGAGCGGATTTTAGCGCTGGCCCGTGGGCTGCCGGAGGAAAAACGGCAGGTCTTTCTCCTGCGGGTCTGGGGCCACTCCTTCCGCGAGATCGGCGAGGCGTTGGGAAAAAGCGAAACCTGGGCAAGAGTGACCTTCTTCCGTGTGAAGCAAGAAATTTTGGAAAGATTGGAGGGTTCGAAATGATGCAATGTGAGATCATCCGCGATCTGCTGCCGCTGTATGCGGAAGGCCTGACCGGGGATGCCGCAAACCGAGAAATCGAAGCACATCTGGCCGGCTGCGATGCCTGTGCAAAGGCGCTGGAGCAGCTGCGGGTTCCGGTGGAACAGCCCGAACCCCAAGCCGAGGCGTGGAAAGCCGCCGTGAAAAAAGAAAAAAAGACCCGCCGTCGCAGGCTGGCGCTGATATGCACCCTCGCGCTGCTGTTAGGCATCGCCATTTGTCTGGGCGTTCTGCACAGTCAGGATTTCTTCGAGATCCGTGACCGGGCAAAGTCTCCGGACGGTCAGGTCACCGCCGTTATTTGTGACGGAGCAGGTGATAGCGTTGCAGTGCCGGAGGATATTCCTGCCTTTCGGCTGAAGTTGATGAAGGGCGCAAAGCAGGTGCTTATGGTTGTCATCGGTGACGCAGAATATCAAAGTATGTACTGGTCACCCACCAGTGATATGGTGGCGCTGCAGATCCGAAAAAACGGCACGGAAACGGTGCAGGTAAAACAGGTCCCTCCCAGCAATACGGGCCGACATTTGGCGGTTGAAAGACAGCTGGCACAGTTGGTGCACAGCGCTCCGGCGCTGGAGTGGGTGCAGTGGGATGAAACCGGTGCGCAGCCGCTGCTGGACTGCCGCTTCATCTGCTGGAGCGAGGACGGCAGCAACATTCTGCTTTCTGCCCGGGGCACCGATGCAACCGGCGAGACCCGGCAGGGATATCTTCTGTTTTACCCTCTGCGGCTGGCAGACCCGACAATCAACCCCAATACCCCCGTCATCGAAGTGGTCAGCGACTTTTCATCCGCCACCCAGCCCACTTCCGGCAAAGTGTGGGAGCAGCAGGCGAAAGCCTTTGAAGCATGGGCAGCCAAGCAGGGGCTTGCCCCCACGATGCTGCATACCTCTTCCCTTCCTGCCGTGGCAACCCTGTTGGAAAACCGCGTCCCCGACTGCACCATTACCTATTTCCGTTATTCCGCAGAGCAGGATACATTTCTTGCTTGCGGCAGTGAGTTGATCCCTGAACTGCTGAAGCAGGCGGCAGACCCCCACGCCTTTGCGGTTTTTGCTCGGGGAGAAGCGCCCGGAAATGATATAACCGCTGTGGCCAGTGAAGAATTGCGGATCGTATTGTTCAAATAAGGAGGAGAATTATGAAAAAGTTCATTACCGTTTTGCTGGTTTTTGCACTGGCCCTTTGCACAGCCTGTGGAGAAAAAGAAGATCCCATCACGCCCCCTGCCGACAGCTTGATGATGAAAAGCACCTTTGATATTGCAGAGGGCAAGGTGACGGAAAAAGTGCTGCACAGTGTCAGTCCGGATTTTAAGAACTATTACGCCTATACCCTGAAGGATGGGCAGGAAAGTTTGGAAGAGGGCACCGGCGGCGCCCACGGCAAGCTGACCTTTGCCCAAATGCAGAAAGCCATGGATTGCATCGCTGCCTACAGCAGCGACCCGGGCTTTGCCTTTACCGGGCCCTATGATGACTGTGAGTATCGCCCTGAAACCGTTTGGTATGCGGTGGCGGATGAAGCGCCGCAGGCGGTTACCTGGTTCTTTGTCTATTCCCTCAGCGAAAACAGCATCAAACCGCTGGAAGGCAAATATACCGGTGCCCGAACCGGCGGTGTTCTCACGCTGAATAACATCGACTATGTGGGCAACATTATCGATGGCAGTAATCAGGGCAAATGGTGCTATTTCTTCATTGATCAGTAAAAACTGTGATATTCCACCCCGAAAGGTCATCCTTTCGGGGTGTTTTTCTTGACGGGCGGGGTGCTATGGGGTATGATGAAAGTGGAAAGGTGTAATTTTTTGCAGAGAACCGCCCTCAAGGAGGTGCCTTATGCTGGAATGTAAAGACGTGCGGCCCTTATTGGCTGAGTATGAAGCGGGCAACTTGCCCGAAGCGCAGGCCGCGCAGGTAGCCGATCATCTGCTGCTGTGCCCCATTTGCGCCGCCGCGCTGGAAGACCTGCGCCGGGCGCAGGATCGTGCTGCGATGATGCCGGCCGCAGCGACAGCCCTCGAGGTCGCCGATGTGCCGGGCTCTATACAGGTCTGTGCATCTGCACCTCGGCGGAAACTGCCCCGTTGGGGCAAGGCGCTTATTATTTTTGGTGTGCTGGCGTTGATGTTGGCTCTTGTTGTAGGCGTACTATATAAGCCGAAGACAGTGGGTGATACGGTAGATCCCTCCTTTGGTCTGCCGCCTGCTGGTAACGGGCAGATCCAACCACGGGCAGAAGGTGGGACGGGAGCATGAGCCGTCTGCAAGCGAACCGGATACAGGAGGTGCTGTGATGATAAAACAAAGCGAAGCCCGGTGTTTTCTGCCTCGCTGCACGGTGTTGGCCGGAGTACTTACAATTTGCCTTTTGTTTTTGACGGCCTGCGCACCGAAGCCACTGACCCAGCCGCCAGACTACACCTTGGTATCTACGGCGGAAATCCGATTGCAGCAGGGGGAGATCGTCGGCTGTAATATATTTTCGGTTTACTACGGGGAAGAAAAAGCAGAGTATTACCGCTATGTTTTGGAAAACGGGATTGCACAGTTGCGCATGGAAGAGCCGCAAACGGGTATTCGTCTGAAGCAGCTGACTTACGGTCAATTTGTAGAAGTGCTGGAGGCAGTGCAGGCGCAGCTTGCGCAAGACGGAATGGGTATGAAAGACGGAGATCCGGAGATACGCTATCCCATCAGCATCAAGAATACCAATATTCTGGATAAGCGCTACTATCTCTACTCCCTGAAAACCAAGGCGCTGATGAAAGATGCCGGTCGGACAGGGCAGGACGAGTATGGAATACTGCGGATCACCAACCAATGGCTGGGCGGCGAACAAGCCGTAACAGAGTATGTTTACGTGGTCATCACCGACGATACCCAGACCGATACTTCCAAGGAGGTGCAATATGCTGGAATGTAAAGATGTGCGGCCGTTTTTGGCCGATTATGAAGCAGGCAAGCTGCCGGAAGCGCAGGCCGCACAGGTAGCGGACCATCTGCTGCTGTGCCCCATTTGCGCCGCCGCGCTGGAAGACCTGCGCCGGGCGGGTGACCGCCCCGTAATAACGGCGGAAGCCCCCTCCCCTGCTGCGCCCCGCAGCTTGGGCACGCAGGATCCGTTGGCGGAGCAAAAAGCCGCGCCTGCGGAAGAAGTCTCGACGGAGGCGGAGGAGCAAGCCATCACCGACGCGCAGGTTCTCGAAGCCGCGCCCTGGAAGAAACTGCCCCGTTGGGGAAAGATGCTCATCGCCCTTGGCGCGCTGGTGCTGGTACTGGGCATTTGTGCCGGTGTGCTGTGGAGTATGGAAGCCTTTGCCATCCGTGGTTGGGAGAAAACCGACGATGGCAGCTTTGCCGCGGTGATCTATGCAGGAGCA
Source organism: Oscillospiraceae bacterium (assembly GCA_017380435.1). Taxonomy (GTDB): domain Bacteria; phylum Bacillota; class Clostridia; order Oscillospirales; family Oscillospiraceae; genus Faecousia. Next base: position 15,892 of record JAFODZ010000009.1, read on the forward strand.
AAGGCCGATGCAAAGGATGGCTTCCGGGTACGGCTGTGGAACGGAACGAAAAAAGAATGGCACGACGAAGTGGCTTTTTTGGATGCTGCTTATCGCAAGACCGTCTGGTCGCCCAACGGCCGCTTTGCGGCGGTGGAGTTTACCGACACCGAGGGACATGACCGGGTATACATCATCGACATCAACCGGCTCACCTCTGCCGACCTGCAGACGGTGCTGGAGGGGTATCTGCAGCGGAATGACGGATATTTTGACGAGACTCCCCTGGTGGTTGCCCCCGACTGCCGCATCCTCCAGTGGCTGCCCGACAGCAATCGGCTGCTGATCGCCGCCGAGGGAGCGGTGGATACCAATATCGATCCAGATTACGGTATCGAGCTTGCCAGCAACTGGAGTTTGTCTGTCAATAACGGCGCGCAGACAAACACTGTGATCATAAATGGCAAAGCCCAGACCGTTAGCGGATATTTTGCCTACGAGGTAGACTTTTTCGATATTGAAAACATCGTCGGCTTTGGAAAGCGGAACAAAGAAATAACGCTTGGCACCTTGCGGACTATCGCAGAGGAGTTCCGCGGCACCGGCATCTTTGGTCCGCCTAGCGACAGCAACGACATCTACTGCGAAGAAGTGTATTATCAGGCCGACGCGCTGAGAGAACTGGCAATGCTTCCGGATTCTTGCCGCCTGGGGGGCATTTTTCATCGTTTTGAGATGGAGAATAATATGTATTATATCTACGACAACTGGTCGCACCCGGACGCAAAGCTCACTGCTGACCGCGGCGTGATTTTGTTTACCAATGCCCGGCGAACCGTGGCGTATGTGATCGTCACACCGTAACAGAAAGAAGGCAGCTATGAAAATCTGTAAATGGAGCATCTGTCTTGCGCTGTGTCTGCTCCTCTGCGCCTGCAGTCCCCTGCCTGCGTCTCAACCGCCGGAAAAAAGCATCTTGGTGCTTGCATTGGCAACGGTACAGGAGGGAAAAATCATAGCGGAAAGTGTGCAGACGGTCTCTGCCTGGGATTCCTACCTGTGTTATACATACACCATGGAAAACGGTGTGGCCTACACCCGACAGGAACGAAAGGATATCCCCCAGCGAGGCACCCATACATATCGGCAATATCGCCGTATGCTGGAGGCGGTTCTGGAGAAGATCCCGGCACAGACCGGAATAGGGCCTGTCATATACGATGCGACACAGTATATCGAGTATAATATTCACATGAGTGAAGAGCAGGCGGCACAGATCAAGGCAAAGAAAAAAGATACACTTGAGACGGGGAACCGGTATATGGGATATTATACCTATTCTCTGAAAACCGGCGCGCTGGAGCAGGGTGAGCAGACGCTGGGTCTGCAGCCAACCGCGCCCACAAAAGGCTGCCTGATGATATGGCAGCGGCATACGCTGGCTGCGGACGGCGGTGCGGACGAAACGCGCACGGATGTGATCTATGTCTTTTTGGAAGATTAAAACAGAAAAAGCCCCCGATGGGGGCTTTTTTCATATCAAATCATAGGTCGCAGAACAAATCACGCGCCAACGATGTCGATCTGGCACATCTGCATGGTGGTCAGGGCGGCCTCATGGCTCTCCGGCGTGACACCGGCGCAGCAGGTTTTGTCCACCTTGACGGCGGCATCGGGGAAGGTGGCCTTGATGATCAGGGCATTGGACACCACGCAAATGTCGGTGCACAGGCCGATGAGCTCTACGTCCTCCAGCACTTCCTGATACCAATGGGGCCAGCCGAAGTTGGGCTTGTCGATGATCTTACAGCCGGGGATGTACAGGCCTTCTGCGATCTCCCAGCCCTTGGTGCCGCGGATGCAGTGCTCCACCGGCAGTTTTTTGCCCTCGGGGGTGGAGAGATACTCCGTGCCGTGGGTGTCCCGGGTGTAAATGATTTCATAACCGGCGTCGCGACAGGCCTGGATCTTGGCCTTCACCCGGGGCACGATGGCCACTGCCTCAGGGGTGCCAAGGGCCATGTCAATAAAGTCGTTTTGCATATCGACTACGATCAGCGTTTTCTTCATCGGAAACACTCCTCTCTTACATCAACGGGGCGAACAGGCGCAGCAGGCCGTGTCCCAGCCGCTTTAAAGCACCCTTGGGCTTGCAGTCTTCGGGGCGCATGGGGTCGGATACCCGCAGAATGGCCTGAAAATCTTCCTCGGTTTGGGCTACGGCATCCCCGCCGCGCAGCCAAACGCCGGCCTCAAAGTGGGTGTGCAGACTGCGGAAGTCCAGATTGACAGAGCCAACCACGGCGCCTTCATCATCCCAGACAAAGGTCTTGCTGTGGATAAAACCGGGGGTGTAGGTATAGATCTTAACGCCGGCCGACAGCAAGCGGGCGCAGAACGCCTTGGCCACTGCATAGGCATACCAGTGGTCTGCCACCGCCGGGATCACAATGCGCACATCCACGCCGCTTTGGGCGGCCATCTCCAGATCTTGCGTCATGGTGTGATCCAAAATCAAATACGGGGTGCAGATGTGCAGATATGTTCGCGCAGAGCGAATGGCATGGAGATAAATGGTTTCCCCCACTCGGTGCTGGCTGAGGGGATTGTCACAAAAAGGCAGTGCAAGGCCGTTGGGGGTTACGGCGGGAGCCGCTTCAGGCAAAAACTCCGGCACCGGAGCGGTTGCGGACTCGGTAAGTTGCCACATGGACAGGAACATGGCGGCCAGCACGGCAGCGCTGTCGCCCTGCACCTCGATCATGGCATCTTTCCAGTGACCGTAAGGATGGGTCAGGTTGATATACTCATCGCTGAGGTTTGCGCCGCCGGTATAGGCAATGCGGCCGTCGATGACGCAAATTTTCCGATGGTCACGATGGTTTTGCACCGCCGTCAAAAAGGGACGGAACGGGTTAAATACTTTGCAATGGATGCCCAGGGACTCCATCTGGCGGGGGAAGTTTCGGGGCAGGTTTACAGAACCCAGGCCGTCATACATCAGCCGGACTTCCACGCCGGCCACAGCGCGCTCCCGCAGGATGGATAAAAGATCCTGCCAGAGTTGACCTTCCTCCAAAATGAAAAACTCCAGATAGATGTATTGGCGTGCCTGTCGCAGCTGCTGCAGCATCGCCTGACTCCAGTCTTCGCCGGGAGACAGATATCGCGCCCGGGTGCCGTCACAGGGGCGGAAGCCCAGCCGGTCCAGATAATAGAGGGTGCGGGCATCTTCGGGGTATTGAGATTCCCACATTTCCTTGGCGGCAGCCTCTTGCGGCAGTTTCAGGCTGAGCCAGCGCCAACGTTGCTCCAACTGCCGCAGATAGCGGCGGCTGTGCTGTTGACTGTAGATGAAGAGATAAAACAATCCGCCGAACACCGGCAACCCAAGGATCAAAATGACCCAAGCCACCTGAAACGAGGGATTGGTGCGGCTGGATACGACTCGCAGCACCACCAACAGGCTGATGAGCAGCAAGGCGGCATTGATATAAGCGGAATATTGGCTTAGTCGCCACAAGGTGGTGACCAGCGTCATCAGCTGCAGCAGAAGCAGCAGAACCACAACAGCGGTCTGGCTGAAGAGCAGCTTCAGGGCTTTTTTCATAGGAACTCCTTTTCAGAGATTGCGGGCTTTATGCGGCAGAAACGATCTCCCAGGCAAAGGCGAGGCTGTCGGCCACGGCGTTGAACTCGGTCATCCATTTGGCTCCGGCTACTTGAATGCAGGTGACCGTATAGGCGCGGTCAGCTTGGATCAAATACTGCAGGCAGCGCATTTGAATATCGCGGTAAGTGAAGTGATACTCCAGCTGCAGCGCTTTGAAGGTATTTACGGTGCAGAACTCAAATCGGTCCATGGTGACGGCGACATCGGTCTCCAGGGAAGCTTTGTAGCTGGCTTCCAGCGCCTGCTTGACATTTTCGGCAGTATAGCTGGCAAACTGGGGATTGGCGGCCGCAGTGTGCACTGTGATGCAAGAGCCGTCAGAGGGATAGTCCGGTGCGTACCAGACATCGCCGGTCTCTCCGGCCGAGAAACTCTTGGGAGGTGTCAGCGTCAGTCCCGCAACCTGAGTCAGCGGAAAAGCCTCCGACGGGGCAGCGGCGGAGACGGCGTCGAAGGGCGGAAGTTCTTTGCTGCAGCCGACCAGCACAGGCAACAGCAGACACAGGGTCAGAATCAAAACAAAGGTCCGTTTCATGGGAATAGCTCCCCTTTCTATGCGGATAATTACCTGAGTTTATCATAGCATAACCAAAAGAGAATTGCAAACTGCGGGAAAATGCATAAATTCCTTTGTTTCTGCGCAAAAAAACACTTGCTTTTTTGGTTGAGATGTGATAAAGTATACTATGCGAATACGCAAATGCGTGCCGCATGGAGAAGTACCCAAGTGGTGAAGGGGCTCCCCTGCTAAGGGAGTAGGGCTCGAAAGGGTCGCGAGGGTTCAAATCCCTCCTTCTCCGCCAAAAAGAAAACCCGGTATTCATTTCGAATACCGGGTTTTTTCTGCGTTTATGGCATGTTTCCCAGGCTGAAAGTTGGAAATATTCGAATTGCTATTTTGGCTTCCAAAGTGTTTCCCCTTGGAGTTCCCCTTATTGATTTACAGAGCGTATAAACTGCTCCATTCTTGCTGCGCTGGCTTGTTTCATTTGGTCTGTTACATGCCCGTACACATCCAACGTGAAAGATGCAGTTGCATGTCCGAGGTTCTCCTGCACCGTTTTAATGTCATCACCGGACTTGATACTGGCTACTGCATAAGAATGACGCAGATCATGAAACCTGACATTGTCATATCCAAGCTGTACCATTACTTTCTTGAAATTCTTGTAGACAGTAATGGCTTTCAAATGCCCTCCAAGTTCATTTGTAAAGACAAAGCCAGAATTATCACAGATAGCACTATACTGCTGTCTGTTTTGCTCTTGTTGTAACTTCACCTTTTGCAATACATCGACCACAAACGGGGGAATGGATACCGTTCGGGATTTGTTGTTCTTTGTTGGCGCGAGCCGACATTCACCATTGCCTCCACGAATTGTTTGCAGCTGCTTGTTTATGGTGATGGTACTGTTTTCCAAATTCACGCAATCCCAGGTCAGCCCAAGCGCCTCCGATTCCCGCATGCCGGTGAACAGAGTTACGAGGAATAAGGATTCAAACTGATGTCCTTTAATAGCACGAAGAAATTCGGTAATTTGATCCTCATCAAGCGGTTGAATCTGCTTTTTCTCCACACGGGGAAGAACACAAGCATCGGTCGGGTTTATGCGGATATACCCATTGGATACTGCCTGCTGCAGAGCCTTGTGCAGTACACCGTGGGTGTTTTTCACTGTCTTGGGTGAAACTGCCTTCTCTTTCTTTTTAGGGGATAGGAGACCATTGTAAAAGCTTTGGATGATGTGCGGTTCCAGCGCATCCAATCGCACAGCGCCAAGCCCCGGCTTCAAGTGGGTGTTGATTGTAGCTTTGTATGCACATACCGTTGCTGGTTTCACAGATCCCAGATAGTCCGTTGACCATTTGTCTAGCCATTCCCCAACAGTCATTTTACAAGGTGCTATGTAATCGCCTCTGTCAATACTGCTAAGAACTGCTTTTAGCTTTTGTGTTTTTCCTGATATACTGCGTTGAATTTGCTTGCCGGTTCCGGGATCATATCCTTCCGTGTAACGAGCTTCATAATAGGTGTATTCTTTGCCATTCTTGATCTTAGTTACTTTTCGGATATTACCCATTCCGGATGCGGCTTTTTTATTTTTCTTATTGTACTGCGGCATAATGATTACTCCTTTCGTTGCCGCATAGCAGGTATAAATACTATACCATACATACGGCGAAATCGCAAATGTGCGCTGTTGGGTCTTAGGGTGGAACACCCTAACAAGAGCTACAAGGCTTGTTCCAAACTTTGTGAGCTGTGCATGTGATATCACATTGCGATGCTTGCAAAGACAGTGCCAACTGTCGTGCAAGCACAAAATGGACGGCCACATGCGATGCTTGCAAAACCATGACCGCGCATGGCTTCCTTCTGA
>JAFODZ010000010.1 GCA_017380435.1 Oscillospiraceae bacterium
GGATGAAGCGACCTGAGCGAGTGGCTGCGGTCGGTGTGCAACGCAGGCGCACGGCCGCCAAGGCGCACACCGGGTACCGCAACAGGAAGGCACCAAGTCGGCTTCTTTGCATACTTTCTTGCCGAAACAAGAAAGTATGAATCCCTCACTGATATAAAAACGCTCCCTCACTTCCCTGCGAGGGAAGTCTTTGCATCTTTAGTTGTTTGTAAAGGTCTTGGAAGCCACATCAAAGCTGCCCTTTACCCGGTTGCCGGTGTAATGCAGCTTGAAGGGGATCTGATAGCCGGTGGTGTCGCCGCCGTAGCTGACGATCTCGATGTAGGCCTCCTCCCGGATGGCAGGATATACGCCCTCCTGGGTTTCGTTCCACAGCTTGACCTCCACCACATCGGTCTTCAGCTGATCCAGCACGGACGCATCATCCAAAATGCCCTGCAGCCGTTCAAAAAGGGCAGTGCCCTCCTCGGCGTAGTAGGGTTCTACGGAAGCAGTCTTTTCGTAACCGGAGATCAGAATGGAGCTTTCGCCCAGGATATTTTTCTTGGTCTCCACCTGAGCGGACATCTCCGCGCTGAATTCCTCCAGATCCTTGCCCAGCCGTTCATAGGCGGCATCGCCCTGAGCAGCGGTGTTGATAAAATGGGCCAAATACTTTCTTTCAATTTTTGCCAAAGTTTATCTCTCCTTTGTTAATTGTCAATTTTCGTAACATATTCTGCGGTAATGGTGACCGCATACCTTCCTGTGCCGGTCTGGGCAGGCTCTTTCAGCCGCCCCCGTTCCGCCCGAATCCGCTGCCGGTGGGGCACATCCCCCAGCCGGGGTGTCAGTCCCGCCAAACTCTGCTGCTGCACCCAATCCTGCAGCGCCAGCAGCCATGCGGCATCCTCTGCCCGGTCGTCCTCCCCGGCGGTGATGCGGTAAAGCACCACCGTCAGCCGGTTATCCACCTGCACATTTCCCAGAATGTCCTCCCGGCTGCCCAGCTCCTGCACCCCCTGAGGGAACAGACCCAAACTGCCGGGGACAGGCTCCAGTCCGTCGATGCGCACCCCGTCATCCCATTGGGGGAAGGTCTGCAGCCAGCTCATCAGTTTTTCCAAAACGCTCATCTGCGCCCTCACTTTCTGCCGGCCAGGATGTGACAGGGCGTTCCCTGCCAGCAGCAGCGCTGCACATACTGCACCTGACTTAGCCCCGCCACGCATACCGGCGTAAATTCCTTCCAGTTTTCACCGGTCACCTCCGGCCCGACGCCGTCAAAGACCCGGTCGCCGGGGCGCAGCTCCCAATCTCCGGGGAGGATCAGCTGGAAGGTGCGCTCCTGCCGGGTGCCCAGCGCGTCGGTGACCTGACGGGTCTGATAGCTGTAGCTGGCCGAATCCACCACCTGCCGAAAAATTTCCTCTCCCCGGCGGCGGTACAGGGTCACCGTCTGGCAGCACAGGCTGTAATCCAGCGGACACATCATATCTGCGCCCCCCGATAAATATCCAGATAGATCCTGGCCTGCTCCAGCAACGCCTTTTCCAAAGCGCCGCTGTTTTCGTACCGCACCGACACGCCGCCCACGGTGGCAGCCGCCACACCGGCCTTTTTGCCGCTGTGGGCATAGACTGTTTCTGCCATGGCGCAAAGGGCCATTTTTTCAGAGATTCCGTCCCCGGTCACCCGGTAACGCCGCCGGATCCGCGCCAAGGCATCGGCTGCCCTGGCTGCCACACCGGAAAAGGACTTTTCCGGGATGACACTGCCCAGATAGGTGTTTACATAGAAATCATAGTCGATCACAAGGCAGTGCCCCCTTCAGTTCAGGCAGCCGTGCCGACGGAAATGCCCTTGAGGACTGCGGCCTTGAGGGTATTTTTCAGCGCCACGCCTGCCACCAGCTCCACTTCGCCGGTCTTGACCGCGCCGGGGGCATTCAGATCGGGCATATAGCTGTTGATGACGCCATCGCCCAGGGGGCTGATGCCGTGGAAGCCGTCCAGACCCAGAGATACGGCGTAGATGGCAGTCTTGCCCTCTGCATCGGTGGCCACCACATCGGTGATCTTGCTGCCGTCGAAGTACTGACCCATATCCACCATGGGGATGCCGGCGTAGGTCTCCACGACTCTGCCGAAATCGTCCTTGGTGCGCTCGTAGTAGCCGGCGCGGCGGGCGATGGAGCGCAGCTTCACCAGCATCTGCCGGTTCATCAGCAGCATGGAGGGCGCACCGTCCAGGCAGCTGATGAAGCTGTCCATCTCATCCAAAAATGCGTTGTAGTTGTCGTCCAGTTCTGCGGAGGTCTTCAGAGCAACGCCGCTGGTGATCTCATTCTGGGTGCCGGTGAGCAGCTTTTTCAAGCCGTCAAAAGTGCCGCCCACAAAGCCCTCCTCGTTGGCGGAAGAGCCGTTGATGACCAGGTTGTGGAAATAGTTGGCGGTAGCCTTGATCTTCTGCTCCGCCTGGAATGCCATTTCGTCGGCAGCACCGGCGGTGTTCTGCAGCACTCTATCCACCTGGAAAGAGCCGCCCATAATGATCGCGCCGGTGGTCTTCTTCTCCCGCTTGGCCTCGCCGGGGGTGTATTCGGCGTTGATGGTACGGATATTGGCGGTGGCGGGGGTCTTGAGCTGGATGTAGCCGTAGGTCAAGGTGCTGCCGCCGGTGCCGGGGGAGATGGAGTTGTCAAAAATCATGTTGTCCAGCAGCAGAGAACTGCGGCGGAACATATCCACCACCTGCTGATCGACCTTGTCGGCCATACCGACTTTTGCTTCTGCTAAAGTAATTGCCATAGTTTGTTACTTCCTTTCAAATTTTTCTCGTAGCGCGCCGGCAAGATCCGTCGGCGCAGTTTCTCTGGCCCGATCCCGGGCACCTGTGCCCCGTGCGTAAGGGGGCGGGGTTTGGTCTGCAAACAGGTAGCCGTCGGACTGCTTCAGTTCCTCCAAAGCCGCCGCCACAGCTTCCTGCCGGTTTTCGCTGTTTTTCAGTTCCTCCAGAGCCAGAAGGGCGGAAATGGCCTTCTCATTTCTGCCGCCCCGGGCGGAAATAGCCGCGCTGAGCATATTTTGAAACTCCAGCTGCGCCAGTTTTTCCTTCCATTGCACGGCAGTCAAACCGTCGGCCAGAGAATCCGCCTTCAGCCGGTCGTTTTCCAGCTTGATGGTGTCAAAATCCTCGTAGGGTTTCACCGCTGCAGCCTTGGCAGCGTTGATATCCCGACCGTTTTCCTCCATTATGGCGTCAATAATGTCCTTCGGAAGGGGATTTCCCTCCACTTTGAAATTCAGCAAAAATTCCCGTTTCATATTTTTCTCCTTTCTTCGCTATGCGTTTTACGAGGTTGCATCTCCTGCGACCGGTGTTTTTACGCCCACCACGGCAAAAATAATGCATAATGCATAATGCAAAATGCATAATTGTCCATAAAAATGCCCTTTCCGCAGGCGACTGTCGAATCGCCCGTGGCAATCCGCCCGCCATCACGCACAAACTCCCAAATCTGTGTCATCCTGAGTGAGCCGCAGGCGAATCGAAGGATCTACCGGCCTACCGATGGTGCGTAGATTCTTCGACTACGCATCTTCGATGCCCCGCTCAGAATGACACTGTAAACGGAAATCTTCCAAAAACTGTGTCATTGCGAGCCGCAACGCGGCGTGGCAATCCGTTTCCCCTTGTAGGGACCGGCGTCCTCGACGGTCCTTCCCCCCAAAGCCTCCCCTTGTAGGGGAGGTGGGTCGCCGTAAGGCGAGCCGGAGGGGTTTACGGAGCCTCCGATCACCCCTCAGTCACCTTCGGTGCCAGCTCCCCTACAGGGGAGCCTCTTCCCATCATTGTCAATTTCCCCGTAATACCTACCCCGGTGGAAGAATCACGGCATCAGCCGACTGCGGATGGCCGCTTGATCTTCTGCCGTTTCGGATGGCATATTGAACCGCCATCCCAAGGCGATCTCCGGCTTCAGCAGTCCGCTTGCGACCATATTCTGGTAATCCTCCCACATTTTGTCCTCGTCGTAGAGGATGCCGTTGCCCCAGTCGATGGACACGGTAGGATGTACCGGCACCACCGCCATGGAATAGACCTGCGCCAGGGCAGCGCACAGCCGCACACATTCCACCACCGCAGACTCCCAGGCCCGCTGGAAATCGATGACGGTGAGATTGTAGTCGCCTGCGCTGGAGGCGATCTCGGTGGCGGTACGCTCCTCCACATTGGCATCGCTGAGCATGCCCCGCTTCAAACCGATGACGCTCTCCACATTGCGCAGATATTCCTGCTTCCGCTCCAAATAGGCCTCGTGGCGCAGCTGGGGAGCGAAAATGGTGATGCCCACCTGCTCCGGGTCTTCGTCCAGACCCACAAACAGATGATCCGTCAGCTGCAAATTGCCGCCCTCGTCGGATTTGAGCAGATCCCGGGATGCCAGGATTCGGCTCTGCCCCCGGCGAAATTCCCCTTTCAGCTGCGCCTCATTCTCATCAATGGCGTCGATTAGACCCACCGCCGGGGCATACACGCTGACGCCGTCCGCCGAGCCATCCACGCAGTTGAGCATGGGGGTGCGTAGCTGCACCAGGCCCACCGAACCAATGGGTTTTTCGTAGCGGTAGGATTCCGCCAGCTGCCCGTAATCGGGATGGCTGTCCAGCTTGACCTGGGAGCCGAGATTTTGGGGATTCATACTGCGAAACAGCCGGTTTTGAATGGTCAGATACCCATTATCATCCACCGTCCGGCGTTCCAACAGGGTGTAGTAGTACCGCCCCCGGATGGATTTTTCCACCGTACCGATGTCAGTGACCTTGCCAGAGGCATCCCGCCCAAAGATCAGCGCGTTGCTCCGGGGAATGAGGGTAAAGGAAAACCCCGCCGCACCGGGGCAGGGTTTGAGGTAACATTCGCCGCCCACCAGCGCCAGTTCCAGCGCTTGCCGGGCCTTTCGATTTAAGCTTTCCAGCACCTGCCGGGTAAAATCCTCACCGGCGCTGGCCTGGTACTCTCCGAAGACGGTGCGCACCAGCTTGCATACAACGGAGTATGCCACCCGCTGACAGGGGTCTTGATCCTCCCCGGCGGCGCCGTAGTATAGGTCAAACCAGTTTTGGATGGCCGCGCGCATTTTCCGGGAGGTCTGATCGGCAGCGCCGAAGGCCTCCTCATAGCTGTAGATTGCCATTAAGCATTCCCTCCTGTGTGAATTGTGATCCGCTTGACGGCACGGAAGCCGACTTCCAGACCTTGAATGTACATTTTCATCTTGTCGTTTTCCAGTTGCGCCTGCCGCAGCTGACGCTTGAGCTGACGGTTTTCCGCCAGCACCGTTTCCTTGGCCCACATGGGCAAAAACGAGTCAATTAACCACTTTTTCATATACTTCCCCTTTCTTTTTTAGATAAATGATTGTCTGCCTTACTATGAAAACTATCGAACCAGGTGTCATTCCGAGGGCATTTATGCCCGTGGCAATCCGTTTCCCCTTGTAGGGACCGGCGTCCCCGACGGTCCTTTTCCGCAATCTCCCGAACCCCGTGTCATTGCGAGCCAGTGCGCACACTGGCGTGGCAATCCGTTTCCCCTCGTAAGGGCGGCTGCCGCCCCATGCAATCGGAAACATTTTGCACTTCCTCGATAATGCGCGCCGGGAGGGGGACTTGGGGGAGGGCGGCTTTGAGAGCGGGAGCTATTCAACTCAGCGCCTCCCCCAAGTCGGCTTCTTTGCATACTTTCTTGCCGAAACAAGAAAGTATGACCCCCAGCCCCCCTACGCATTTTTCACCCCTCATATGCCAATTGTCTGCGCAAAATGGTGGTGCAAAAATAGCGTATATCATCCATTGCGTGGTCATTTTCCTTAACAGGCCGATCCTCCTGCTCCTGCCAGCAGTAAAGACCAAATTCCCGAATGGTATCCCGGCACTCCGGGGAAAACTCCAGCGCCCCGGCGTGAAGCAGCCCGGAAACCTGCCGAATCCCATCCACCACCGCATTTTTCGCCTTCCGCACCGAGAACCGCCCCTCCTTGCGGATCTGGGCAATAAAAGACGCCGCTGAGGGATCTACCACCACACATTCGATGGTCTTGTCCCCCGCCAGCGTTTCCAGTTCCTTGTAGTATTCCCCGTCGGTCAGCGACCTGCCGGATTTCCGCCCGTCGTAGTAAAATTCCCGCAGACGATAGGCCTTCCCCCCGGCCACACACCAAAGACCGGCGGAAAAGGGATTGCGTGTGCCGTAATCCACGGAAATGTAGTACTTGCCTTTCTCCGGCGGCGCGGTCATCACATGGCGCTTGGGGTCAAAATCGTAGATCAGTCCCTCCGCCACGCACCATTGCCCCAAAACATACCGCCGATAAAACACACCGGTGTACATTTTCTCGTACCGACAGCGAATTTCCGGCGATAGACCGGGATTGTCCGCCATGGTAAAATGCAGGCGGAGCATATTTTTCTCACGGTTTTTCAATATCCATTCCTTGTAAAACCAATGCTCCGGCCCGGCGGGATTGCAGTTGAACCACAGTTTCGACCCCGCCACGGAGCAGCGGGCGCAGGTCTGCTCCACGAAGGAGCGGGGCATCAGCGCCACCTCGTCCAAAAATGCCCCGGCCAGGGTGACGCCCTGGATCTGCTTGTAGGAGCTTTCGTCCAAACCGCCGAAGAGGTAGTAGGTGTTCTCCCGATTGCCCCAGCGCACCACCAGCTTGTTCTCCCCCCGATGCTCCCGAACGGTGACCACACCGCCCAGCCAGCTGCCCAAATTGGCGGTGACATTGCGCCGCAAAGAGGAGATGCTCCTGCCGCAAATGCCGAAATTCTGCCCCGAGAACCTGCTCATAGACCAAATAAAAAAGCCGTCTGTCATACAGACGGTCTTGCCCGATCTCACCGCGCCGTCGCAGATGATGCCGTCGTAGCGGTCAAGCCCGGGCCTGTTCCACCAGGTCAGAGCCAGCATCTGCCGTTTGCTGAAGTTCTTGTAAATCACCGATATTCACTTCCTCCTGTGTGGATGCCAGAATTGCCTCTAAGAGGTTGCATTCCTCCTGCTGACGCTGGCCTGCGCCTGGGCCGAACATCCCCAAATACTCCCCCAAAAGCTCCAAAGCCTTGAGCTTGTCGTAAAATTTGATCTTCCAGCCTGTGGAAGTCTTTTCCACGCCGGCGATGGCAGCTGCGTGATGCTTAGCCATATCCTGTTCGGACTTGATGACCACTTCCCCGTCCTGCAGCTTTAAAACATCGGTGGCCCGGGTCAAACCGATGGCCGCCAGCTCCGTCACAATCTTTTGCGGCAAAACCTCCACTTTTTTTCTTCTTTTTCTGTCCAATATCCCACTCCTTTCCTCCATACCTTCCCCAAAAGTCCTCCCCTGTAGGGACCGGCGTCCTCGACGGTCCTCTCCGTAATACCTTCCCCCGGGGGGAAGGTGCCCCGAAGGGGCGGATGAGGAATGCGGGCAGAAATCTTACATATACTGACCATTCCCCAGACCTCATCCCATTTCCATCCTATCGCCGTTCCTCACCCGTCACGGCTTGCGCCGCGACACCCTCCCCCCGGGGGAGGGTATTCCCCGCCATCACGCACAAACTCCCAAATCTGTGTCATCCTGAGTGAGCCGCAGGCGAATCGAAGGATCTACTGGCCTATCGATGGTGCGAAGATTCTTCGACTACGCATCTTCGATGCTCCGCTCAGAATGACACTGTAAACGGAAATCTTCCAAAAACTGTGTCATTGCGAGCCGCTGAAAGCGGCGTGGCAATCCGTTCCCCCTCGTAGGGACCGGCGTCCTCGACGGTCCTTCCCCCAAAGCCTCCCCTTGTAGGGGAGGTGGGTCGCCATAAGGCGAGCCGGAGGGGTTTACGGAGCCTCCGATCACCCCTCAGTCAAAAATCAAAGATTTTTGCCAGCTCCCCTGTAGGGGAGCCTCTTTGCGTCATTGTCAATTGTCCATTGTCAATTCCTTTTCTTGACGCTACCATCTTACCACACCAAATGCCAAAAGTCTTCCCGTTTTTTTCCCAACCTTATGAAATCGCCAACCCCCTTGCGCCCCAAGGACTTTCGCCGCCGCACCAAGGAAAAAATGTCATTTTTCCCACTTTTTTCCCATAACCTCGTAAGGACACCCGTCCCCGGATGTCCCTAAAACTCCAATGCCCAGCAAAAAAGGAGGAGCGCTGCTCCTCCTTTGATGATTTGACACTTCGTGTCATAAATTGATGCTGCCGCATCATGATTTTTCGCTTCGCTCCATGATTTGAATTGCCCCAAACCCCAATGCGCCGCAGCGCAATTCATGCCGTAAGGCAAATCATGGCAAAGCCAAATCATGCCCATAAGGGCAATTCATTGTAAAATGCCTTTCGGCATTTTACTTGGAAACTGCCTGGTTCAACACCTGGGTGTTGTACAAAAACAGCACATCCTGACCCTTAAACTGGATATAATCCCCCAGCTTCTTGTAATCTACAAGCCGCAGATCCACCAGCGTCACGCTCTTGTAGTCCTTCATCAGCAGGGGCGTCAGAGAGCTGCCGAAGGAATCTCGGAAAATGATCAGTTCCTTGTCCGTGCCGGCGTTGGGATTTTCAATTCGCAGCAAAGGCAGATTGCCGGAGAGGAACATCTCATACAGATCGTTGCCCTCCTGCTTGGCCATATCGTAAACCTTGCCGTGTTCTTTCCAGTTCTGGATGTCATCGTTATACTGGTACACCACACATTCGTCCAGCAGCGGACTGGTCATAAGATACAGTTCCTCTGCCTCCATAGGCAGCGCGGCGTGACCGTAGTAAACGCCGTAGAAGGGGCGCTCCACCAACTCCTGGCGGAAATCCTGCTCCACCGTCACGCCCATAGCATCGGCGATCTTCTGGGCCACAGGCAGAATTTTCTCCTGCCGCCAGTGGGTGTCGGTGCGGTAGTAGGAATCGATGGATAGCACATCGGTCAGATCAATGTGGGTGGCGTTGGGAATCCGGTCGGAGGGGAATTTCTTCTCCACCGCATCAAACAGCGCCTCATAATCCATAGCCAGATAGCCATTTTCCTTGGCAAGATAATAGCTCTTGTCCGGCACGACCGCCACATACAGCTTGCACTTGCCCCGGACGATCTGCTGCTGCACAACGGTGTTCAGGATATTCAAGTTGGCAGTCAGCTTGTCCTCCGCCAGGGGATACAGCAGCTTTGCGGCGTAGCCGTCCTCCACGAAGATCTCGTTGTTGTCCTTCTGCTGCATCACATAGTAGGTGAAAACCGACTTGATCTGACGGAAGCGGTCACGCAGAGGGAACTGATCCAGCGAGTACTCCTCGAAAAGACTCATAAAGGAATTTTTCTTGCGAATGGTGCCGTCGGAGCGATAGTCATCCTCCGCCAGCAGAGTTTCGATGGAAAGCTCCGGCGCTTGCGCCAGCTTCCGGCGCTCGGAAACGGACATCTCCTCCGGCGCGCCGAACCAGGCAGCCGCCGTCAACCCCAACCAAACCAAAACCAAGGCAGCAATGCCAATTGTTGTAAATAATTTTTTCATATCTTCCTCCATATTGTATCGTCGGGCGAAGCTCTCTCCCGCCGCAAAGCCTCCCCTTGTAGGGGAGGTGGGTCGCCGTAAGGCGAGCCGGAGGGGTTTACGGAGCCTCCGATCACCCCTCAGTCAAAAATCAAAGATTTTTGCCAGCCGCTTGCGAGCGGCCCGGTCGGCGGCTCTGACAGTCCACCGGACTGTCATTCACTACCGCCGACTGCGCTTCGCTTACCCCTACAGGGGAGTCTTTTCATGAGAACTGCGTAATGTTTCCTTAGAATCTAAAGTACAGGAACGGGCTGAAAGAGCCATCTACCAAAAATCCGGTGCAAATCAGCAGCAGCAGAATCAGCACAATGCCCTCCAGCGCAGCCACAACCACGCCCATACCCTTGCTTTGGCTCAGACGCACCGCGGTGTTCTTCACCAGGGGCGTGCAGCCGACGATGCCAAGAATGAACAGCACCGCAAAGCTTGTCAAATAGTAGATCGTTTCGGTGCTGATAAGGGGCAGCTTGCCGAAGCCGAACAGGCAGGCAAAATCCGAACCCACCTGGGCCATATCCTCGCCGTTGAACAGCACAAAGCCCAGCGTCACCAGCATCACGGTGATAAAATGACGAATTGCGCCGGGCACTTTCTTGTAGGAAGGCACCCACTTTTCAAAGATCAGACACACCGCATACAGCAGTCCCCACAAAATGAAGTTCCAGCTTGCGCCGTGCCACATACCGGTCAAGAACCACACCACGCAGGTGTTGAACAGCCAGCGCCACTTGCCCACCCGGTTGCCGCCGAGCGGGATATACACATAGTCCCGGAACCAGCTTCCCAGGCTCATATGCCACCGCCGCCAGAACTCGGCCACGGACTTGGACATATAGGGGTAGTTGAAATTCTCAATGAAGTTGAAGCCCAAAACCTTGCCCAAACCGATGGCCATATCGGAGTAGGCAGAGAAGTCGAAATAGATGTTAAAGAGGAACGCAAAGGCGTACATCCAGTAAAACAGCACGCTCGGCTCACCGGAATCCCGGAAAATGGCGATCAGCGCCGCGAAGGAGTCGGCAATAATGATCTTCTTGGCAAGACCGATGATGAACCGGCGCAGACCCAGCTTGGCATTCTCCCAGGTGTGAACCCGGTCGTTCAGCTCCCGTGCCACATCGATGTAGCGCACGATAGGGCCGGCAATGAGCTGAGGGAACAGGGCAACATACGCGCCGAAATAGATAGGATTCTTCTGAACCTCCACATTACCCCGATACACATCGATCACATAGCTCAGCGCCTGGAAGGTGTAGAAGCTGATGCCCACAGGCAATGCGATCTTCAGTAGAGAAATGGACAGACCGGTCAGGGCGTTGACATTTTCGATGAAGAAGTCGCAGTACTTAAAAACGGCTAAAAGACCCAGGCTGATGACCACAGAAATAATCAACCAAACCTTTTTCCAGCCTTTGGATTTGGCCTTGCCCATGGCAATACCGCAGCCCCAGAACATGAGGATGGTGCCGATCATCAAAAACAGATACCGCGGCTCACCCCAGCCGTAAAACGCCAGAGAGAAGACCAGCAGAATGAGGTTTTTGGTAAAAATGGATGCCTTGTGAGCCAGCTGCCCGTTGCCGGACACCAGCTTGAAGAGCATTTCCACCACCCAGGATACGGCAAAATAGCACAGTATCACCGCCGGCAGAAAATAATACAAAAACGGAATGCTTGAAAATACCATTTTTTGTTCCTCCGGAAAATTTCTATGTAAGAATAAGG
The DNA here is from genome assembly GCA_017380435.1 of Oscillospiraceae bacterium. GTDB lineage: Bacteria > Bacillota > Clostridia > Oscillospirales > Oscillospiraceae > Faecousia. The sequence goes on from JAFODZ010000010.1 coordinate 11,315, forward strand.
GAAAGGCGGGGACAGATGAAAATCTTTTGCGTCATAGCCAGGGTGTCTCCCCCATCGCGGTCTCAACCCCCCAGCGCCCACACTTTCCATTTTACCATTATACCCGATTTTTCATTATCTGTATAGACCCAATAAAAAATTTAACAATTGATAATTTTTCCTTCATTCTGTCAACCCGTCCCCCAACGCCTCCCCTGTAGGGACCGGCGTCCCCGACGGTCCGCCCCATAATACCTTCCCCCGGGGGGAAGGTGGCCGAGCGTAGCGAGGTCGGATGAGGAATGCGGGCAGAAATCTGACGACCTTTGCCTTGCTATCAGACCTCATCCCATTTCCAACCTGTCGCCGTTCCTCACCCGTCTTTTGCTTCGCAAAATCCACCCTCCCCCCGGGGGAGGGTATTCCCCGCCATCACGCACAAACTCCCGAATCCGTGTCATTGCGAGCCAGTGCTCACACTGGCGTGGCAATCCGCCCCCTAATGCCTCCCCTTGTAGGGGAGGTGGATCGCCGCCAGGCGAGCCGGAGGGGTTTACGGAGCCTCCGATCACCCCTCAGTCCAAAATCAAAGATTTTTGCCAGCTCCCCTACAGGGGAGCCTCTTCGCATAATTGTCAATTCACACGCCTACCCTCCCGGGGCGACCTGTGCTTGGCCAATATTTCTCCCCCTATGACATATAAATATATATCTATTTCTTTTACTCTTTCTATATCTTTTTCTCTATCTAATGGCAGTCATCCCAATCCGATAATGGGAACGCTCTGTTCACTTTGGTCATATTTTTCGACTTTGCGTGAGCCGCCTCCAGCGTAGGCTGCACAAGCAGGAAAGCCGTTGCGGCAGAAGGCTTTTTGGTTTCCAGATCGGGCCAGATTTCGTCCAATGCGTAGTCGCAGAGCATTTCAAAAAATTGCAATTTTTCTTTATTAGTTGGTAATTTTTTCATACTTTCCCAAAATGACCTGTAAAAAGTAAATTGTTTTCGTTTCATATTTTTTTGCTCCTTTCTTTCTGCAAACATTTGGTTTGATGAAGAAAGGATACCATATAATTTTTGAAAAGTCTTCCCGTTTTTTTCCCAACCTTATGAAATCACCAAACCCCTTGCCCCCCAAGGACTTCCGCCGCCGCGCCGAGGAAAAAATGTCATTTTTCCCACTTTATTCCCACCCCGCCAACGCCTTTCCCCTCGTAGGGGCGAACTGCGTTCGCCCGCCATTCTCCTCTTCTAAACCGAAACATTCTGTCCTCTCCCGAAAATGCGCGCCGGGAGAGGGGGAGCGATGGGAGCGCCGCCGGGGGCGGATGAAGCGACCTGAGCGAGTGGCTGCGGTCGGTGTGCAACGCAGGCGCACGGCCGCCAAGGCGCACACCGGGTACCGCAACAGGAAGGCACCAAGTCGGCTTCTTTGCATA
>JAFODZ010000011.1 GCA_017380435.1 Oscillospiraceae bacterium
AATGAATTTGTTGAAGAATCATTTTCATTAAGTTGAAGAGTCCATTCAGCTCCAGGGACAAGATCTACACCATTGTTATAAAAGTTTTGTCCAACTTTAATTATTTTTCCATCAAAATCCTCTAGAGAAGAAATGAATGTTCCAGTTTGAATATCAGTTGAGTTTTCTGGGAGTTTTCCTGTAGCAGAAATCCCTTGAATTTGAGTTCCATCTGGCATTGTTGTTGGAATACTTTGCAATGACGGAGGACATAATCCATTTAAGGACGTTCTAAGAGAATTGTGATAACTGAAAAGATTTTTAACTCCTGAATTTTTTGAATTCCCTGAGTTATCGTCGTTGAACATTTTTTCAGCGTTACCATTTAGTAAAATAAAATCTTTTTGAGAAGTAATACTTGTATTTAATTTTACAATTCCATTTAGGAGAATAAAATTTCCGGTGGAAGGTATAGTTTCGTTAATTGTAAAGACCTTACTTGTGATGTTTACTACTTCGGCAGAATTGCCGTCTAGAGTATATGGCGACCCGGAACGGACTCGAACCGTCGACCTCCAGCGTGACAGGCTGGCGTGCTAACCGACTGCACCACCGGGCCAAATTTGGTGGGAACAACAGGGCTCGAACCTGTGACCCCATGCTTGTAAGGCATGTGCTCTCCCAGCTGAGCTATGCTCCCGTACCTTACCGCTTGCGGCTTGAATACCTCAGCGACGGGATTCATTATACACAGCACTACCAAATTTGTCAAGTGTTTTTTTAAACTTTTTTCTAAACAATTTTTTAGAATATTTTACTCTTCTTTTTGGCGTTATTTTTGCGGTTTATAGGATCAGACAGATCAATCCCGAGGCCCCTTCATTGACCACTCTGGAGAGGGTACTGCGGAAACGGGAACGCACATCCTCCGGTGTGCGCATCAGCTTGGAAGTCAACCCATCCTGGATCAGGGCATAAACGGATTTTCCGAAAATGTTGCTCTGCCAAAGCTTGTCGGGATCTTCACCCATCAGATAATCGATCAGATCCTGGGATTGCTTTTCGTCGCCTACCATAGGATTGATCTGGGTATCAATATCCACCCGCATCATGTGGATAGAAGGGGCGCTGGCCTTCAGGCGCACGCCGTAGGAGCCGTTTTTGCGGATGACTTCCGGTTTTTCCAGCTTCATTTCCTCAGATCTGGGCATTACGATCCCGTAGCCTGTGGCATTGACAGAGGAAAGGGCATCGGCAAATTTGTCATACTCCCGCTTCATGGCAGACAGCTCGGTTAAAAGTTGCAGCAGCTGCCCTTGGTTTTCGATGGTCATTCCGGTACGATTGCTGAGAATTTCGTAAAACAGCTCTTCCGGGAAGCCAAAGGCACAACTGACGGTGCCGGTGGCAAGATCGATCTTTCGCAGGTTGAAGTCCAAAACATTGGGAAGCTGGGTCAGACTTTGCAGAATCCCCTCCGCTTGGGCCAAGGTGCCGATTTGCTGCGTTTTTTCCACCAGTGCCTGGTACAACTCTGCTTTTACCGGATGTGTGCTTTCCAGCGCATCCATCCACCGGGGCAGGTGAATATGCAGCTGGTACATAGGAAAGGCGTAGAGCAGGTTTTTCAGAATATTCTGAATATCCTCGCCGGTCAGTGCCTGGCAGTCCGCAGCCACAGGCGTGATCCCAAATTGCTCTGAGATCTGCCGTTGGATTCCGGCGACTGCCTCGGAATCCGGATTGGTGCTGTTGATGATAACAAGAAAAGGCTTTCCCGTGGCCTGCATATGGGAGATGGCCCGCCGCTCCGCATCCAGATAATCCTGCCGGGGAATGTCGGTGATGCTGCCATCGGTGGTGACAACGATGCCGATGGAGCAGTGTTCCTGCATTACCTTTTGGGTTCCCAGCTCCGCTGCCTCGGTCATGGGGATCTCATAGTCGTACCAAGGTGTGGTGACCATTCGCGGCTCGCCGTCCTCCTCAGCGCCCACAGCGCCTTCTACCATATATCCCACCGAGTCGATCATCCGAATGCGCATTTTGGCAGTCCCCTCGGGGAAGATCTCCACCGCCTCCTCGGGAATGAATTTTGGCTCACTGGTCATAATGGTCTTACCGGAGCCGCTTTGGGGCAGCTCATCCCGGGCCCGTTCCTTACGGTAGGGATCCTGGATGTTTGGGATTACCAGCTCCTCCATGATTCGTTTGATAAAGGTGGATTTTCCTGTACGCACAGGGCCTACGACGCCAATATAGATATTGCCCTCGGTCCTGGCGGCAATATCGCGATAGATGTTTTCCATAGCCAGCCTCCTTGTATAGCGGTCTGTCAAAACCTATGCAGGGCGGTGGACAAATAGAACTGACCATTGAAAACTCAGCCAAACTCCTGGTATAAACCTATTGCTCCCGTAACTCCCAGACTTTCTGCACAATCCAGAAGCTGCCGCAGGTCTTCGTCGGAACGCCAGACGCAGAAATCGGCCCGTTCGTCGGTGAATCGGGTGCTATAATGACAAAACGCACCTTCATCGTAAAAGGAAGGACCTGGGGGTATTTCCTGCAGCGGCTGCAACTGGCAACCTTCCTTGTTTAGTACCAGCAGCTGACCGGCTTTGCTCAGCTCCAGCCAGATATCCCGGCCTTGCCATCGCTGCACATGTGCCCGGAGATTTTTGTGTGGGGGCACAGGGGATAGAAGAATCCCGCCTTTTTGGTCCCGGCAGTAGGCTTCTGTCAAAACCACGGGGCAGGGAAGGGTGTGGAGAATGTGGTCAGCGATCTGTCCCAGAGCCGGCTCAAAGGGGCGCTGAAAATCCAGTACGATGGCCCGGGGAGAAAGATGTTCTACAGCTTGTAAAAGCTGCTGCACCACCAGCTCACTGCTGTGGCAGGCCGGAGGAATCCGATCGTTGACCATCAGAATTCCCCCTGCGGGAAAATGATCGGGGATGTTGCTCAAACCCCTTCCGTAAGAGGAAAAATGGCATGCCATCCACCCCGGATTTTCGGGAACAGACGGGCAGCGGGCATATTCAGAAGCTGTCATGGCAAGATAAATGGGCAAGGCCATAGACAAAATACCCCTTTCGTGATATACTGTATTAAATTCTATGAAAGAGGAACCGGATTATGCCATTTCCACTTGTGCCAACCTGGCGGGCGGAGGATGTGAACGGGATCCCGGCGGATTTTCTGCGGGAGCAGGGGATTCAGCTGGTGATGTTGGATTTTGACAACACCCTTGTACCTTACACAACCGATGTCCCCACCGCTGAAGTCAAAAGCTGGCTTGGGGGGCTGAAGCAGGCAGGCTTTATAGTGTGCATCGTTTCCAACAGCCATAACAGCCGGGTGCCGGAATTTTGCAAAAAATACGCCTTAGATTGTATTACCCACGCCCGCAAACCCTTTACCAAGGGCATCCGGCAGTGCCTTGCCCGGTACGATATTGCGCCACGGCAGGCAATTTTGGTGGGGGATCAGATTTACACCGATACATTGGGCGGCAATTGCGCCGGCGTTCGCACGGTTTTGGTGCGATCCATTCATAATCACACCGTTTGGCTGAAATTGCGCCATATTGCAGAAAAACCATTTATTTATGCAGCAAGAAAAAGGAGGATTTCCTATGAAGAATCTTGAAAAATACTTATCAATTCTGGATGAGCAGGTGGATGGCCTGCTGCTGACAAGCCGGTTTTCCCGGATGTATGGCGCGGAATACGACATCGCAGAGGGTATGGCCATCGTTACCAAGGCCGGCTGCCGGTATTTTACCGATAGCCGTTACATCGAAGCAGCGGAGAATCACATCGCCGATTTTGCGGTACTGTGTGTGAATCGGGAGAATCCCTACAGTAAGCTGATTAACGATGCCATTGCGCAGTTTGGTGTGAAGCGCTTAGGCTATGAAGAGGAGTATATGACCGTTTCGGAGTTCCGCTCTCTGGAATCCAAGCTCAATGCGGAGCTGGTACCCTATAATGAGAAGATCCACAGCTTCCGTTCTGTGAAAGAGCCTTGGGAGCTGGATCGGATGCGCAAGGCACAGCAGATCACCGACTTGGCCTTTGAGCAGGTACTGCCCCGGATTCGGGTAGGAATGTCGGAAAAAGAACTGCAGGCGGAGCTGATTTATTGCTTGCTGAAAAACGGCGCCGACGGTATGGCCTTTGATCCCATTGTGGTCGCCGGTCCCAATACCTCAATGCCCCACGGCGTACCCGGTGACCGGCTGATTGCCCGCGGCGATTTCATCACCATGGACTTTGGCGCAATGTACCAGGGCTACTGTGCCGATATGACCCGTACCGTCGCTGTCGGTTACGCAACCGAAGAAATGCAAAAGGTCTATGAAACAGTTCTGGCAGCGCAAAAAGCCGGCATTGCATTCTCCAAAGCCGGTGTTACCGGTGGACAAATTGATGAAACTGCCCGTAAAGTCATCGCCGATGCCGGTTATGGTCCGTATTTTGGTCATAGCTACGGCCATTGCATCGGTATGGAGTGCCACGAATCTCCCAACTGCAATCCCGGCGGCCAGGGCGTGATGCAGGTCAATATGGTATCTTCTGCTGAACCCGGCATCTATTTGCCCGGTAAATTTGGCGTTCGTATAGAGGATTTGGTGATTTTTACGGCTGATGGTTGCGAAAATATCACCAAAAGTCCCAAAGATTTACGGATTCTTGAAATTTAACCAAAAAACTTCCGATTTCCTCTTGCAATCGAGGGGGATTTCGGGTAAAATGTATGCGAATACCTATGTAATATAATCTGCCCTTTCGGGCAAATTCACAGGAGGATAAAGAAATGATTTCTGTTAGTGATTTCAGAAACGGTATTACCTTTGAGATGGACGGCAAGGTAATGCAGATCGTAGAGTTCCAGCATGTTAAGCCCGGTAAGGGTGCGGCTTTCGTCCGTGTTAAGATGCGTAACGTCATCACCGGCGGCGTGACCGAAACCACCTTCAACCCCAGCGATAAGTACCCCACCGCTTACATTGAGCGCAAGAAGATGGAGTACTCCTACAACGACGGCGATCTGTACTACTTTATGGACGGCGAGACCTACGAGCTGGTTCCCATTGAGAAGAGCCTGCTGGACGACAGCTTCCGTTTCGTGAAGGAAAACGATACCTGCACCGTTATGAGCTATAAGGGCAATGTGTTCGGCGTTGAGCCTCCCCGCTTTGTGGATCTGGAAGTTACCTCCACCGAGCCTGGTTTTGCCGGCAACACCGCTACCAACACCCTGAAGCCCGCTACTCTGGAGACCGGCGCTGAGGTTAAGGTGCCTCTGTTCATCAATGAGGGCGAGAGAATTTCTATCGACACCACCACCGGCGAATACCTGGGCCGTGCAAAATAAGGAGACTGCTATGACGATTTCCGAAAAGGCTGCATATCTGAAGGGTCTGATGGATGGCCTGAAGCTGGATACCGAGAAGGCTGAAGGTCAGATGATCTCTGCCATCGTGGATCTGCTGGGTGATGTGACCCGTCGTCTGAGCGATGTGGAAGAGACTACCATTGCCATCTCCGATGAGCTGGACGAGATCGAAGAGGATCTGGACGCCATCGAGGACTACATTCTCGACGAAGAAGACGAATGGGATGACGACGAGGACGACTGGGACGACGAAGATGACTGGGACGAGGATGAAGACTTTGAAGAAGGCTTCGACTTCGGCGACGAAGAAACCACCATCTACGAAGTCAAATGCACCTGCGGCGAAATCATCGATTTCGACGAGGAAACCCTGGAGGAAGGCAGCATGATCTGTCCCAACTGCGGTGAAACCTTGGAATTCTCTTTTGAGGATGAAGACGAGGAATAATCAGCAAAAAACGAGGAGGTATCTCAATTTGAGATACCTCCTTTTTATGGGCAGGTTTGCAAGAAAAATCGGTTAAGAGTTTCCCAAAGCCGGCTGTTGATGGAATCCGTTGATGTATCGTATAAGACGGAGCTGTGGCCGCCGTCAGTCAGCCAAACCTGAATGTGGTCGCCGGATATATCCTCCATATGGGCATATATGGAAAAACGGTCAAATGGAATGGTTTCGTCCTGACGGGATTGGATGATCAGAACGGGCACATCGCTTTGGGCAATGGCGTCCGAAGCGGTTTGGAATACGGTTTCAAAATCAAAAAGCATTGCCTGATACAAATATAGCATGGGGTAATTTCCGTAAGCCAGCCAGCCGACGGTATTGACAGAACCGCTCATCACCGCATCCATGGGACTGTTTGGACTGTTGATGGACACCACGCCGTCGATATCTGTGCGATCCGGCAGAACGCAACAGGCGGCATATCCGCCCCGGGAGTGACCAACCAGAAAAATATCTTCATAGGCATATGCCCGGTCAATATAATCCAGCGCTGCGTGCAGGTCATAAACAGCCTGGGAAAAACCAATGCCGCTGTCGCCTTCACTATCCCCTGCGCCGGTCATATCAAAAATGAAAACATCCCGGTTTCCAACTTGTACGATTTGCCGGATGATAGGGGCGAAGTTTCCTGCGTGGGAGTGGATGCCCTGTACAATTACCACGAGGGAATCTCCCGGCCCGTCAAAGAGTGTACCGGCAAGGCGGTACTCCCCGGAGGGAAAGGAAACGGGGTGCATGATTTCCGTCAGCGATGGATCACGGATAGTTGCATCGGCAGGATCATACCGACGGAAGATAGAATCGTAAATCACCTTTGTGATGCCGAAGGATAGTATTAAATGGCAGAAAAGCACCACCGCGGCAATGGCTGCGGCTTTTTTTATTCTTTTGGAACCCATTCCGGCACCTCCTTGTATAGGTTTGATAAGATAATCATACTACAAAATAAAAAAATGACAACAAAAATAGTGTAATTTTAAAACAGATGTGCTATAATGGGAAAAACGAGGAAGGAGGGATCTTTGTGTATCAGCCTTTGGCAGACCTGCTGCGTCCGGAAACTCTGGAGGAAGTGTATGGCCAGGAACATATTTTGGGCAAGGGAGGCATTCTTCGCCGCATTGTGGATTCGGGAAAGATCCCCAATATGATCTTCTATGGTCCCAGTGGTACGGGCAAGACCACAGTGGCCCAGATCATTGCTAAACAGACCAACCGCACATTGTACCAGCTCAATGCCACCACAGCTTCCACGGCGGACATCAAGAACATTGTTGCCCAGCTGGATACCTTGATGGCACCCAACGGCGTGCTTTTGTACTTAGACGAGATCCAATCCTTCAATAAAAAGCAGCAGCAATCCCTTTTGGAGCACATTGAAAATGGCAAGATCACTTTGATCGCTTCTACTACGGAAAACCCTTATTTCTATGTGTTCAATGCTATTTTGAGCCGCTCTACGGTGTTTGAATTTAAGCAGATCTCCAGCGACGCCGCACTGAAAGCTATCTACCGTGCGGTGGAATTTTTGGAGAACCGCACCGCCTTGACGGCTCAGCCGGAGGATGGAGCGCTGGAATATATCGCCGGTGCCTGCGGCGGCGATATCCGCAAGGCGATGAATGCGGTGGAGGTTTTGTTTTCTGCCGGTCAGCCGGTGGATGGAAAATTGCCACTGACTCTGGAAGATGCCAAAACAGTGACCCAAAAGAGCGCACTTCGGGCAGATCGGGACGGGGATAATTTCTATGACCTGCTGTCCGCTCTGCAAAAGTCTATCCGTGGCTCTGACCCCGATGCTGCCTGCCATTATCTGGCAAGACTTCTGGAGGCGGGGCAGCTGCAAGGCGCTTGCCGCCGCCTTATGGTGATCGCGGCGGAGGATGTGGGTCTTGCTTATCCAATGATCCTTCCCATCGTCAAATCCTGCGTGGATATGGCGCTGATGCTGGGTATGCCGGAGGCTCGGATTCCTCTGGTGGATGCGGCGGTGCTGATGGCTACATCTCCAAAATCCAACTCTGCCTATATGGCCCTGGCGGCTGCCACCGAGGATATTCAAAAAGGCTTGGGTGGAGATTTCCCTCGCCATTTACAGAATATGCACGCCGATACTTATACCATGGAACGGGAGCAGGGCTACCAGTACCCCCATAATTACCCCAACCATTGGGTGCGGCAGCAGTATCTTCCCGACGAACTGAAAGACGCCAAATATTATGCGTACGGCCCCAATAAGGTGGAGCAAGCAGCCAAGCAGTATTGGGATGCGGTGAAGGGGGAAAAATGATGGATGTCAGAGTAGGGGATACCCTGGTTATGAAAAAAGAGCATCCCTGCGGGCAAAAGCAGTGGAAAGTGCTGCGCACCGGCGCGGACTTTCGGCTCAAGTGCCTGGGATGCGGCCACGAAATTATGGTGGCCCGGTTCAAAGCAGAAAAGAATATTCGCCAAATACTCCGGGAAAATAATCTCTCGACAGATACATCCGGCAGCTGAGAAAATCAGCTGCCGGTTTTTTTGTTACCTGGGCATTCGGTTGGAGCGCAGGTGGGGGAAGGGGGGATTCCTGGCGTAAATGCCGATCCCCCTTGCGACGGATTTTTGGACAAGGCTCCGATATACTGATGCCACCCCGGAAGCAAGAGGAAATGAAAACCTCTTGCCTCCATCTTGCAAAAAGAAGGAGGTTTCTATGCGCCCGTATATGCTATTGGCAGTTGCATTTCGATTTTTCGTAGATTTTTTTATGTTTTTTGCAGTAAAACGCATATTTTCACCATACTCCGGCCCGCTATTTCCACTGTTGGGGGCAGCAGCGGGGGCGCTCTATGCCGGATGCAGTATGTTGGAAAGACTATCTTTCTTGCAGGCAAGTCACTGGTATCTTCTCAGCAGCATTTTGTGCTGCTTGCTGGTTTTTGGGTTTAGCCGCCGGGCAATCGCCCCCGGGGCGGTGTTTTGCCTTTTGCGTCTTGCGCTGGACGGTTTGAGCGAAAAAAACAGCGGCTTTGCGCAGATACTTTCGGGGATTGTGTTGTGTGTTGCCTTGCTGTACGGATTTGGCGGTAAGGCTTTGCCTTCAACATATGTTCCGGTGGAACTGAACTATGCCGGGAAAACGGTGCGTCTGCGGGCGCTTTGGGATACGGGGCACGATCTGCGGGATCCTGTGACGGGCAAGGGCGTGGTGGTCATCGACTGCAATGCAGCCAACAAGCTGACAGGACTACAGCCGGAGCTGATTCAAAAACCGGTGGAGGCGATGGGTGCGATTCCCGGCCTGCGGCTGATCCCGTATCAAACCGTGGGAGCATCGGGGCAGATGATGCTGGCGCTGATGGTCGCCGATGCCAGAATCGGAAGGAAAAGAAGACCGTGTTTGGTGGCTTTTGCGCCACAGGTTTTGGATAACAGTGGGAAATTTCAGGCATTGATAGGAGGAGCGGTATGAAAAAAGGTTGTTTTGTGAGCAGGATCTATTATATCGGTGGAAGTGATGTGCTGCCGCCACCGCTGAAGGGGGAACAGGAGCAGGAGGCGCTGGAGCGGCTGGAGCAGGGAAGCGACGAAGCGAAGCAGCTTCTGATCGAACGGAATTTGCGGCTGGTGGTATTTATCGCCCGTCGGTTTGAAAATACCGGTGTGGGTATCGAAGATTTGATCTCCATCGGAACGATCGGCCTGATCAAGGGGATCAATACCTACCGCCGTGATCGGAATATCAAGCTGGCCACCTATGCTTCCCGCTGCATCGAAAATGAGATCCTTATGTACATCCGCAAGATAGCCAATCAAAAAAATGAAGTGTCTCTGGACGAGCCAATCAATATGGATTACGATGGGAATGAACTTCTGCTATCGGATATTTTGGGCACGGATGAGGATATGATCCTGCGGCCTATGGAGGATGATGTGGATCTGTATCTGCTGCGGCAGGCGGTGGAGCAGCTGCCTCCGAGGGAAAAGCAAATTGTTTATATGCGGTTTGGCTTGAATAATCAAAAAGAGCTGACACAAAAGGAAGTGGCGGAGACAATGGGAATTTCCCAGTCCTATATCTCCCGCCTGGAAAAGCGGATCATGCTGAAACTCCGCAAGGAGATCCTGCGCCAGACAAGCTGCGTTTAGGAGCAAGAAAAGCGGCACTTGCAATCCCTTTCCAATCATGCTACAATCGATATAGAAATATATCGATAAAAAAGATTATCGAAAGAGAGGGAATGCTATGCAACGCAAAGAACTTTCCAAGGCGGTACTCAAACGACTGCCCGGCTACCTTGCTTATTTGAAAAGCCTGCCGGAGGACAGCACCCCCTTTATTTCTGCGACCAGCATTGCCAACGCCCTCAATATGGGCGAGGTGCAGGTGCGGAAGGATTTGGCGGTCGTGTCCAAAGCGGGCAAACCCAAAATCGGTTATCCCCGGGCAGACCTGGTGGAAAATATCAGCCGCTACCTGTGCTATGACAATACCACCGATGCCATTTTGGTGGGGGCAGGCAAGCTGGGGCAGGCACTGCTGGATTATTCCGGCTTTGCCGCCTACGGTTTGAATATATTGGCAGCCTTTGATGTGGCGCCTGCTGCTGCCAGCAGCAAGCCGATTCTGCCCATGGAGGAGCTGGATCGGTACTGCCGGGAGAACAATGTCCATATGGGCATCATCACCGTACCTGCCCAGTATGCCCAGGAGGTCTGCGACCGGATGATCCAATGCGGCATTAAGGCAATTTGGAATTTTGCTCCGGTCCATTTGGATGTTCCTCGGAGTACGCTGGTGCAAAACGAGAATATGGCCACATCTCTGGCGGTCCTTTCCATGCATCTGCAAGCACAGATGAAGATTTAAAAATTGTAAGCCCCACAAAAAAGAGAATAAAGGAGAATCTATATGAAAAGATTAATTGCATTCGTTATTTCCTTTGTGTTGTTGACAAACCTGTGCGGCTGCTGTTTCTGCGTGCCGGATACACTGCTTGAAAAGTTTCCCGGGGCGGAGGATGAATACGCAGACTATGACTACGATGATTACGATCCCATTGCCCCGGAGGAGAAAGAAGACACCCCCGCTGTGCCGGTTATGGACGAGCAGGAAGTCATCGATGCGCTAAATGGCCTGCTGAGCGGTGTAAACTCCCAGAATGGCAAAGTTTCCAATTGGACGGATGAAGATGTTTACAACTACATCTATTCCAAGCTGTTAGATGGCAGCTATGGCACCGATTCCTACCTGGACAAGCTGGGCCTTGGGGATAGCTATAGTTCCTTTGATCTTGAAATGGTGGAAAAACTCACCCAGGATTCGCTGGGAAGAGATCTGCCTGCTATCGATGATTTGCCTTATGCCTATATTTCCGGTGAGGAATTTGTCATTGAGCCTGCCGCCGGTGCGGCCACAGAATTCCTTGTTCAGAGCTTCACCCAGCAGGGCGACGAAGTTGTAGCCGTGGGCATCATTGTTTTCTATGGCGGCTTCAATACATTCTGCGGTTATTTTGAAGCGCAGGCGCAGGTGAACCCGTCCAGTATTTACGGATATACCCTTGTGTCTGTAGAGGAAATTTCCGGCAACCAGGATCTGTCCGATTTGACCGCAACAGCTTCTTCCGTGCTGGAGAACAGCAGCAGTTACAATGCAGAAAATGCTATTGACGGCAATGAAAAAACGGCATGGGTCGAGGGCGCAGAGGGCGACGGCATCGGCGAATGGATCTTGCTGTCAACTGCAGATGGCTCTCAGATGGAGCTCTACGCAATAGATTTTATGCTTGGCTATCATAAATCGGAAAACCTTTTGCAGCAAAACGGCGCGCCGACCAGCATTCTGCTGGAGTTTGAGGACGGCACACAGCAGACCGCAGAGAATCTTTTTGATGTGGATGTGGTGGTGCTGGAAAAGCCGGTGAAAACCAGCTGGGTGAAGATCACAATTTTGGATGCACGGCGCGGCACCGTTTATACCGATACCTGCATCAGCGATATTGAGCTGTTTGGCCTGGCATCGGAGTAAGCCTGCAGAGAATATACAGATCAGAAGGTGATACATATGCCGAGGAAGGCGAAAAAGAAAATGCACAGAATGCCTCCGCTGTCCATTGTAGATGAAATCATATATTGGACGGTGTTTGTGCTGCTGTGCGCAGCCGATATCGCGTTGTTATTTGGCCCGCTTCGGCTGCGTAATGTCATTGCTTTTGCCGATGATTCTGTAGTGGCGGCAGTGGAGAACATCAGCTTTCTGTGGCTTTTGGTTCCGTGGATGACCTTTTTCCTAATGACATTTATTGGTTGGCTTTTGCTGTACGAGGCTCGAAGACCGATCTTTGGAAAACGCAATTTTAAATATGGCCCGCCGGGCTGGCCGAAGGTATATCCGCTGTTTATGAAAAATAAGCCTCATGTATTTGTCAGTGAACGGGAAAAGAAGAATCGCAAGCGAATCGCCGTGTTTCTCGTAGTCGTACTGCTGCTTAGCTTTATTCCGTTGCCCTGGTCGTTCTACGGTCGTACTTGCCTGCACAGTGATGGCGGCATCACGCAGTACAATATGTTCAATAAGCAGGTGGAAGCGTATTCTGCGCATCAAATTGAAGAGGTCGAACTGGAAACATATCGTCACAAAAGCGGCAAACATGGCCCCTGGCGTTGGACTGTGCGGATGAAGATCTACACAGAAGGCGGTGAAAAACATACATTTAGGAGTCTTGACTTCCGTGGAGATGCCCATTGGACTGCGGAAATGCTTGCAGTCAAGAACCGGTTTCACCCCGGAATCATTTGCTATGAAGATGAGGGGAAATTAAAAAAGGTTATCGAGGATCAGAACTTATCCCCGGCAGAAGCCAAACTGCTGTACGAATTATTCGGCCTTGGATAACTCTCCCTAAAAACGAGGGACTGTTGCAAAATACAAATATTCTACGATAGAATGCGTAGGGGCGACATTTCGTCGCCCGCGGGCGGCTGATAGCTGCCCCTACATCCGCAGGATGTAGATAGATGCATAGTTTAAGGGCGCGCTGCATGATTGTGCAACGCGCCCTTACTTTTTATTTATTTACCTGGTTTGAAGCTGTCCTTCAAGCTGACGGAACGGTTGAAGACCAGGTGCTCGGCTGTGCAGTCCTTGCTGTCCGGGCAGAAGTAGCCAAGACGCATGAACTGGTAGGAAGCGGGAGCTTTGGCGTTAGCAAGACTTGCCTCCACCTTACAGCCGGTGAGAACCTCCAAAGAATTGGGGTTCAGGCAGGAGATGAAGTCCTTGCCGGAGGCATCGGGATCGGGATCGTCAAACAGATTGGAGTACTGGCGAACCTCGGCGTCGCAGCAGTTGGCCGCATCCACCCAGTGGATGGTTGCGCCCTTGACCTTCCGGCCGTCGGCAGGATCGCCGCCGCTGGATTCCGGGTCATAGGTGGCAAGAACCTCCACCACATTGCCGTTTTCGTCCTTGATACAACCGGTGCACTGGATGAGATAAGCGCCCTTCAAACGGCACTCCGGTCCATTGGGGAACAGCCGCTTGTACTTCGGAATCGGCTCAGCCAGGAAGTCGTCGGCCTCGATCCACAGATTCCGGGAGAAGGTGATCTGACGGGTGCCGGCTTCCGGATCGTTGGGATTGTTTTCTACCTCAAAGGTCTCGGATTTGCCCTCGGGATAGTTGGTAATGGTCAATTTCACAGGCTTCAGAACAGCCATAACACGCTGTGCGGTTTCGTTCAGATCCTCCCGCAGGCAGTGCTCTAAGAAGCCGTACTCGATGGTGTTGGGGGATTTTGCCACGCCTACCCGGTCACAGAAATTGCGGATAGAAGCGGGGGTGTAGCCCCGGCGGCGCAGACCGCATAGGGTGGGCATCCGGGGGTCATCCCAACCGGAAACACGGCCCTCTTCCACCAACTGACGGAGCTTTCTCTTGGACAGAACGGTATGGTCAATGCCAAGCCGTGCAAATTCGATCTGCCGGGGATGATGGGGAACAGAAACATTCTCTACGACCCAGTTGTACAAAGGGCGGTGGTTCTCAAATTCCAGAGAACACAGGCTGTGAGTAATGCCTTCCAGCGCGTCCTGGATGGGGTGGGCAAAGTCGTACATAGGATAGATGCACCATTTATCGCCCTGGCGGTGGTGATGCATATGGCGGATGCGGTAGATGACCGGGTCACGCATATTGAAGTTGCCGGAGGCAAGGTCAATCTTGGCACGCAGGGTGTAGCGGTTGTCCTCAAATTCACCGTCGCGCATTCTGCGGAACAGATCCAGGCTTTCCTCAATGGGCCGATCCCGGTAGGGGGAGGTGGCGGGGGTATTCAGATCGCCCCGGTTTTCCTTGAACTGCTCGGGAGTCAGCTCGCAAACATAAGCCAAACCCTTTTGAATCAGCTCAACGGCATATTCGTAGTCCTTTTCAAAATAGTCGGAGCCGTAGTAGAAACGGTCGCCCCAGTCAAAACCCAGCCAGCGAATATCTTCCTGGATAGCCTCCACGAATTCCACATCTTCTTTTGTGGGGTTGGTGTCGTCCATACGCAGGTTGCACAGACCGCCAAACTTTTCGGCAGTGCCAAAGTCAATGATCAGCGCCTTGCAATGGCCGATATGCAGGTAGCCGTTGGGTTCCGGAGGGAACCGGGTATGGACGGTTTGGCCGGCGTAACGGCCGCCCTCGGCGATATCCTCTTCAATAAATGCATGGATGAAATTCTTGCTCTCGGTGATTTCAGCCATTTTTGTCATCCTCTCTTTTGCGAAATTTGGAAATATTATAACCCATTGCCGCCGGATTTTCAACAACCAAAAGTTATATTATGAAAAAACATAAAACATTTTTGGAAAAATGATAAAATATAGTTGTCAATTCGCCCGACTTATATTAAAATAGGAAAAGAAAAATATAATAGGGAACAGGAGATGGTATCAGTCATGGACCAGATCAAGTATAAACGGATTATGCTGAAAATCAGCGGTGAGGCACTTGCGGGTGAGGCCCACCGTGGATTGGATTTTGATGTGATTGATTCTGTGTGTGATGCGATTCGTCAGTGCACGGAGCTTGGCGTTCAGGTGGGATTGATGGTCGGCGCAGGCAACTTTTGGCGCGGCGTGAAGGATGGTGCAGACAAAATGCAGCGCTCCCACGCTGATGCTATGGGTATGCTGGGAACCGTTATGAACGCCATTGCTGTTGCGGATGCGCTGGGGCGCCATGGTGTGGATGCCCGGGTGCTTTGTTCCGTGGAAATGAATAAGTTCTGCGAGTACTTTACCCGTGACTTGGCTGACCGTTACTTAAACGAAGGCAAAGTGGTTGTCTTCGCCGGCGGCACGGGAAATCCCTATTTTTCCACCGATACCGGTGTGGTGCTCCGGGGCGTAGAGATCGAGGCAGATGCCATTTTGATGGCGAAAAATGTGGATGCCATCTATTCTGCTGACCCCAAGCAGGATCCCAATGCCATTCGCTATTCCCGCCTGACCTATGATGAGGTTCTGGCCAAGCGCTTAAAAGCCACCGATACCACCGCTATGGCGCTGGCAATGGACAACAATGTGACTATGGTTTGCTTCGGCTTGGCTGAAGAAAACAGCATTATCCGTGTCGTTCGCGGTGAAGAGATTGGAACGACCGTTCAAAACAAATTCTAAGGAGGATACAACAATGAGCGTGGATTTTAAAGAATACGGAAGAAAAATGGAAAAGACCCTGGATGTGCTGGAGGAGAACTTCGGTGCAGTGCGTGCAGGCCGGGCCAATGCTAAGGTGCTCGACCGCATCACCGTGGAATACTATGGACAGGAGACCCCCCTTAACGGTGTGGCCACCATCTCCTCTCCCGACGCCCGCACGCTGGTGATTCAGCCTTGGGATACTGCACTTCTGAAAGAGATTCAGAAGGCAATTCAGATCTCCGATCTGGGCATTAACCCCCAAAACGATGGCCGTGTCATTCGCCTGACATTCCCCCAGTTGACGGAGGAACGCCGTAGGGAATTGACCAAGCAGGTCAAAAAGTACGCCGAGGATGCCAAGGTGGCAATGCGCAACATCCGCCGCGACGGCATGGACTATGTGAAAAATCTGAAGAAGAAATCCGAGATCACCGAGGATGATCAGAAGAAGGCAGAGAAGGATCTGCAGGATCTGCTGGATAAGTATATCAAGCGGGTGGATGAGGCTTTGGCCGCAAAAGAAAAGGAACTGATGGCCATTTAAGGCTTGTATGATTTTGGGGGCACTTGTGCCCCCAAAATGCTATGGAAAGGATCGAGTCGTTTATGCGTGAACCCATATGTGACCTGCCTGCGCCCTGCCATATTGCCATCATTATGGACGGCAATGGCCGCTGGGCGAAAAAACGCAATCTGCCCCGGACTGCCGGCCATGCCGCAGGGGGAGAGGCCTTTCGCCGGATTGCTCATCATTGCCGGAAATTAGGCGTTAAATATCTGACGGTCTATGCCTTCTCTACGGAGAACTGGAAACGCTCCGAGGATGAGGTGGCGGGCATTATGCGCCTTTTGGGAAATTATCTGAAGGAAGCGCTTTCGGATATGGAGAAAAACCGCGTCCGCTTCCGCTTTTTCGGCGATCTGAGCCGTCTGTCTCCCCAGCTGCAAAAGCTCTGCCGGGAGGCGGAGGAAAAATCCCTGGACTATGATGTGCAGGTTAATTTCTGCCTCAATTACGGCGGAAGAGATGAGATCGTCAAGGCAACCCGGAAAATTGCCGCAGATGTTCAGGCTGGCCGTTTGCAGGCTGAGCAGATTACGGAGCAGCTGTTTTCTGATTACCTGTATTCCAAGGATGTCCCCGATCCGGAGCTGATCATCCGGCCTTCCGGGGAAATGCGTACCAGCAACTTCCTTTTGTGGCAGTCGGCGTATTCCGAATATGTGTTTATGGATGTTCTTTGGCCCGATTTTTCCGAGGAACATCTGGAACAGGCTATTGCGGAGTATCACAAGCGCAATCGCCGGTTTGGAGGTGCGTAAACCATGAAAGTTCGTATCATAACATCCATTATCACCTTGCCTTTGCTGTTGGTGGTACTGATCGTGCTGCCGCCGCTCTTTACGGCGCTGCTGATGATGGCAATGTGTGCCGTGGCGGCCTATGAGCTGCTTTGGAGCACCGGCTATGTCCGTCAGCTGCGGCTGCTGATCTATACCATGATTGCGGCTGCCGGCACTGCGCTATGGAGCTATTTAGGCAGTCCCCACGGCTGGGGATTGGCGGGGATCATTGTGTTTGGCAGCGTTTTGTATGGAGAAATGCTGCTGTCCAAGGCAAAGCTGCCTTTTTCCAAGGTGGCGCTGTGCTTTGTGGGCGGTTTGCTGATTCCCTATCTTCTCAGCTCCATTATGCGCCTGAGAATCATGGAATTAGGGCGGGTCTATGTGCTGCTGCCCTTTGTGATGGCATTTATGTCCGATACCTGCGCTTATTTCACAGGTAGATTTTTGGGCAGGCATAAGCTGGCTCCCACCATCAGTCCCAAAAAGACGGTGGAAGGTCTGTTCGGTGGTATGGCAGGCGCGGTTTTGGGTATGATCATCTATAGCCTGGTGCTGATGCTGGCGTTTGACCAGCGGGTGAACTTCTTATATGCCATTGTCTATGGTGTTTTGGGTTCTTTGGCCTCTGTGCTGGGAGATCTGACTTTCTCGGTAATCAAGCGGCAGACCGGCATCAAGGACTATGGCAAGCTGATCCCCGGTCACGGCGGTGTACTGGATCGTTTTGATTCTATGACCGTGGTTGCCCCTGTAGCTGAAACATTGTTGATTATTTTACCGATTGCGGAGAATATACATGGTTAATTGTGTTAGTATCTTAGGCTCTACCGGCTCTGTAGGTCGCCAGACTTTGGATATTGTGGAGCATTTGCAACTGCCCGTGGCGGCGTTGACCGCCGGTACCAATGTGCAGCGAATGGCGCAGCAATGCCGCCAGTTCCGTCCTCAGCTGGCTGTTATGGCCACAGAAGAAGCGGCTATCGCATTGGAGCGGGAAATTGGCGATCTTCCCACTCGCGTTGAATGGGGAGAAGAAGGCTTGATTCACGCCGCTACCATCCCGGAAGCGGACTGCGTTATTACCGCCGTTGTGGGAATGTTAGGATTAAGACCCACGCTGGCAGCCATCCGGGAGAAAAAGCGGATCGGACTTGCCAATAAGGAAACTCTGGTCTGCGCCGGTGAACTGGTGATGGGCGAAGCAAGGAAGTACGGCGCGGAGATCATCCCCGTGGATTCCGAGCATTCCGCTATTTTCCAGTGTCTGATGCCCTCTCTTGATTGCCGCCAGGTGGAGAAAATTATTCTCACCTGTTCCGGCGGTCCTTTCTATGGGATGACCCGGGAAGAACTGAAAAAAGTGACAAAGGCCGACGCTCTGCGCCACCCCACCTGGAAAATGGGGCAAAAAATCACCATCGACTGCGCTACACTGATGAATAAGGGCCTGGAAGTGATCGAGGCTATGCGGCTGTACGATCTTCCTTTGGAAAAGGTGGATGTGGTGATCCACCGGCAGAGCATTGTCCATAGCCTGGTGGAGTTTACCGATGGCGCGGTGATGGCACAGCTGGGCGCACCGGATATGCGGCTGCCTATCCAGCTTGCTATGACCTATCCCCAGCGGCAGAATAGCCCGGTGGAAAAGCTGGACTTGACCACCTGCCCGCCCCTTGGCTTTGCCAAGCCGGATATGGAAGCCTTTCCTTGTTTGGCATTGGCACGGAAGTGCGCCCAAATGGGCGGCACAGCCTGCCCGGCTATGAATGGCGCCAATGAAGAAGCGGTTGCCCTGTATTTGCAGGATAAGATCGGTTTTTATGATATTTATGCGCTGGTGGCGCAAGCTGTAGATGCAGTTCCCTTTATCAAAGAGCCTACTTTGGAGCAAATTCTGGAGGCAGACAAACTGGCAAGACAGCTCGTCCGAGCATCCATTCAGGAATAATTGTCATTGTTATGAAAAGACCACCAAACTTCGTGTCATCCTGAGCGTAGTGAAACGAAGTCGAAGGATCTACCGGCCCCATTGGTGCGAAGATTCTTCGATTCGCCTGCGGCTCACTCAGAATGACACAGATTTGAGAGCTTTTCGTTTAGACCGTTCTGCGTTAGTAGTAGGGTAATCTTAAATATTTCTGCGATTTTATATTAAAGGCGGTTTTTTATGACCATTTTCAGCATTATTTTTGCAATTCTACTCTTTGCGATTATCATCATCCTTCACGAATTGGGCCATTTTGTGGCGGCAAAGCTTTCCGGCGTGCAGGTCAATGAATTTGCCCTGTTTATGGGTCCTGCCATTTTCAAAAAGCAAATCGGCGAGACGCTGTATTCCATCCGGTGTATTCCTTTTGGCGGCTACTGCGCCATGGAAGGTGAGGATGAGGATACAGACAATCCCCGTTCCTTCCAAAAGGCAGCCTGGTGGAAACGGCTGATTATTCTGGTTTCCGGTTCGTTTATGAATCTGATTACGGGATTTTTGCTGTTTGCTTTGGTGTTTTCCTTTGCGAAGAGCTTTGAAAATACAAAAATTGACTTTGTGGAGGAAGGCTGCACGGTTGTTCGGGAGGATGGTTTGCAGTTAGGCGATCAGATTATAAAAATTGACGGCTACCGGATCTACACCAGCACGGATGCGCTTTTGCTGTTTTCCTTTGACACACCCACCCACGATATTGTGGTCAAGCGTGACGGCGAAAAGATCGTCTTTGACGATTATCTTATGGAGAAACATCCCTTTTTGAATGAAAAAACGGGAGAATACGAGGATCGTTACGGCTTTAACTTCGGAGCAGACCCTGCAAGCATCGGAAGACTACTTCCCAGCACTTGGGCGCAGACCTGCAGTACTATCCAAAATGTCCGTATCAGTTTGAATATGCTGCTCACAGGCAAAGCAGGACTGAAGGATATGGCCGGTCCGGTGCTGATCGTATCGATGATGAGCACCACTGCCACCGCAGCACCCAAATTTATCGATGCCGTTGTCAGCATGCTTTATTTCGGCGGCTTTATCGCCGTGAATTTGGCGGTGATGAATATGCTGCCCATTCCGGCTATCGACGGAGGACGCAGCGTAGGATTGCTGCTGACCACTGCAATTGAAAAGATAACAAAAAAGAAGCTCAATCCTAAATATGAGGGGTATGTCCACGCAGTAGGATTAGTTTTACTGTTTGTTTTGATGATTGTCATCCTATTTAAGGATGTTTTCCAACTAATTAAGGGGTGAAGATTATGACCCGGCAAATTATAGTAGGCGGTGTTCCTATCGGCGGCGGTGCGCCGGTGGCCATCCAGTCTATGCTCAATACGAAAACCACGGATATCCAAGGCTCTTTGCAGCAGATCGAAAAGCTCAAAGCCGCAGGCTGTCAGATCGCCCGTCTGGCAATTCCCAATATGGAGGCGGCCAAGACTTTCTCGGAAATTTGCCGGGAATCTCCGTTGCCGTTGGTAGCCGATATCCATTTTGATTATAAGCTGGCTATCGCTGCCGCAGAGGGCGGCGCATCCAAGATCCGTATCAACCCCGGCAATATCGGCGGGGAAGACCGGGTCAAGGCAGTTGTGGATGTTTGCAAGGAACGCAAAATCCCCATCCGCATCGGTGTTAATGGCGGCAGCTTGGACAAAAAATTGCTGGAAAAATACGGCCATCCCACCGCGGAAGCGCTGGTGGAGAGTGCCTTCGAGCATATTGCCCTTCTGGAAAAGTACGATTTCTATGATACCTGCGTATCTATGAAATCCTCCACCGTCCCCACCATGGTGGCAGCGGCCCGGCTTTTCCGCAGCCGTACGGACTATCCGCTGCATATCGGCGTGACGGAAACCGGCCCTGTGAAAATGGGTCTTATGAAGTCTGCTATGGGCATCGGCGCATTGCTGCTGGACGGCATCGGCGATACCATCCGTGTCAGCTTGACCGATGATCCGGTGGAAGAGGTCTATGCAGCCAAGGATATTCTCAAAGCTGCCGGACTGCGCAAAGAGGGCGTGAATATTATTTCCTGCCCCACCTGCGGAAGAACAAAAATTGACCTCATTGGCCTGGTCAACCAGGTGGATGAGGCACTAAAAAACTGCGAAAAACCCATTACCGTTGCGGTTATGGGATGTATCGTGAACGGCCCCGGCGAGGCCCGGGAGGCCGATATCGGCATTGCCGGCGGCGACGGCTGCGGTATGCTGTTTGAAAAAGGACAGCAGATTGAAAAGCTGCCCTACGAAGAACTTTTACCTGCACTTTTGAAACGAATTGAGGACTTATGAAATCAAATGTATTCTTTTTGAATATGTTTTCAGCCTATGAGCCGCCTGAGCATCTGAAAACGGTGCTGTCACAGGCGGCGATTTCTGCTGCAGATATTGACCCCAACGCTCGCACGATTTTGGTGCACCTGGACAGTCCTGTTTACATCGATCAGTCCGAGCTGAATGCGGCTGCAGCCGACATTGCCCAAATTTATGGCTTGAGCAAGGTTCAAATCGAACCCAAGTTCCCCCTTTCTGAGCTGAAAAAGCTCTCCGGGGATGTGCTGACCCACTTTTTTATGGAGGAGGACTCCATGGCGCTGGCTTCTTTGGCAGGCGCAAAATGGGAATGGGAGGGTGATACGCTGCATATTCACCTGCGTGGTAACGGCAAGGACGAATTAGGCAAATCCGTTCCCAAGATTATCGACCGGTTCAGCCAGCTATTTGGTATCCGGATCGGGATAGAACTTCACTCCAGTGAGAACCTGACGGGTCAGGCGCTATACGATGCCATGGCGCAGATGCGCAGCAAAATGATGCAGGATATGCCCCGCGTGAGCTTTAGCACTGCGAAAAAAGAGGTCAAACAGGAAACCGACGCCATCTACGGAAAGCCTTTCCGGGGGCAGGCCGAGCCAATGGAAAAAGTCGGCCTGGATTCCGGCTCTGTGGTGGTGGAGGGCAAGGTCTTCAGCGTCGAGCATAAGGAACTGAAAAAACGAAATGCCTGGGTCATTAACTTCGATATGACAGACAATACCGGCTCTGTGCGGATCAACCGCTTTATGGAGGCGGGAGAGGCAAAACCCATTCTTGACCAGGTCAAGGTTGGCTCTGTGCTTCGTGTCCAGGGTCGGATGACCGTTAATAAATTTGATAACGAAACCGTTTTGCAGCCTATGGCCATTATGCCCGGTCAAATGCCGAAACGGCAGGATACCGCACCCGGCGCAAAGCGGGTGGAGCTGCATCTGCATACGGTTATGAGCAATATGGATGCCCTGACCAATACCGCCGCAGCGATCAAGCAGGCGGCAGCCTGGGGACATCGGGCCATTGCCATTACCGATCATGGCTGCTGTCAATCCTTTACCGATGCGCTACATACCGTGGAGGACTGGAAAGGACCTCCCAAGGTGGCAGGCACAGACGAACCCATTAAGATCCTCTACGGCTGCGAAGGCTACTATGTCAACGATGTGGATGATATCGCCGCAGTATCCGGGGAGCAGGACGGCTCGCTGACCGGAGAATATGTGGCCTTTGACCTGGAGACCACAGGTTTAAGCGCCCAGCGAGATGAGATCATCGAGATTGGCGCTGTTGTGATGCGCGACGGCAAAGAGATTGACCGCTTCCAAAGTTTCGTGGATCCCCATAGAAAGCTGGAGCGGATTACCACAGAGCTGACAGGTATTACCGACGCTATGCTGGTGGGTGCGCCCTCCTTGGAGGAGGTGCTGCCCAAATTCCTGGAATTTGCAGGTGATCGGGTTTTGGTGGCCCACAATGCGGATTTTGATACAGGATTTCTGCGCGCCGCCTGTAAAAAGTTGGGTTTGCCTTATACCCATACTTCTATCGATACGCTGGTGCTGTCCCAGGTTTTGATGACAGGAATGCGGCAGCATAAGCTGAATTTGGTGGCAGATGCCTTGAATTTACCGGAATTCCAGCACCACAGGGCGGCGGACGATGCGGTCACCTGCGGTTTGATTTACCATCGCTTTACCCAAATGCTGATGGAAAAGGGCATCGGGGAAATTGGCCAGATCAATGGGTTTGTTGGATCTGTGCGCGGTCCCCACCGCCGGGAAAGCGGTAAGGCGGAGCATATCGTGGTGATCGCCAAGAATCAAATGGGTCTTCGGAATCTGTACCATTTGATCACCGATGCCAATTTGAAATACTTTAAGAAATTCCCCCGCTTTTTGAAATCCCAGCTGATTGAGCTGCGGGAGGGTCTGATTATCGGCTCTGCCTGTGAAAATAACGAATTGTTCCAGGCGGTTATCCGGGGCAAGAGCGATGATGAGCTGAAACGGCTGGCAGCTTTTTATGATTACCTGGAGGTGCAGCCCCTGGCTAACAACGGCTTTATGCTGCGTCCCGGAAAGAATGGCAAAGCACCCATTGCGGCCAGCGAGGATGTGCTGCGGGGCTATAACCGCAAGATTCTGGAAATTGGCGACACGATGGGGAAAATGGTCGTAGCCACCGGCGATGTCCATTTCCTAAACCCGGAAGATGAGATCTTCCGCCATATTCTTCTGGGTGTCAAGGGATTCGAGGATGCCGACAAACCCAATCCATTGTACTTCCGCACCACCGACGAAATGCTGCAGGAATTTTCCTACTTGGGTGAGGACAGAGCTTACGAGCTGGTGGTTACGAACCCCAATCTGATCGCAGATATGTGCGAAACCATCCGCCCGGTGCCTCATAATCTGTTTGCCCCGAAAATCGAAAACTCCGTGGAAGATCTGAAAGCGCTGGTTTACGGGAAAATGCACCGGCTTTACGGTGAAAATCCCCCGGAACTGATCGTAAAGCGTGTGGAAACGGAGCTTAACGACATTATTTCCTGTAACTACGATGTGATCTATATGTCTGCCCAGAAGCTGGTGCAAAACTCCCTGGAGAACGGCTATCTGGTTGGTTCCCGTGGATCGGTGGGATCTTCGATCGTGGCGTATATGTCCGGCATAACGGAGGTTAATTCTTTCCCACCCCACTACCGCTGTCCCAATGAAAGCTGTAAATATACCACTTTCGATGTGCCGGCAGGCTTTGAATGCGGCGCGGACCTTCCCGATGCTGTCTGTCCCAAATGCGGTACGCCCTACGCCAAAGAGGGCTTTAATATCCCCTTTGAAACATTCTTGGGTTTTGGCGGCGACAAGGTGCCGGATATCGACTTGAACTTCTCCGGTGAATATCAAGCCCGTGCCCACGCTTATTGCACGGAGATGTTTGGAAAATCCCATGTTTTCCGGGCAGGTACTATTGGCGGCGTTGCGGAAAAGACTGCCTTCGGCTATGTGAAAAAGTATCTGGAGGAACGGCAACAGCATAAATCTGCTGCGGAAATGAACCGTCTGGCGGCAGGCTGTGTAGGCGTACGCAGAACCACCGGTCAGCACCCCGGCGGTCTGGTGGTTATTCCCCAGGAGAACGATATTTGGGATTTCTGCCCGGTGCAGCACCCGGCAGACGACCCCAATTCCGACCAGATCACCACCCATTTTGAATATCACTCCATGGAGGAAAACCTCTTAAAGCTGGATATGCTGGGTCACGATGACCCCACCATGATCCGTATGATGGAGGATATGACCGACGTGGATGCCAAAACGATTCCTTTGGACGACAAGAAAACCATGTCCATCTTTACATCCTCCAAGGTGCTGGGGTATGAAAATGACCCCATTCTCGGACCTACCGGCGCTGTGGCAGTTCCGGAGTTCAATACCCGTTTTACCCGGGGTGTTTTGTTGGACACCAAGCCGGAAAAGTTTGACTTTTTGGTGCGTATTTCCGGCTATACCCACGGAACGGATGTGTGGCTTGGCAATGCAAAAGATCTGATCGTTTCCGGGGTTGCCCGGGTGGATCAGACCATTGGCTGTCGTGACGATATTATGATTTACCTGATCTCCTGCGGTCTGCCGGAAAAACGGGCGTTTAAGATCATGGAATCTGTCCGTAAAGGCAGGGGACTGCCCGACGGTGCGGAGCAGGAGATGAAGGATGCGGGAGTCCCGGAATGGTACATCGGCTCTTGCAAGAAAATCAAATATCTCTTCCCCAAGGCTCATGCGGTGGCTTATGTTATGATGGCGTTCCGCATTGCCTGGTTTAAGGTCTATCACCCCTTGGCCTTCTATGCGGCTTACTTTTACCGCCGCAGCCAAAAGGGCGGATTTGATGTGAATTTGATGACCTGCGGACTGGATATGGTGAAGGCCAATATCAAGGCCATCGACGGCAACGAGGATGCTACCAATAAGGATGAAGATCTGCTGACCACATTGGAGGTGGCCTATGAATACTACCTCCGCGGTTTTGAGTTCCTTCCCATTGACCTGTATAAGAGCCACGCCACTAAGTTTTTGATCGAAGACGGAAAGCTTCGCCCACCCTTTGTTTCGATCTCCGGTCTGGGCGAAAGTGCTGCCTGGGACTTGATGGAGAGCCGGGAGGGAAAGAACTTTCTGTCCATTGAAGAAGTGGCATTGTCCTGCACAAAGGTTTCCAAGACCCATATTCAAATGCTGAAAGAGGCCGGTGCATTCGGTGACCTGCCGGAGACCAGCCAGGTCAGCTTGTTCTGAGAAAGCGAAAGACTGCCTTCAATGGCTTTCCGAAGCCAGGCAGTGGCTGTGTCATACTCTATAAACGAAAAACCGGTACGATTTCGTACCGGTTTTTGTTGGCAAAAATGCGATGACTTTCCGTATGATTTGAAGAACCTGTTTCTTGACGGAATATCCAAGCTGTGCTAAAATGATGTCCGAAGTGGTTTGCCATTGCTTTGTAAATTATGCATAGCTGCAAAATAATTCCGAATAATAAGAAATGAAGCGGCTTTTGCTCATATTTTATTCACACAATATTATAGATTTTTTAAAACATATTTCTGCCTAAGCTGATAAAATTGGGTTAGATTTGGAAAGAAGGAGTCAAGAAAATGGATAACGAATTTGAAATTGTCAATGACAGTATTCCACAGCCGGATAATGAAGTTATCCCGGAACAGCCGGTGATGGAACCGCAGGAGGAGCCGGTACTGCAGTACGGCTGGGAAACACCTCAAGACGAGTTCGTTGTTACAGAACCGCCGAAGAAAAAGAAATCCGGCTGTTTAAAAAAGATCGGTGCAGTTGTCCTTGCGGTTGCAGTAGCCTTTAGCTGCTCTATTTTTGGCGGTATAGTTGGCGCCCTTGGAATGCGGGCGCTGCTGCGCGATGAGGAAATGACGGGAAAGGATAATACCACGAATGTTCTGGAGGGCAATCGGGAAAACACCGTCATTGATGTCCAAAAGGTGGATACCGGCAAGAAAATGACGCCTGCGGAAGTGTATGCAGTTAGCGTGGAATCCACCGTGGGAATTACCACTTCCGTTACGACCAACTACTGGGGCTATACCACTACCTCCGCGGCATCCGGCTCCGGCTTTATCTACAGCGCTGACGGCTATATTATTACCAACTACCATGTCATCCAGGATTCCGATTCCATTTCCGTATCTTTCTATGACGGCTCCAGTATGGATGCACAGTTGGTAGGCTATGACGAGAGCAATGATATTGCGGTGCTGAAGGTGGATACCAAGGATTTGAAGCCGGTGATTTTGGGCGATTCGGATAATCTGAATGTGGGCGATACGGTTATGGCCATTGGCAATCCTTTGGGAGAACTTACCTTTTCTTTGACTGCCGGTACGGTCAGCGCATTGGATCGGGAAGTCACTTTCTCCCGCGGCATTACCATGAATCTGATCCAAACCGACTGCGCCATCAATTCCGGCAATTCCGGCGGTGCGCTGTTTAACCTCTATGGCGAGGTCGTTGGCATTACCAATGCCAAGTATTCCGGCAATTCGAACAGCGGAGCATCCATCGATAATATTGGCTTTGCCATTCCGATGAATCAGGTGCGGGAGCTGATAGATAGCATTATCATGACTGGTCGTGTGGTAAAACCCTATATCGGTGTAAGTATCGTCGATGTCAGCAAGGAATCCTTGGGATACGGATTGCCGGCGGGTGCATCTGTCCAGCGGGTCGAGGAGAATTCTCCTGCCCAAAAGGGCGGTCTGAATGTCAACGATATCGTTACTCATATAAACGGCGAAGAGATCACCGGCGCGTCTGATCTGAAAAAGATGGTCAGCAGCAGCAAACCGGGAGATGAAATGAAGCTTACTGTTTGGAGAAAGGGCGAAACCATTACCGTGACTTTGATTGTGGACGAACAGCCCCGGGTAACGGAAACAGCAGAGCAGGAATCGGAACAGCAGTACTATATTCCGTTCCCTAATTTCCCATTCTTTGGTTGGTAAAAAATAATGACGGACAGCGTTGCGGCTGTCCGTCATTCATTTTGGCTGATATTGTGATCGATGTTTTCAATCAAATTGGAAACGGTGTGCGTTGGCACACGGCCTGTATGCCAGGAAACAGTGGTGTTGGTGTGGCCGTTGAACTGAACGCTGGTCACCGTAAATGCGGTAAAGGGGAAGGAAACAAAAGTAACCGCAATGTCTTCGACCTGAAAACTGGTGTTTTCAATTTGCTTGCTGTCGATGGTTCCAATGGGGGAGACCAGGGCGCAGCAGATAAATCTGCGGCTGCGCATTACCAAGGGTACAAGAAGTCCAATCACAAGCTTTCGCAGCCAATGGGGGATCTTGCTGTATATGTTCAGCTTGGAGATGATAGCGGTGAGCAAAGGTTTGCTTTTGACAAAATCCCGAATCTCTGTGCGAACATCGTCGATTTTACGAATGGTGTTGGCATCCACGAAAATGGGGGCGATCAGATTGCCGAAGAGGAAATTGCCGGTTTTCTTGGCATAGCGGCGGATGTCCACGGGGATGATCATTTTTGCGGAACGGGATGTAAAACATTGGGCAACAGCGGATGCCAGCTTGGCAGCAGAGGCTTTGACGCAGGCGTTGGTGGTCATCACAATGGTTTTGTGCTCGCCGTTTTTCCGAGGCAGCCAGTTTTTGGGGTTGCACCGGGGGAACAGAGGGATTCTGGTCTTTTTGCAGTGCTGCCGGGGTGCATCTTTTTCGCCGATGATGTCCATATCCGTCAGGTGGAAGCTGTTTTGCGCATCATAATCACCCTTGAGGATGTGGAAAAAGTCGTAAATAAACTGCAATCCGCTTCGGCCATCCACAGCGCCGTGGAAGAAATCAAAGCACAGATACCAAAGATCCTTTTGCTCGTGATGCAGAACGTTCAGATCAACGGTGTTGCGCCGGTAGTCCAGCCGGGATACGGAGCAGGAATACACATCCTCCGAGTCCATGGGGATCTCGATACATCTGGGGGTGTAGTCTGCTTTGTACCAGCGGTTTTTGCGGTATTTCAGGTTGATGCCGCTGTGTGTTTCCAATGCCTGCCGGAGGGCGTCGTTAAGCTGATCCAGGTCGGGTTCCCGATCCAGCTTGAGGAAGTAGTGGAATGTCATATTGCAGCCGCAGGCATCCAGATCGATGAAAAAGGCTTCCAATCCGGATGGCTTGCGAACAAATTCCGTCATCCGGAATCACCTGCCTTGTCGAAAGTCATCATTTTCATTCTAACTGAATGAGAAGTAAATGTCAATAAGAATCAGCTCGACAAAAAGAGGTTGCATTTTCCAAATGTCTTTGCTATAATACCCATACAAATTGTATATGCAGGGTTCGTATATCGGTAATACAACGGCTTCCCAAGCCGTGAAGGCGGGTTCGATTCCCGTACCCTGCTCCAGAAAAAAGCACTTGCGAAAGCAAGTGCTTTTTTCAATGAAATTTGCCCTTGCGGGCAAGTGAAATAGCTTCGCTGTGAAATATTTGCTTCGCAAATGTGAAATATTCGCTTGCGCGAATGTGGGCAAATTTTATTTCACATTTTGCGGCTAAGGCAAAATATTTCATAATCCGCAGGATTATTTCATATTGCGCAGCAATATTTTGTTGAATACCGATAGAAATTATGATATCATCAAGGTAATCGGAGGTGAGAGGCTTGACGCGGGAAGATGCATGTTATTTTAAAATACTGTTATCGGCTGGACTTTCAGACGGATACGACGAATGGCTGGATCATTATTTAAACATAGAAGATCCTTTAAGCGATATTGTGTTAAATTTAGCGTTATGCGGATCGGATGTTAATAAAACGATTTCCTGTTTGTATGTTTTCTGCGCGGAACAAGCTTTTGATGAGAAGCTTGTGTGTGAAAAATTGCGTCTGTTTCTGAAGGATGCCTACTATACCGGTCGCTTCTCCAAAGAGGAAGTTCTTTCCTATATGTATCGCTTTGCAGCGGCGCAGGGAGATCCGGGAGATTTTGAAATAGCGGTATGGGACAGTATGTATTATATGGATTATTACCAGTCCCTTGTTGAAGAGGGGATTATATTGCAAGAAAGATTTGATTCCGCTTTTTTCTCGTTTCTTAACGACGGTACGCCTTTAGACTCCGATAAACTTTGGAATTACACCGATGCAAAGAAAAATTCTTTGTTTTCCAGATTGTTCAATTTTTTAAGAAAAAAATAAAAATTTAACGGAGGTAAAAATGATAACAGTATTCAATCGAAAAGAATTGCTGATCACGATGGATATGAATCGTCAGTCAACTGTCCGCGATATATTATCTGTCAACGGTATCGAATATACAGTGAAGGTAACCAATCTTCAGAGCGCATCTGTTGTAGATAGCAGCAGAGCCAGATTTGGAAGTTACGGAACAGATCAAAATTATTCCTATGAATATAAGATTTATGTTCATAGAAAGGATTACGAGAATGCTTCAAGGCTGATTCGATAAATGATTGTTTACCTTATGATCTATCGTATAAAATAGTAGGGGCGTTCTTTGAACGCCCGCGGGCGAACACAGTTCGCCCCTACAGGTAATTCGTAAGATAAATTCTAATTTATCGAAATTTGCTGAAAGATTACATATTCGGTTTTCTAAATATTGTATGGCAATATAGCATCCAATATGTTACAATATTGGCAGAGGTGGTTGATGTGAATAATATAAACTATTCAATGCCTGTGGCGATGGCGTTTAAGAGATATCATTGTATTCATTGCGGGGCGGTTCTGAAAAAGGAAAGAACCCACCGAGTTGTTACAAAGGACGATAAGGATTATTATCAATACCACAATTACGGCTCTTTCCCCCCTGCGGGACCACGATGTTTATGATTATCGATTCCAATGTCCTGCATGCGGCAAGAGGATTTCCTTCAATGAGCAATGCATTATGGGCAGAATTCAAAAAAAGCAGGGCCATTTCATTTTATCTTCGTCCGAAATTAAAGATCATTACCAAGCATGCACGGAAGAACACAAAAAAAGAGTCCTTGCCAGAGGCGTTTTGATTCCGGTTGTTTTTGGATTGATTGCGTTTGCACTTCAATGCTACAATCAGTCTGCCGCCGGAAAGGACTTCAAGGCAGGGGCAATCATCTGCTTGATTGCTGCGGCGGTTTTTGCGGTGGATGCGGTCAAAGAGTTTCGAGGCGATTATCGGCTGAAATTCAAAAGCTCCTATTCCTACGAAAAGAAATCTCAACTGGAAAGACTGCATACTTACAGTTCTCACAATAAAGAACTGGTTGGCCTTGCGGATAAGTGTTATTGTTTTTATTGCAAGGAGAGTATGGCGTCCGGCGAGATCGAAGATTATGCCGATGAGGGACAAACGGCAATATGTCCCAAGTGCGGGATCGATTCCATCATCCCCGACAGCATTCCGGAACCGCTGGACGAGGATATCATTTCGGAAATGAGTGCATACTGGTTTTAATAGCTAAAAAGCAAAAGGGAGGGGTATGCCCCCTCCCTTTTTGAGCGTGTTAAAGAAGCCACCCTTGTCATTCCGAGGAGCGCAGCGACGTGGGAATCTCATAGTAAAATGTTACGAATTTGCTGAAAACTGCATATTAATCTAAACATTAAGCTGCGAGATTGCCACACCAGTGTGCGCACTGGTTCGCAATGACACGGTTTTTTGACAATCTGCAAAAGGGAGGGGTGTGTGACCCCTCCCTTTTTTGGTGCTGTAATTTAAATGCCTGCCAGCTTCAGAATTTCGGGAACCTTGGATTCCCAACCCAGAGCCATAATATGTACGCCCTGGCAGTAAGGCTTACATTCTTTGATGATCCGTGCGGCGATTTCCACGCCGGTGATGCCGGCCTTGGCCTTTTCCTTATCGGCGGCCAGCTCGTCGATCATTTCCTGGGGAATATGGATGCCGGCCACATTGTTGTTCATAAACTTGGCCATACCTGCGGACTTGGGAATCACGATACCCAACTGCACAGGCTTGCCGAACTGCTTGGCCTTCTCCATAAATTCGATGAATTTCTCAGGCTCATAAACAGCCTGGGTCTGGAAATATTCCGCGCCGGCCATAACCTTGCGCTCCATCTTAGCGAGCTGTGCATCTACAGACTCACTACAGGGAGAAACAACCGCGCCCTTAGCAAATTTGGGAGCCTCGCCCAGCAGGGCGTTGCCGCCCAGATCGACACCCTTTTCCAACTGGCAAACGGTGTGCAGCAGGGAAACGGAGTCCAGGTCGAAAACAGGCTTTGCCTGGGGATGGTCACCCATCTTGGTGTGGTCGCCGGTCAGACACAGAATGTTGTCGATTCCCAGCATGGCTGCACCCAGCAGCTCGGATTGCAGGGCAATACGGTTACGATCCCGGCAAGTCAGCTGCAAAATAGGGGTCAGACCTGCATTTTTCAGTGCCACACAGGCAGGCAGGCTGCCCATACGCATCACGGAGGACTGATTGTCGGTCACATTGACGGCGGTGATGCCGCTCAAATAGGTCTTAGCCTCATCCACCAGATGGCTGGCGTCGATGCCCTTGGGAGGGCCAACCTCAGCGGTGACGACAAATTGACCTTTATCAAAAAGTTCTGTAATTCTCATATTGCTTACTCCTTTACTGATTCACAAGATCGTCGGTTGCGTAGTTGCGAAGCTGCACAGAACATTTCAGCGCATCCAGCCGGCCAATCTGGGCCAGCCGCCGCTGGATCCGTTCCCAGCCGCATTCCATATTGGGATCAACCTCGCACATACCGTTTTTGGCGCCGCCGCACTGGCCGTTGATCAGACTCTTGGAGCAGGCGGTGATGGGGCAGATGCCGCCGGTGAGATTGAGATAGCACTGACCGCACTGCTTGCAGTCGTATTCCAGAGGGGTAACGCCCTGGAAACCGGGCAGGGCATAGGTGTCGCAGCAGGCGACCACCTTTTTGGCAGGATACATTCCGGCAACGGTCTGCACGCCTACGCCGCAGGAAAACACGGCAATCACATCAGCATCATCAATTGCCTGGGCGTGCTTGGCAAGCCGCAGGGTGAGGTTTTCGGGGTTGCAGATGTAGTCGGTGGTCAGATAGCCGGTGAGCTTATCGGCAGCCATCAGTTCTGCCTTGAAAGCTTCCACTTCTGCTTCGGGGAAGTGTACTTCCTTGCAGCCGTGGCACACCAGGAAAAACACCTTGCCGGAAAAATGGGGGAGAAGTGCGTCCTTTTGTTTCATTTCTGTAATCAGCATATCACTTCATCTCCCTTACTGCGGCCTTGCCGGCCTTAATTTTCTTAATAAGCGGAATTTTAGAGGAGCAGATGTACTCGCAGCAACGGCATTCGATGCAGTCCATAACGCTTTGCTGCTTCATGCCGGCCCAGTTGCCCTCGTCGGCAAACTTGGCAAAGTGCAGAGGCTTCAGCTCCATGGGGCATACATCCACGCAACGGCCGCACTGGATACAGGCAACCTCCTGGGTGGCGTCGGAATCCACAGCGATGATGCCGTTGGAACCCTTCATAATGGGAGTGTCCAGGGTGCTTTGCACGAAGCCCATCATAGGACCGCCAGCTTTGACAGTCACATCAGAGCCGGTAATGCCGCCGCAGGCATCTACCAAAGACTGCACACTGGTGCCGATCTTGGCGATGAAGTTGCCGGGGTTGGCAATGTGCTCACCGGTGACGGAAACGATGCGTTCGATCAGGGGCATACCCAGTTGAATAGCATCGGAAATGGCCTTTGCGGTAGCCACGTTGCTGACCACAACGCCCACATCCGCAGGCAGTCCGCCGCTGGGAACCTGCCGACCGGTGACCCGCTTGATGAGCATCTTTTCAGCGCCCTGGGGGTACTTGGTCTTGGCAACGCAAACTTCAATGTTTTCGTACTGAGCAGTTTTCTGCTGCAGAAGCTCCACAGCGTCGGGTTTGTTGTCCTCAATGACGATTACGCCCTTTTGGGCACCGGTGGCCTTCAAAATAGCCTGCAAGCCGAAGATCACCTCGTCGCCGTAGGCAAGCAGCAGCTTGTGGTCGGCGGTGAGGTAAGGCTCACATTCGCAGCCGTTGAGCAAAATGGTATCCACGGGGGTCTTGGGCGTCAGCTTGACAGCGGTGGGGAAGCCAGCGCCGCCCATACCCACAATGCCTGCATCCCGGACAATGGCAACGATCTGCTCGGCTGTGAGGTCGTTCAGATCACCGTGAGGCTGCACGGATTCGTGCAATGTATTCTTGCCATCGGACTCGATCACCACAGCAAGGCACTGGCCTCTGCTGGCGTGGGGACGGTCCTCAATGGCAATAACGGTGCCGCTGATGCTGGCGTGAACCGGGGCGCTGATAAAGGCGGTAGGCTCACCAATTTTCTGACCGACTGTCACATAGTCGCCAACCTGTACAGTGGGGGAGGCGGGAGCGCCCAGATGCTGGGACATGGGGATCACAGCGATCTGAGGATCGGCAAAACGCACCAAAGGCTGATGCTCGGAAAATTCCTTGTGTTCAGAAGGATGCACGCCGCCATAGTAGCCGTCCAGACGGCTTTCCCGGATGGCCTTGACATACTCGCTGATGACCTTGTAGTTGACCTTGGAGTAATCCCGAAGTTGAACATTCAGATTCAAAAACTCATTCAGACGACCTTGCGCGGAAAGGCGCTGCTGGATCTTTTCCCAGGCACAGTCCTTGTCGGGACTGACCTCGCATTTGCCGTTTTTCGCACCGCCGCACTGGCCGTTGAGCAGGCTCTTGGAGCAATCCACAATGGGGCAGATGCCGCCGGTGGCGGTCAGATAGCACTGAGCGCAGGCGTCGCAGGCCTTTTTGGTCAGCGCCATGCCGTGATGACCGGTATAATTCAAAGAATCGGTAGCTGCATAGACCGGCAGATTCACGCAGTCGGCAACTGTCTGGATGCCCAAACCGCAGCCAAGAACAAAAACGCACCGGCTATCCTGGGGGATCAGCTGGTTCAGCTTGCCCTCGGCTTTTGTCTTATTGCAAAGAAAATCCGGGCGGATCACGCCGGTAATGGTTTTTTCGAGACTGTTTGCCAGCTCTAAAAACTTCTCCAGCTCCGTATTTTTGTCAGATGTGTACTCTTTAAAGCATTTGTTGCAGGCAATCACAAAGATCTGATCCTGTTCCCGAAGCAGCTGCGTCAGTGCGTCGGAATCTTTTAATGCATACTTGGTGTAGTTTTCCAAGTGCTCACCTTCCTTGCCGAAATGTTAAATATAGACGAAACTTTTCCCATTATAACATCTATTAAAGATAAATTCAATACATTTTTATCGGAAAATACCATATTCTGTATTATTGTGAAAAGTGTAATTTGTCGGATTGAGAAAATATTTGGATTCTGTGCAAATTGTGGTTGAAAAAGGGAACGGATTGTGGTACGATATCGTTGTATTGATATGGGCATACTATGTCCAAATTTCTTATTTGGAGGTGAACGGATTATGCCTCATACCATTGCTGTTGCCGGTAAAGGCGGCGTAGGCAAAACCACAACTTGCGGCATGCTCATCGATTATCTTTGCAAAAAGAATCAAGGGCCGGTGCTGGTTGTGGATGCCGATGCCAATTCCAATCTGAACGAGGTTCTGGGCGTAGAGGTTGAGACCAGTCTGGGGGCCATCCGCGAGGAAATGGCTCAGGCGGAACTAAAGGGATCTATCCCCGCCGGTATGACCAAAGCAGATTATGCCAATTTCAAATTCAATTCTGCCCTCATTGAGGAAGATGATTTTGATATGCTTGTCATGGGAAGAACTCAGGGCAAAGGCTGCTACTGCTATGTCAACGGTGTGCTGAAGACTTTGGTTGATAAGTACGCAAAGAATTACGGCTATGTTGTTATGGACAACGAAGCCGGTCTGGAGCATGTGGCCCGGGGAACGCTGCCCCATGTGGATACCATGCTGCTGATCTCTGATTGTTCCCGTCGTGGCATCCAGGCGGTTGCCCGGGTGGCGGAAATGATCCAGGAAATGGAATTGAAGCCTGGCTGTATGGGCCTGATCGTCAACCGTGCGCCTGGCGGTGTGCTGGATGACGGTGTCAAGGCAGAGATCGAAAAGCACGGTCTGAACCTTTTGGGCGTTCTGCCCCAGGATGAAGGCGTCTATCGCTGCGATTGCAACGGTGAACCTTCCGCCAAGCTGCCGGATAGCAACCCGGTAAAAGTCGCCCTAAAGGGCATTATGCAGTCCATGGGACTGTAATGAATCTGTTTTTTAAATTTTTTATATTAAACAAGGGGGAAACCAATCATGTCTTTTGTACCCAAGACGCAGCCCTACAGCGGTAAAATTAATACCGTAACCCTGGGCACCGGTGACAAGGCAATCGTCATCGGCGGTCAGAATGTGCTGCCGTTCTACACCTTTGATGCTGCCATCGAGCACGCACCGAAGATCGGCGTGGAAATTTCCGACAATGCCGCAAGCTGGACCAGCGCAGGCATCAACGAGTTCTATGCCGGCTGCACCACCATGGCTGAATATGCCAAGAAGGCTGAGACCATGGAAGGCGCTGACTTCATTGCTCTGAACTTCGAGTCTGCCGATCCCAACGGTGACAACCGCTCCGTTGAAGATTGCGTAGCCGATGCCAAGGCTGTTGCCGAGGCTGTTTCCATGCCCATCGTGATCATGGGCTGCAAGAACCTGGAGAAGGACGGCGAGCTGTTCTCCAAGATCTCCGAGGCTCTGCAGGGCAAGAACATTGTCTGTATGTCCGCAAAGCAGGAAAACTGCAAGACCGTCGGCGCATCCGTTGCTCTGGCTTACGGCCAGAAGGTAGGCGCTGAAACCGCTGACGATATCAACCTGGCAAAGCAGCTGAACATTATGCTCAAGAAGGATGCCAATGTTCCTGCTAATTCCATTGTTATGAACATCGGTACTGCCGCTGTCGGCTATGGCTTTGAGTATGTGGCTTCCACTCTGGACCGCATCCGTCTGGCTGCTCTGGCTCAGTCCGATGACGATCTGCAGATGCCCATTATCGCTCCTGTATCCACCGATACTTGGGGTGTGAAGGAATCCACCGCTTCCGAAGCTGATGAACCCGCATGGGGCTGCCAGGAAGAGCGCGCAATTGCAATGGAGATTTCCACTGCTGCCGCAAACCTGACCGGTGGTGCTGATGCCGTTATTATGCGTCATCCTGCTGCCATCGCCACCATCAAGCAGTTCATTTCTGAACTGGTCTAAGCTTTAAAGGAGGATACATACAATGGCTTTGAAAGGTCTTGACATTTTTAAGCTGTCTCCCAAGAAAAACTGTAAGGAGTGCGGCAGCCCCACCTGTATGGCATTCTGCATGAAGGTGGCCCAGGGCGCTGTGGAAATCGACAAGTGCCCCTATTTCTCTGATGATGCAAAGGCAATGCTCAACGAGCAGACTGCTCCCGCTATGAAGACCATCTCCGTCGGCGAGCACAAGCTGGGCGGCGAAACTGTCCTGTTCCGTCACGAGAAGACTTTGGTTAACAAGAACCTGTACGCAGTTTCCGTCTGCACCTGCATGGACGAAGCAACCGTCGATGCTAAGCTGGCTGACCTGCAGAAGGTGGATTACGAGCGTATCGGCGAGAGAAT
Organism: Oscillospiraceae bacterium; assembly: GCA_017380435.1. Lineage (GTDB taxonomy): Bacteria > Bacillota > Clostridia > Oscillospirales > Oscillospiraceae > Faecousia. The sequence continues at coordinate 36,864 of JAFODZ010000011.1, forward strand.
GTATGTGGAATTCGTACAGGTCGCCAATACCCAGAATGACCCCGCTGTTTATGCAGCTCTGGTTAAGAAGGCAGCCGCTACCGGCCGCAGCCTGGTGCTGGAGTGCTGGGATGTGGAGTGCGCTAAGGCCGCTCTGGAAGTTTGCGGCAAGGATGTGATCCTGGACGGCGCAACTCCTGCCAACTGGGAAGCTATGAACGAAGTGGCTACTGCTGCCGGCGTAGCTCTGGGCGTATGGGCAGAGAACATCTCCGACCTGTATGACACCGTTAAGAATCTGGAAGCCAAGGGCAACAAGAACCTGGTTCTGGATGTTACCGGCAAGACTGCCAAGGAAACTCTGGCCAATGCTGTTCTGGTTCGCCGCACCGCTATTAAGGATGGCGACCGCAGCTTCGGTTATCCCTCCATCGTGAACCTGGCTAAGATCACCAAGGGCAATGACCGCCTGCAGACCGCTTATGCTTCTATGTTCACTGAGAAGTATGCTTCCATCATCGTGATGAGCGGTATGTCCTACGCACAGGCTCTGCCTCTGTACGGCCTGCGTCAGAACATCTACACCGATCCTCAGAAACCCAT
>JAFODZ010000012.1 GCA_017380435.1 Oscillospiraceae bacterium
GTTGGTTTGATCTGACCAAAGGCGATTGGGTTTACGATCATGAAACCTTTATTCCCGGACATCAGTACGGAGCCCGTGTTTACATCAAGACGGAAGAGGACTATACCTTCTGGCACGACAAGTGGATGGAAATGCTCTTTACCGCCAGCATTAACGGGGTGGGTGCCGAGGGCAACACCACCGGCAGCTCCGGCCTCACCGAGCAGAGGATCGCCGCTGCCTTTACCTGCCAGCCGCAGGAAATAACCACCGTGATGGTCTACGATCTGGATGTCCCGGTGGCAGGCAAAACGCCTGATTACACTGTGACCACCGCTTACCCGGAGATTTACCGACTGGATCCCGTGTACGGCGGTACGGGCGGCGTGATCTGGTATGACAGCGAAGGCACGCAGATGGATCCCACCGATACCTTTGTTGAGGGCGAACAATATCGCGTGGAAATCAAGGTGATCCCCACGCAGCTTAACGGTGCAAACGTGTGTAAGTTCACATCTCCCGTTTCTGCATACATCGACGGCAAACAGGTCACCCAGCAGGGCGACTGGGATATGGTTTATGCCAGTGACAGTGCTTGCTATGTGTATTACACCTTCCCCGAAGGTGCTTCGGCACCGGTGGATCTGCCCAAGCTCTTTGTCACCCAGCCCCAGGGCACAACTGTGGGACAAAAACGGCAGTATACCGCTCGCTGGAAGACCAGTTTTGTTCCCGAAATGACCGAGATCCAGTATTGGGACGGTCAGGCTTGGGATCAGTGGGATGTGCAGTATTCCGAACAGGCTGCTGACAGCTATACCTTTGTGAATCCGGAAGATGGCAGCTGCATGATGAAGTTCCGGCTTGCAGCCTATCTGGGCGGAACGGTGGCGGCCTACAGCCATAACTTTACCATTACCTGGGGCGAAGTTGTTTCCAGTAGCTGGAGTGATTCCGGATGTGAAGTATCTCTTGAGACGGTTGGCAGCGGCGTGTCGGTTCTGGTCGTCAGCTACGAGGCTGGCAAAATGGTGAAGGCAGAATATCTGACCGTCAGCGATCCTTCGTCACTCCTCACCGGCGACAATGTAAAGGTGCTCATTCTGGACGATACAACCTATGCACCCTGCTGTGCGGCTGCAGAAATAAAGCCCTGAGCCTGGTGCAGATCCAGTGAGGCATAGCCACCGATCTGTGATGGCTGCGCACTGTTGAAAACAGAAACTGAACAGATGAAAACCCCGGAAAGCATGCGCTTTCCGGGGTTTTGCACTGTAGTGATGGATATTTTATCAGAGCAAGCGATTGAACTTTAAATCATCCGCTTCATAAAGGCGATCCGCTGTGTCATGACAGCCAGTGTTGTGGGCGCTTTTTGGGCAATATCAAAACCGTGCATGGTGCCTTTGGTTTCGTTCAGGGTCACGTCGATGCCTGCATCACGGAGTAACCTATCATAGAGGATGCCGTCATCGTGGAGGCAGTCAAACTCTGCTGTTTCGATGTAGGCAGGAGGCAGGTTTTCAAAGCTTTTGGCTTCTACAGGAGAATACCAGACATAGTTGGGGTTTGATCTGTCCACGTTGGTCATAGGGGCGATCCGTTGGGACAGGGAAGAATTCCACATGGGCGTGTCGGTAAAGCGTTTGCAGGAATCACTGCTGTTTCGGGCATCCAAAAAGGGATAGGGGAGCATCTGAAACCGAAATCTCACCGGGTGTTTCCGCTCCCGCGCCATCAGACAAACACCCACCGCCAGTGTGGAGCCTGCGCTGTCGCCGCCGATTCCTATGCGTGTGGTGTCAATTCCCAAGGCTTCCCCGTGGTCATAAGCCCAGCAAAAAGCCGCGTAGCAGTCTTCGAAGAAAACCGGGTGCGGATGTTTGGGTGCCAGCCGGTACAGGGGAAATACCACCTTGCAGCCAACCTCTTTCGCGTAACGCATGGCGTTGGCATAGTGATAGCCTGCCGCTTCCAGCACAAATCCACCGCCGTGAAGATAGAGCAGGCAAGGGGCTTTTTTGGTGAGATTTTTGGGTGACAGTACAAAGCAGGTGATTTTTTCACCATCGGGACAGGCAACCTGCTGTGTGGTCACAACCACTTCCCGATCCCGCCAGAGGAACTTTGGCGGCTTCATGTGGGGAACTGCCATAGCCAGAAATTGCTCGCTGATGGGCGGCGCAAACAGATTCCATGGGAAGAACTCCCGATGGATGGGATATTTTTTCATAGGCGACTCCTTAAACCTGTTTTCGATTTTGCTGCGGCAAGAGAGCTTGTATTCATCCTATCACAGGTTCTCTTCCATGACAAGACACCGTGATTGGACTGGAAAAGGGGAGCGTCCCGAAAAAATAGCTTGCAAATTGCCTATAACCGCGCTATAATACACCCAAACAGAACAGGGGAGCTTGTGTCAGCAGGCTGAGAGGAAGTCATCCAACTTCGACCCTTTAACCTGATGCGGATAATGCCGCCGTAGGAAGTCATACTCAAGGATTTTTTACAGGAGGCATCCAAAGGGTGTCTCCTGTTTTTATTTTACAATTTCATACACGGGGAGCTTGTAATACAGGCTGAGAGGAAGGTACAACCTTCGACCCATATACCTGATTTGGATAATGCCAACGTAGGGACTTTTGTGAGCGTCACGGGAAACTTCCAAATCGGAGGTTTCCCGTATTTTTATTTTAGGAGGTGCGATCATGGTAAAAGTAAACGGAACAGAGCTGGATATTGCAGGAAAGACAGTATCGGAGTATCTGGCGACAACCAACTACGATCCCAAACGAATCGCAGTGGAACGTAATGGCGACATCGTATTCAAGTCGCAATACGATGTCACCATTCTCAAAGACGGCGATCGTCTGGAGATCGTCAGCTTTGTGGGAGGTGGTTGATTGATCCCTTCTAAAAAAGAATGGGCAGACGCCCTAATTGCTCGCCACGGACTTGCCCTTCACGAACGATTTTCGTCAGCAACGGTTGCCATTTGCGGTCTGGGCGGGCTGGGATCGAATATCGCCATTGCTTTGGCAAGAGCCGGTATTGGTAAAC
>JAFODZ010000013.1 GCA_017380435.1 Oscillospiraceae bacterium
ATTCTATGTTTACACCGATGAAACCGGCTTTACCAACAGCTTCCGAACCGAGCTGGATAAATTGTACGGAGCGTTTGATGAGACAAAGGGTTGGGAAAGCAAAGATTTCCGCGTACGTGTGGAACGAAAGAACGGCGAAGTCGTTCTGATTCTGGAACGTGTTGATGCTGCATCCGGTAACTCCAATTCCGGCACCAATCCGTAAACACAAAAAAGCAGACTCTCGAAAGAGTCTGCTTTTCCTTTGTATTGCTTTTATAATTCTTTTGTGGCAGAAAGTTCATTCCACAGAGTAAACCCTAAGATCAACAGGCCACCGATCACCTGCAGCAAGCCCATACTTTCTCCCAGTACCACCACAGAAACCAGCACCGCAACCAGCGGATCGATGTAGCTGAGGATGGCAGCTTTTTGACCCGGCAGATCCTTCAGCGCTGAGAAATACAGGCAATAGGTCACGCCGGTATGGAAGAGACCTACCACCAACAGGCAGATCCAGCCTTTCAGCTGCAATGTTGCAAAGTTCAGTCCGTCGGTAAACAACACATACGGCACCAACACCACAATTGCAGAAACAAACTGGATCAGTGTGCGCTGGATTCCGTCTACATCCTTGACAAACTTGTTCATCAACACCACGCTGGCATAAAAACACGCTGCACCCAACCCGCACAGGATGCCCAGTAAATCGGTTCCACCCTTGCTCATATCACCGGAAACGGTGATCATCACCAAGCCCGCGGTACTCATCACAAAACAAATCATCTGCTTTACGGTAAGTTTTTCACGGAAAAGCAACGGGCTGACCGCGGTAACAATGACAGGCGCAAAATAATAACTGAGGGTTGCCACCGATACAGTGGTATAACGGTAAGCTTCAAACAACAGGATCCAGTTGATACCGATGGCAATGCCGGAAAACACCAGGATGGGCAGTTGCTTGCGCATGGCAGAAAGATCGATTTTTTGTCCGCGCAGCAACAAATATCCGCCGATCAGCAGTGCGGCCAGCACGGCCCGGTACAATGCAATTTCTCCGGAGGCAAGCGGAATGTTCCGCACAAAGAGACCGATGGTGCCGAACACCGTCATAGACATCACAAGCATTGCGCGAGGAGACATGGTTTTCATAGTATTTCCCTCGATTTCGCCAAAATTGTCCGTAAAGGGTCTTTCCTTTACAGCAGGCCCAGCTTATGCTTCCACTTCAATACACGGAGCACGCTCTGATCCAGGCTTTCCATAGAAACATGGCCATCTTCTACGGCACCGCGCACCCGCTGAATGCCGGAAGCAATATCCTGGATCATCAGCATATCATTGCCGCACATCAAGGCTCGCACGCAAGGATCTTCGCCGTTGCAATGCTTGACGATGGCCTGCATGTTCATATCATCGGTCATCAAGATACCGTCAAATCCCATTTTCTCGCGGATGTACTGATGCACTGCGGGAGACAGGGATGCGGGCTGCTCGGGATCAAAGCATTCTACGATAGTATGAGACACCATGATGCTATCGGCGCCGCCATCAATACCGGACTGGAAGGGCACCAGATCTACCTGCTCAAACTGCTCCAGCGGACGGGAATCCACGGCCAGTTCCTTATGGGTATCACGATTGTCGCTATAACCCGGGAAATGCTTCAGCGAGCTGCCCACCTTTTCCCGGCTCATGATGGCGCAGACTTCCTTGGTGTATTCCGCAGTCTCGGCTGCATCACCACCGTACACACGGGGATAGATAAAAGCTTCGGGATTGTCGCTCATATCAGCAACGGGCGCAAAGTTTACGTTAATGTCAAAGGAGCGCAAAAAGCGGCACTTCTCCTCTGCATCCTGCTTTACCAGTTCAAGGCCACCCTCACGGCGCAGATCCATAGGGGACTTGAACTTTTCGCCGCGCAGCTGAGGCTGACGGCTGACGCGCACCACAGTGCCGCCCTCTTCGTCAACACACATCAGCAAAGGCAGTTTGGCCTTGCTCTGAATGCGAGCCAATTTTTCACGCAGCTGGTCGCCGGTCATCTCTGCAACATCTGCAGCAAACAGCACCAGACCACCGGGCTGCATGGCTGCAACGCCGGCTTCTACATCCGCATCTACGTGACTCCACAGGAAAATCTGTCCAAGCTTTTCTTCCAGGGTCATTTCCTGCACGATTTTTTTCAGTTGTTCCATTTCTATCTCCTGCTTTCTCGGAATAAACTTGATATGAAATCGATTATTATTTTAAGGGGGTTTGCTTATGAAGTTCATCTCCACGCACGGGAAACGCGGCATATCTTTGCGTTTCAAAGCGCGGATCCGGCGCAAACTGCGCTATTGGGTACCCGCTGCGGTGGTGGCATTGGGCATTGGTTTACTGAGTCTCACCGGACCGGGACACGCCTTGCTTACCAGCGCAAACGCAAAGCCATTGCCCATTTATTGTGTGGATACCGGTGGTGAAAAAAAGGCCTGTTTGACCTTTGATGCCGCTTGGGGAAACGAGGATACCCAGCAGCTTATTGACATTTTGGGAAAATATCACGTAAAGGCTACCTTTTTTGTGGTAGGTGAATGGGTGGATAAGTATCCGGAATCGGTAAAAGCATTGTTCGATGCCGGGCACGAAATTATGAATCATTCGGCTGATCATGCGCATTTTCCCCGGTTATCACCCGATCAGATGATCACTGACCTGAAAACCTGCAACGAAAAAATTGCCAAAGTTACCGGCGTGACGCCTACGCTCTTTCGCCCGCCCTACGGTGACTACAACGACAAAGTCATCAACACGGTGAATCGAATGCCCATGTATCCCATTCAGTGGTCTGTGGACAGTCTGGATTGGAAAAATCCCGGTTCTGATGCCATCGTCAAACGCGTGCTGAGCAAAACCCAGCCGGGCAGCATCATTCTGTTCCACAATGCCGCGCCCGACACGCCGGGCGCACTGCCAGCCATCATCGAAGGCCTGCAAAAGGACGGCTATAGCCTGATCAAAGTATCGGAACTTATCTATCCCGACAACTACACCGTCGATCACACCGGCATGCAGCACAAACGCACTTGACGCTTTTTACAGCAGATATAAGAGGAAATCCGCGACAATGGCACCGATGACACATACCATCATAGGCAGCTTGCGCCAAGCCAAAAGTCCGGCCACCAAAACACCGACAATGCCGATTTCAGGTCGGGCTGCATCTACGGTAAAGGCTCCCGGGATCACAAGCGCTGCCATAGCGGTATAGGGGATCAGCTTCAGAAACTTTTCCACCCGAGGGCTAAACTTCAGTTTATCCACCAGTGCGGCAGGCAATGCGCGGGGCAAATAAGTCACCGCCATCATGCCAAAGCACAGCAAAATCAGTTCAGCGCGCATCTTCCGCACCTCCCTGCTCTTCCAGCGGCACAAAGAACACGCCGATACCGGCGCAAAGCACGGTGCTGGCCACCAACGCCCAGCTGCCGTCCATCACATTCCGAAGCAACGTATTCACCGCAGCCGTCAATACCGCCAGCAACGCAAGCCGCAGGTTTTTGGTAAGATTTGGCACCAGGATGGCCACAAACATGGCATACAGCGAGATACCCAGGCTGGCCGACAGCAAATCGGGCAACAGATTGGAGGTCAGCACGCCGATGGCCGTTCCGCCCACCCAAGAGGTGTAGGCACAGGTTACAAGGCCCATAAAAAACATACTGTTGGAATGGCCATCCCGCGCAGTGGTAAACATGGCGAAGGTCTCGTCAGTGACACCAAATGCCCCAAGCAAACGGATTCCAAGGGGCGCTTCCCGCATCTCATTCATCACACAGGTGCTCATAATTAAATGCCGCAGGTTCAGCACAAAAGTGGCAACAATGATCGTCACCAAGGCAGCACCCTGGGCATACATACCCACCGCCATCATTTGGCTGGCACCTGCCAGCACGGTGGCAGACATCAGCACCGTTTCTGCACCGGAAAGGCCTGCTTGACCTGCCATAATTGCATAGGCGATTCCCACAGGAATAAATCCCAAAATAATGGAAATTCCTGCCCGAAGTCCGGCCAGATACTGCGCCCGTTTGGTTTCGTTCCACATACAATGCTTCCTCCGAAAATCTTGCGCGAAAAATCTTTTGTATTATAGCATATTCTGTCATTCCCTGCAATAGAAAAAAGCTCCCTGCCATGACGCGGCAGGGAGCAATCTGTTTGCAACTCTTATGCTTCGTTTTCCATGGGGCAGGAAATCGTGAGCAGTTCTTCAATCATCGTGTGCAGCGCTGCGGCAGCAGGTTCTTCCGACGCTTTATAGTACACTTCTTTTCCCTCTCTCCGGCTGATGATCAGACCGGCTTCCCGCAGCTGCCGCAGATGATGCGATACCGCCGGACTGGACATTTCCATCATAGCAGAAAGGTTGATCACGCATTCTTCGCAGTGACACAGGATCCAAAAAATCCGGATGCGCGTGCCATCACCCAACTGATGAAACAGCTGCGCTGCCGCCTGAAATCCCTCTGCAGCGGGCATGTGCTGGGATATATGCTGCGATTTATGATCGTGTTGATGGGGCAAATGAGTCATACTGCCGCCTCCCCTTTTCCTATGCTGTTCACATCATAGCACAAAACACCTAAAAAGCCAAGCATTCTATGCAAAAGCTTGACAAAGCATGCAAGTTCTATTATACTGAAGTCAAACAATTAAGTGTTTGTTTAATCGTTTGGAATTAAGAATCGAGGTGCTTCCTATGAAGAAGTCTTATTTGATCGAAGTAGATTGCGCAAACTGCGCCCTGAAAGCTGAAGATGCCGCTAAAAAGACACCCGGCGTGCAGAACGCTGTTGTGAACTTTATGGCACAAAAGCTCATTGTGGAGTTTGCGGAAGGACAGGATCCTGCAGCTGTGATGCAGGCAGTTGCGAAAAATTGCAAAAAAGCCGTGTCCGACTTTGAGATCCAGCTGTAATATCAAAGCGCTCCGGAGGACTCCTTCGGAGCGCATTCCCTTTTAAGGAGAATTACGATGACAAAAAAGCAAAGAAAAATGCTGCGGCGAATCTTGCTTGCCGCAGGAATGATGCTGATCTTGGGGCTGCTGCCTGTAAAAGGCTGGCTGCGCTTTGGGCTGTACATGCTCCCCTATCTGGTGGTAGGCTATGACATTCTGCAAAAAGCAGGTCGCGGCATTTGGAACCGACAGGTCTTTGATGAAAACTTTCTGATGGCAGTTGCTACAGTCGGTGCCATTCTTTTGGCAGTCACCGGCAACGGAGACTACACAGAGGCCATTGCGGTGATGTTGTTCTATCAGATCGGTGAGCTGTTTCAAAGCTATGCCGTTGGAAAAAGCCGCCGCAGCATCAGCCA